>JBMOKZ010000421.1:29232-34877 GCA_049324195.1 Candidatus Zixiibacteriota bacterium | reverse complement strand
GGACGCGAGATTTATATTGAAGGCCGGATTGACAATCGAAGCTACGACGATAAGGACGGCAACAAACGTTATATCTCCGAAGTAGTCGTGGAAAATTTCCGCTTTATCGGTTCCCGGGTCGATGTGCCCAACGGCGAAGCGGCGCCAATCCCTGCTGGAGCCGAACCGCCCACGCCGGATGCCGGTGGCGGTGGGGACGAAGATCTGCCGTTTTAAAAGATTTCGAGTATTACTGAAGCCCGCTTTTAAGCGGGCTTTTTTTGTTCAGAATTTCAGCGGCAGATAATTTTTTATACAAATACCAGAAGACTTCAGTCAGTTATTGACGTTCCGGCATTATGTTCAAAGTCGTGTAACATGAAGAAAATTAAGGACATGCAGCCGTAAGTTAACTCTTTCGTTGATGGGGCATAAAAATTGTATATGTTATTTCCGGTTAAAGATTTAGCATAAAATTAAATAGTGGGGTGAAGGCATGACTGACAGCGAGGTAATGGAAAAAACTCCTTTTAAACGTCGGATTTACAACGTGGCCGGCTTCATGGGTGCCTCGGCCATTTTTATCTCCGGCGTCATCATTGTCTGGTTCAACAGCGTTTTTAGTCCGGACCAGTGGAGCGGTTTCTACAATCAGTTCGGACTGGCCGCCATCACGTTGATGCCTTATATGATATCTGCCGTGGTGGCGGCAATTACGGCGATTGGTATCATGTATATCCTGCCCTCAGCCCGGATGGCGGAGCCGGCCGAGAAAATCATGCAACGGGTGAAAGACCTTCGGGACGGCGACCTTTCATATACGTTGAAGCTAAACGGGGAGGGTCAGGTACGAGAAATGACCCAGGCGCTCAATAACGCCATTACCGGTCTCAGCAGCAATATCACCGACCTGAAGATTATCAATCGACAGCAGTGGGGCTTGTTGTGCGAAATTCGGATGTGGGCGGAAAATCACGATTGTGAAACCATACTGGTTTATGTCAGGGAAATGGAAAAAAACTGGGATAAAATTGCCGATATCGAGGAGCGGTTCCGCACCTGATGTCAATCGCCGAGTTTATCTTCGAGTTGTTTGATTCTCTTCAGTAGTTCAGGCAGTCTTTTCTGGATGGTATTTATTCGTTTTTCTTCCATGATATCACGCGCGGGGGAGCCGAGTACGGCTTTCCCCGCCGGGATTGATTTCGATACCCCGGCCTGTGCGCCGATTATCGCTTTATCCCCGATTTCCAAATGACCGATCAACCCCGCCTGGCCGGCGATTATGACACCGTTGCCGATTTTGGTCGAGCCGGATATACCTACCTGTGATACGATAATACTATAGGCGCCGATTTCGACGTTGTGCGCTATCTGTACCAGGTTGTCAATCTTAGTGCCCCGGCCGATGCGGGTCGGACCCAGGGCGCCGCGGTCAACGGTCGTGTTGGCGCCGATTTCAACCTCATCGTCGATTTCCACCCAGCCGATCTGCTGGATTTTTTTATGCTCGGTGCCGGACCAGGCATAACCGAAACCGTCGGAGCCGATGACCACTCCCGGATGGAGAATCACATTATCGCCGATTTTGCAGTCGGCCATTATTTTTACGCCGGGATAAAACAGACAGTTATCTCCGACTATGACGTTCTCGCCGATATACACCGACGATAAAAGCTGGGTGTCGGAACCCAGCCGGGCGCCGCGGGAAATATGGCACAGCGGACCGATCGCGGTTGTGGGAGCGATTTCGGTATCCGGACCAATTACGGCCGTGCGGTCGATTCCCGGCTCCATAAGGGGCAGGATTGGGAAAAACAGGTCGATTATCCGGGCGAAAGTCAGGTAGGGGTCCTCGTGATAAAGGGCGGGGCAGCGGTGACAGGCGGTGTCAGGGCGCAGAACCAGCGCCGAAGCCTCGGTGGTATCGATATATTTCAGGTATTTTTTGTTGGCGACAAAGCTGATATCCCCCACCCGGGCTTTTTCGATCGGAGCCACGCCGGTAATTTCCGTTCGACCGTCACCTTCGAGGCGGGCACTGAGCGTACCCGCCAGTTCCGAAAGGGTGAATTTTTTATTCGAGGTTTTCAAGGGCTTCGAGAACCTTATCCGTCACCTCGAAAGCGGGGTTAATGTAACCCAGGCCGCTTTGCAGGGTAAAGATGACATCATAGCCGTTTTCCAGGGCCACGGTTTCGATCGCCTTGTTGACATTTTCGAGAAGAGGTCCGACCAGGGTTTCCTGCTTTTTCTCAGCGGTGCCGCCGGGGCCGTAAATCTGCCGGGTGTATATATCCAGGGCTTCCTGTTTGGCTCGGATCGCGGCTTCCTTTTCTTTTTTCTTTTCGTCCGAAAGAATCAGTTTCTGTTTTTCGTACTCGTCTATGAGTTCATCGAGTTCTGTCTGACGATTAGAGGCTTCCTCGTCCCAGGCTTTCCGTTCAACTTCCCATTCTTCCTGCGCCCGCTGCCAGGCTTTGTAATTGTTTTTTATTTCTTCATCGTTGACAAAACCTATTTTGGCCGTTTGAGCCTGAACGGTCGAAGCGCCGACTATCAGCAACAGGATGGCCAGAAATGAGAGAAGGATAAATCTGTGACTGTTTTTCATATGCTTTTATCTCCGTTAAAAGATTTTATTTTCTAAAAAGTCGTACCTATCTGGAAATGGACGTGCCAGCTCTTACCTTCGTTCCGGTAATAATCGAGCGGGTAGCCGAAATCGAAGCCCATCGTGCCCATACCGGGGACCTGGATGCGGAACCCGAATCCCGCGCCCTTGTAAAGCCCGGTTATGGGTTTGATGTCATTCCAGTCTAACCAGGAATTACCGGCGTCGAAAAAGAGCAGGGAATAGAGCTGATTTTGAATAATCGGAATCTGGATTTCAAAATTGCTTACCAGCATGTACTTGCCCCGGACGCGGGTGGTGTAGCTACTGTAAGAGGTGTCAGCGCTGATTATAGTGCTGTCATCGAGCATTTCCGTAATCCGAATAACCGTATCAGACTGATTGATAACCGAGTCGGGCGTCAGAATGCCGTCGTCATAGCCGCGGACGATACCGTCGTAATTGGTGCCGCCGGGCACAAACCGGTCGGAGACCGAGATATGGTCATCACCCGAGGGCGAGGTCACAGCCCCGAACTCAACTTTGGCGGCCAGGGCAATACCCCAGAAGAGCGGGAAGAAATGAGCCAGTTCAATCTGATGTTTCTGGTAATGCCAGTAACCGCCTAAAATGCCGCCAGTGTTCGAAAAAGTATAGGATAGGGTTGAGCCCGAGGTCGCGAACTGCGGCAGGTTGCGGGAATCCCGGACAATCGTAAAAGATAGTCTCGAAGCCGTGTGCCATTGCTGCTGGTATTCGAATATGGTGCCAGGGTAAGGACCGTATATATTTTGCGATATGATATAATCGCCGTCGTCAGTATCGTAATAACCGTCGCCGTTGTAATCGAAATAAGAAGTCGTTTTGTAAGAGTTCTCGTCCTCGTAATCTTCATCGTAATCATGATACCTATTCCGTTCCAGACGGTAAGAGGTGTAAACCCGGAAATAATTGTCCGGCCAGCGCAGGCGCCGGCCCAGCCGGACCGAGCCGCCCTGGCTCTGCTCGGTGTAGTCGCTGTACCAGACCCGGTTGAGAGTGTAGATGTTGCCGCCGAGCGTGGTGGGCCGTCCGAACAGCCAGGGTTCGGTATAGGAGATGGAATAGGAATTTCGGCTGGAGCCGAACTCCATGTTGAAACTCAGGCTTTGGCCCATCCCCCGGAAATTGGGAATCCCCATCCCGAACGAGCCGACCAGTTTGTCAGTGCTGTTGTAACCGGCGCCGGCGGAAACCTGGGCTGTCTGTTTTTCCTCAATCTGGAATTCGATATCGACATCGCCGCTGGGTAAATCGACCGGGACCGGATTGACATTGTTGAAGAAATTGAGAGCCATGACGTCGCGTACCGAACGTATCAGACGGGCGCGGCTGAAAACCTGACCCGGCAGGGCCGATATCTCACGTCGGATAACCTTATCCTTGGTCTTATAATTGCCCACGATTTTGACCAGGTTGATATGCGAGGGGAGACCCTCGGTAAACTGATAATTGATATCGATAACGGAATCCGACCGGGTGACTTTCTCGTCGAGGATGCGGGTATGCAGGTAGCCGATTTCCTGATAGGAGGTGTACAGCTCAAACAGGGATTCGTCGTATTTATCTGAATTGAAAATCTCGCCTTCCTTGAACTTGAGTGCCTTGTGCAGGTACTTTTCCTCGATTTTCTCGTTGTCCTTGAAGGTTACCTTTCCGAAATAATAAAGCGGACCCTCATAAACATCGAGATAAATCCGCATTCGGTTGGAGACGGAATCAATTACGATTGAATCGCTGATGAGATAGGCGTCGATGAAGCCCTTTTTGTGGTATTCCTCGATGATTTTCGTGAGGTCTTCATCATATTTTTCTTTGGCGAAATCGGAGCTTTTCAAGAAACCGCGCTTGCGGTTACGCATTTTCTTGATCAGGTCGTTGGCCTCGACCCGGACGTTGCCGGTCATGAAAACTTTCTCGACCTTGACCTTGGAATTCTCCGTGATGATATATTTCAGGCCGGCTTCGGTGGAATCGGTATTGTATTCCAGTTGGTGGGTTACTTTTGCCTGAAAATAACCCTTTTCGGAATATGCATTAAGAATATCCTGTTTTTTCTCATGAATCAGGTAGGGGGAAATATAACCGCCAACTCCGAGTGACAGTTTTTCCTGCAGGTCCTTGCTTTTTATTTCTTTGTTACCGCTGAACTCAAGGCTGATGAGTTTGGGAAGTTCCTTAACGGTGATAACAACCTTTAGTCCGCCCAGAACTTCCTCGGCCTCGATTTTGACATCGGAAAAAATCCCCAGCCCGTAGAGCCGGTGAATTGTTTCCTGGATATTGGCCGGGGTCAGGGGGGAGCCCAGATCAAGCGAGGATACGCCCATTATCAGCGACCTGGTGGCGATGTGGTTGCCCTCGATTTCGAGTTCAACCACATTATAATTGGCTCCCTGGGCCTGGGCGGGTTCGGTTTGTCCGGTTATAATAGCGACAGCTATTAGAAATATCAGGGCGATATTCTTAAGCATCGAACGCAACGACATCAGTCTCCGGGCGTGATGATTTTATTGATCTTAATTTTTGTGAAATCCTGTCGATGGCCCTGAGTACGACGATATTTCGTGCGTCGTTTGTACTTATAGATTAAAACCTTGTCGTTCTTGCCGGCGCCCATGACTTCGGCCTCGATGCGTGCGCCCTCGACAAAAGGCGTCCCAATCAGAACCTTGTCGTTGTTTTTAACCAGCAGAACTTCGGGAATATCTACCTTATCACCGGTTTTTTCGTTGCGGCGGGGAATTTTCAGTAAAGCGCCTTCTTCGCCGGAAAACTGGAATCCGCCAACTTGGAAAACTGCGTACATTTATCAACCTCCAGATTGTAAAAGAACAAATTTAACCGTTTTATGCTAAGTCCAAAAAAGTAACTAATTTAACCGCCAAGTCAAGGCAAATCTTATACAAAAGTAATTCTCTTTTGGGCCGAGTCAACTTTTAAACTACCGAAGTTTTATTTGGTTCCATTTGTTTATACTGAAGTTGTTGTATAATAATGTGATTTTGATTGA
>JBMOKZ010000421.1:0-29222 GCA_049324195.1 Candidatus Zixiibacteriota bacterium | reverse complement strand
AAGAAACCGTATCATTTATTATATTGTTACAATTTTAACGATTATGAACCCGGACGTGAACAAACATCATTCTGATACGGAAACAGGCTTCCAACTGCAGGCTTCGTTCCCCCCCCGGGGGGATCAGCCACAGGCAATTGAGGAGCTTTTGGCGGGGCTGTGCTCCAACCGCAGGCACCAAACCTTGCTGGGGGTGACGGGTTCCGGGAAAACCTTTACTATCGCCAACGTTATCGCCCGCTATAACCGACCGGTTCTGGTCATTTCCCACAACAAAACCCTGGCCGCCCAGCTTTACGGGGAACTGCGCGCCTTTTTCCCGAAAAACGCCGTCGAGTTTTTCATCAGCTATTACGATTATTATCAGCCCGAGGCTTATTTACCGACCACGGATACCTATATCGAAAAAGATACCTCGATGAACGAGGATATCGACCGTCTCCGATTGCGAGCCACCGCCTCGCTTTTGGAACGGCAGGACGTGATTATCGTGGCCTCGGTTTCCTGCATTTACGGTCTCGGCTCGCCCGAGGAATATAAACGTCAGTTGCAGATTTTCGAAGTCGGGTCGGAAATCGACCGCGACGAGGCCATCCGCAAACTGATTGATATTCATTATAACCGCAACGATATCGATTTCAGTCGCGGCAATTTCCGGGTGCGGGGAGATACTATCGAGCTGATTCCGGCTTACCGTGAGACCGCCCTGCGAATCGAGTTCTTCGGCGATGAAATTGACCGCATCTCGGAAATCGACCCTCTCACCGGGGAAATCCTCAACGAACTGCAGCGAGCCGCCATCTATCCGGCCAAGCATTTCGTAACCTCGAAACCCCAGCTCGAAAAAGCCATCGCTGCTATCGAGGAGGAACTCAGGGAGCGGCTCGATTATTTTCGCGGCGCTCACCTGCTGCTCGAGGCTCAGCGGTTGGACTCAAGAACTAAATATGACCTGGAGATGCTCAAGGAAATTGGTTATTGCAGCGGTATCGAAAACTATTCGCGCTTTCTTACCGGCCGGGAAAAGGGGGAGCGGCCGCATACCTTAATCGATTTCTTTCCGGATGATTTTTTAACGATTATTGACGAATCACACCAGACAATACCACAGATAAGGGGGATGTATGCCGGGGACCGCAGTCGCAAGGATGTCCTTGTCGAGCATGGTTTCCGGCTGCCGTCGGCGCTTGACAACCGCCCGCTCTTTTTCGAGGAATTCGAGCGTTTGACCAACCGGGTTATTTATGTCTCAGCCACTCCGGCTGATTACGAACTGGAGAGATCCGAGGGGGTGGTGGTGGAGCAGGTGATTCGCCCGACCGGGCTTCTGGACCCGTTCATTACGGTCAAGCCTCTTGCCACCCAGGTTGACGACCTTCTGGAACAGGTCAAAATCCGAAAAGCTCGCGGCGAACGGGTGCTGGTAACCACCCTGACCAAACGCATGAGTGAGGATTTGACGGATTATCTCGACCGGGCCGGTGTCCGGGTGCGTTATCTGCACAGCGAAATCGACGCGATCGACCGGACCGAAATTATCCGGGATTTGCGTTTGCATGAATTTGATGTTCTGGTCGGGGTTAACCTGCTGCGAGAGGGGCTGGATTTGCCCGAGGTTTCGCTGGTGGCTATTCTCGACGCCGATAAAGAGGGTTTTTTGCGTTCGGGTCGTTCCCTGATACAAACCGCCGGCCGCGCAGCCCGCAACAAGAACGGTGAAGTGATATTTTACGCCGACAAAATTACCGATTCGATGCGTCATGCTCTCGACGAAACCGACCGCCGTCGGGAAAAACAGACCAGATACAACATTGAACACCATATCGACCCGGAGACAATATACAAAACGCGCGAGGAAATCCTGCGCTCGACCCAGTTCGCCGACAGCAAAACTGTCGAGGAAACGACTTTCGAAAAACCGGATCATTTCAAGATGATGTCGAGCGAGGACCAGCTCGCGTTTATGCTGACGGCCATGAAAAAAGCGGCCGACAATCTTGAGTTCGAAACGGCTATCCAGATTCGCGATGAAATCAACCAGCTCAAAGCCGAGATGAAAAAAAATAAACGAAAGAAGTAAATCAGCCGTCCTTTGAGCGTACAACAGATAAGAGAGAACTTTATGAAAATACTTGCTTTTTTGGTTCCGGTCTTTTTAATGCTTGGTCTGTTGACCGGATGCGAGGAAAAGGACGTCCCTTTTGTGGTCGACGAGGACGAAATCGCCCGATATGTAGTCGAGGATGTCGTAGCCAGGGAGCTGTTTCGCACCGACAGCATGATTACCACCGATATTTACACTATGCCATTCGACGACAGCGCCACTTACCGGGATTCGGTCATCGCGGTTACCCGCCTGCAATTCGAGGTCGTGTTTCCGGGAGCGAACGGCGACGGGAAAGATGCCGACGGCGAATATATCCTGTCCGACTACGGCAACCTGGGTTTTTTGCGGGAAGCCTACGTGGAGATAATGGATAAATTCACCGTTCAAACCCTGCGTTTTTACAATGGCGATACCATCCAGGAAATCATCTCTGACCGGCGTCTGAAACGGCTCGGCTTTTTCGTGAAGCTGGGCGATGACTCGCAACCCTATCTGGGCTGGCTGCTGTGGGGTTTTAACGGTCTTGACGGTAACTACATGCCGGTAAACGTAACCTTTACCGATTCGCACGCCAATTCATATTCGGTTGGACTGGTTTTTTATCCCGACACCTCGGTTGTCCGTTTCAACAGCTCCAGGATTTATTTTAAACGCCTGTCGAATTTTACACCCATTACCGAGGGCAGCAATCTTATCGTGACTACCCAGACCAACGATGCCGTGACCCCGACGCGCCGGTTGCAATTCATCTCGGCGGCCGAGGACGACGGTTTCATGACCCGCCCCATGACTTTTATCGGGACGAATTCCGAGGGCCAGTATCGGGAAATCGATACCGTCAAAACACCGACTATGAACCGCCGTACCTGGAACCTGATTTATATGCAATCTTTCAAATCCGACGAGTTCTTTTTCCTGGGCAACTGGGTTGTTCCCTATAAGGTTGATTGAGCGGAATTGCGCTGATAATGTTTTCGTCCGACCCCGCTCGGCAGTATTTTTTTGTTTAATCCTTTTATATTTTTAAATATTTTTGTACCTTAAGGGTAATTGCAAATAACTACCTGAAGCATCGGAAGCTGTAAATTTTAATCATAAGAAATAAGGAGGTATCATGTCTTCAAAATCAATTCGCCTGTTGCCGCTTTTAATCCTGAGCGTCTTCGCTCTCGTCGTGGTTGGGTGCGGGACCCAGATATCCTCAGGCCATCGTGGCGTTTTCTTCAGCAAGTTCGGCGACGGCACCGAGTTCGGTAAAATCTATCAGGAGGGTTTTAACTGGCACCTGCCCTGGAACAATATTTTCGTCTATAAAATCCAGACCCAGGAAAGAAAGGAAACACTCAACGTACTGTCGTCGGATGGGGCTACGATTCAAATCGAGGTCTCGGTACTTTTTCGACCCGATCCGCTGAAGCTCGATTCCCTGCAGGTCACGGTCGGGCAGGCTTATTACGATGTTCTGGTGGCACCTACTATCCGGGGTATCGCCCGCGGGATCGCCGGCCGTTATACCCCCGAAGAAATCTATTCCACCAAAAGGCAGGAAATGACCAGAGAGATAGTCGATACTCTGACAACTCAGATGACCCGGAAGTTTATCAATATCGAAAATGTCCTGATTCGTGATGTTACTATTCCCACCAAAATATCCGAGGCCATCAACTTCAAACTGACCGCTGAGCAGGAAGCTCAGAAAATGCAGTTTACGATTGAGAAGGAGAAGCTCGAAGCCGAACGAAAACGTATCGAGGCCAAGGGCATCGCCGATTTCCAGCAGATTGTCAGTGCCGGGATTACATCGTCACTGCTTAAATGGAAGGGAATCGAGGCTACCCTTAAAATCGCCGAGTCGCCCAATACCAAGGTGATAATTGTCGGCAACGACGCCGGTAGTCTGCCGGTTATTCTTGGTAACGACAAGAACTAATAAATTCCTTAAAAAAATGAACCGTCGGTCATCGCAGAAAGTGTGTTTCCGGCGGTTTTTTATGGCGATAATTTGAAAAATTCCTCTTTTCTTTCACATCTTTTTAAGATATTCTTCATCTAAAACTCGAAGAAATTGAGCATTTTTTCGCAAAAAAATTACAGGGTTAGCAAACCGTGTCACAATTTTGCATAAATGTTTCATATTTATTGAGAACGGGCTAAAGCGTCAGTTGTTTTCTATATGTAAATTAAGGTTTTATAACTACTTATAATATTGGCCCGGTTCTTGCAGGAGATTCTTCTGATGTAATAGTTCTTGACTAATTTGTTGTAGGTAGTATATTTAGGTGCTAAGGAAAGATAGCATATTACTACTGTTTTTTACTACTTTCTTACTTCCTTGGAGCTGCTTAAAGCCAGGTAATAGAAGCAAATTAGTCAGAGCTGCTTGGTTAAAAGCCTATGCTTATAGTGGCTTTTAAGGAATGATTTATACGCAGATTATTTTTGGAGGAAAGATGATAAGGTTGAGGCCTACTGTTAGTATCCTTATAGCATCTTTATTTTTTATCCTTTTATTTCAACCGACCGCCAAAGCGGCCGATCCGGATTGCCCCCCGGTTATTACATTACCCGACGATTCAGCGCTCTATCTGTGCGCTCCGGATTCAATTTGCTTTGATGTTGTGGGGACTGACGATGAAACCGCTGATACTCTGGTGCTGAGCCTGGTAAGCGGACCGGTCGAATTCACTCCCGATACCTTCTACAGTAATTTTACGGTTGGTGTCTGTTTCTATCCGGAAACCGAGGGTGAATATTCGTTCGTCTGGCAGGTGCAGGACCGTCGGGGTACTATCGATGTCGACACCGTAATTTATACGGTGATGTTTAACCATTTGCCGATAATTGAGAACCAGGAGTTTGCCGCGGAACTCTGTTACGGCGCCACCTTGCGGGAACTCCCCGTAGCTGCCGTCGATCCTGACCAGAACCCGTTGCGGTTTGAACTGCTTTCCGGTCCTGGCACCATCGATGAAAACACCGGAGTCATCAGTTATCAGGCGGTCGTTACCGGCGTTACCAACTTCGAGGTCGCGGTTTATGACGCCTGCGGAGGAGATACCGCCGTTATCACCGATTATGTGTTGCTCAATCAGCCGCCGCAACTGCTGACAAAAGATACCGTTATTTTTCTCTGTGAACCCCAGGAAATTTGTATTGACGTCGCGGCTTCGGACCCCGAAGGCGGTGCGGTCAGCATCATCGAAGTAGACGAAGTAGGCCAGTTTACGCAGATGACTGACACTACCGGCCGGACCTGTTTCATGCCCGATGCGGTCGATTCCGCCGTTTATACTTTTTACTATTGTCTGTCGGATGAGTGCCCGATCGAGGAAAAAGCCACGCCGCCCTGCATTGCCGACTCGATTTTGGTTACCGTGGTGATCAATCGTCCGCCGTATTTCACGGTATGTCCCGAGATGCAGGAATTCAATACCTGCGCCGTGGATACCTTCTGTTTTGACGTCAACGCCAACGACCCGGAATTCGGGCCGCTGATTTATAATATTATTTCCGGAAACGCCACTATCGACGGCCGCACCGTCTGTGTTATAGGCAGCGAATCGGATCAGTTCGACGTGGTTATCGAGGCTGTCGATGAATGCGCCGCGACCGATACCTGTATTGTTCCGGTTCTGATCAACGGCAACCGCCCGCCGGTTATTACTCCGCTTGCGGACCAGACCATCTCGCTGTGCGCGCCGGAAACGTTCTGCTTCAGCGCTTATGTCGCTGACGACGATTACAATCTCGACACCATGATTCTCAACTATGGTTATTACGACAAGGTAACCAGCCGGATATGTGTCGATGTCGATACGAGCGGGATTTATGAGATTATTCTGATAGCCCGCGACGAATGCGGCGCCGAAGATACCGACACCGCCCTGATAATGGCGGTGTTGAACGAGATACCGACGGCGGAATTCCTCAACGGTGACACCGCCGTAACGCTCTGCGAACTGACCGAGCTTTGTTTCAAGGCCGATATTTACGACGACAACATTAAAAACCTATATATCAGCCAAAACGGCTATTATAATGATGAAACCGGAGATGTCTGTTTCACTCCCGATAGTTCGGGTGAATATCAGCTCACGGTTTATCTCGAGGATTACTGCAATATCGTCGCGGCCGACACGATTAATGTCAGTGTTATCCTCAGAGACCAGCCGCCGGTGGTGACGATGAACGATACGACCGTCTTCCTCTGCGCTCCCGATTATGTCTGTCTGCCGGTTGAGATTTCCGACGCCGACGGCGATATCGTATCCATCAACCCCAGCCGCGGGACCTATAATAACGGTCAACTGTGTTTTGTCCCTTACGACAAGGGTGATTTTACGCTGACCCTGACGGTTACGGACGAGTGCGGTCACGTTACGGTTGACACCGCGGTCGTGACGATTGTCAGCGACGATGTTCAGCTTTCCTATCCGGATGATACGACCGTGTTCCTCTGCGAACCGCGGAACCTCTGTTTCTATATCGGCGGCATCCCGGACGGCGCCGAAGTAAGGGTGTTCGGTACCAACGTCACTTATGACCCGGAAACCGATTCGGTCTGTTTCTATTCGGATTGCTGTCTCGATAATAATATCCGGGTGGAAGTTACAACCGTCTGTTCGACCTATGTTGCTGAGTTTACTGTTTATGTCCAGACCAATTCCGCTCCGATGGTTCGGCTTCCCGCCGACACGACCGTCTTCGGCTGCCTGGCCGGGGAAATCTGCCTGCCGGTCAGTATCAGCGATATTGACGGCAATGTCGATTCCGTCGAGGCTATCGGCGGCGTTTATAATGATTATTACGAAACGCTCTGTCTCTATCCCGATACTCCGGGTATCTATGTTCTGTCAATTATCGCGACGGACGAATGCGGGGTTAGGGACCGCGACTCTATTAAAGTTACGGTCGAAATCAATAGGCCGCCGCAGATAGACTATACCCTCGAAAATCCCGTCATCAGACAATGTACTTTCGAGCAGATTTGTGTTCCGGTCAACGCCTTCGACCCCGACGGCAATCTCACCTCAATCCTGGTGGATACGCCTTACTATTATAATGCCAATTCGGGCGCGGTCTGTTTTCTGCCCGATCGGGAAGGGGAATATAGCTTTACCGTATTCGCGATTGACGAATGCGGTCTCAAGGATTCGGCCGTGGTCACCATGACTGTGGAATTGGGCCATACGGTGTCCGTTACCTGTCCCGAAGTTCTGACGCCGTTCTATCTTTGCCAGACCGATACTCTCTGCCTTGAGGTAGCCATTGAAGGGATTTATGACAATGTTACCGTCAGCCCGGCCGCCGCGGCCTGGTTTGCCGATGGTCAGGTCTGTTTTGTTGCCGATACGACCGGCTCTTATGAAATAACAATCCGGATCGAGGGCGAATGCAATGTTGATTCCTGCGTTGCCACGATTCCGGTGGTGATGCTGGAGTCGGTCGCGCTGGTATGCCCGGAAGACACCGTTTACAATTTTGATTGCGCCGTACCTTACTCGATTACGGTCCCGTTTGAAGTGATCGGTGATTACGACAGCCTGATTTTTACCCCGGAATTTGCAACTTATATTCCCGGCGAAGGTTTGAATGTTCCGATTGACGGAGCCACCCTTAACCGTGTAACTGCTAAAGCCTACGGTCAGTGCAATGTCGATTCCTGTGAGTTTTACATTATGATCGACGTCAATGAACCGCCGGTAGTTGAGGTGAAAGATACCACCGTGGTACTTTGTGACCTGGAGCAAATTTGTATCCCGGTCAAGGCTGTGGATAACGATAATATGATAACCGGCGTGGTCGTGGAAGGATACGGCGAGATTGTCGATGAACTTTTCTGTTTCACACCCGCCGCTTTCGATATCTATACCTTTAAGGCGATTGTCACCGACGAATGCGGTACGTCTGACACCGCCACCTTTACGGTGAACGTCCTGCAGGGCGATAATGTCACCATTACCTGCCCCGGCCAGCTTCCCGACACCACCATTTGCGGGTCGCAGGAAATTTGTCTCGAGATGAATATTACCGGCGCCAATTACCAGTTGGCGGTGCTTCCCGAGGGTAAGGCTTATTATGAAGAGGGTTACCTCTGTTTCAACGCCGATACTTCGGGCCTGTATCAGTTCACGGTTATCGGTTTTGCGGGCTGCAATAACGATACCTGTGTAGTCACAATTCCGGTGTCGATAGTCGATTCGGTCCATATTGCCTGTCCGGACCAGGAAGTCAATATCGCCGAGTGCGTTAAGCCCCGGTCGGTAAATGTCCCGCTGACGATTACCGGCGATTATATCGACCTGGTTTTTGTCCCGGACGATATCTCCTATAGTGAGGGGATGGTTAATATTCCCACAAATGAACCCGGACTGTACCCGGTGATGGTTATCGCCTCCGGGTTATGCAACACCGATACCTGTGAATTTACGGTCAATCTCGAAATCAACCAGCCGCCGGTCCTGACGGTTCAGCCCGACACGACCCTGACGGTTTGTACACTCGAGGGTCTGGAAGTTTTGGTGAAGTTCCACCTTTCTGATCCCGACAATAATATAGATTTTTACGGCGCCAACCCCGGCCAGATTAATGACAGTATCGTTTATTTCTACCCGGAAACCTACGGTGAGCACCATATCGTGATTTTCGCCCAGGATACTTGCGGAGTAAGGGTAGAGGATACCGTAGCGGTTTCGATCAGCGAGGGTCAAACGGCGGTTATCGAAAACTGTCAGGAGCTTCCGATGTATGTCGGGATGGAGACCTTCCCGGATACTATTCGCTATTCGATGCCGATTACGCCGGCCGACGCCATAGTATCGGTCGATGGCGGTTTTTGGAACAACGATACTTTGTCTGTCGTGATTGCCGAGCCCGGCACCTACAACGTCATGGTGACGGCCGAGGCTCTATGCGGCGCCGACACCTGTAATTTGACTTTTGTCATCAACGAATATATTCCGCCGCAGGTGATTTGCCACGACACCGCCGCGGTGCTGTGCCTGCTGGAACCCCAGACGATTTGTGTCCCGGTCGAATATTCCGGCACCGACCTGACAGTGGTCTCCAACCCCGGTTATTTCGAAAACGGTTCGGCCTGTTTTGAGGTTACCGAGCCGGGTGAATATGTTATCGAGGTGATTGCCTCCAACATGTTCGAGAACGAACTTCGCGCCGACACCTGTTATATCACGGCCGTTATCGACGGCGGTCAGGATCCGGCGGTGGCTTTCGGTCAGGACGATATCTGGACGCTCTGTGAACCCGCGAACCTTTGTATCCCGGTGACGGTCACGCCCGGTGATTTCAATATCATTAATTATGTCGCGAACTACGGCGTTTATGACGCTCAAAAAGGCGAGCTTTGCGCCCTTTTCGATACTGCTGGCGTCTATATCATCAATCTGACGGCTTACGACGACTGCGGCAATTCCGCCGGCGATGAAATCGTTATCACGGTCAATCTGAACACCCCGCCGACGGTTGATCTCGGCGACGATTTCAGCCAGATGATTTGTGAACCGACGGAAATTTGCATACCCTTTACGACCGCGGACAGCGACGGTAATCTTACCGGTGTTTACGCTGTTACCGCCGGATATATCAAGAACAACGACCAGATTTGTTTCACGGCCGACACGGCCGGCGTCTATCAGGTTATTGTCGAAGCTATCGATGCCTGCGAGGCGGTGGGCGCCGATACGGTTTATGTCACGGTCGAGGGCAACCAGGCCCCGGTGATCGAGCCTTTGGCCGACACCACCGTCTTCCTGTGCGCTCCTACTTACATCTGTCTCCCGGCCAGTTTCTCTGACCCGAACGACAATATCAGCACGGTTACGGTTAACCGCGGCAAATACAGCAACGGTGAGATTTGTTTCGTTCCGTACGACAGCGGCAATTACTACATCGAACTGAAAGTTACCGATGAATGCGGTCTGCAGGCGGTAGATACGGCTGTCGTCAGAGTGCTGACCGAACAGTCCGTCAAGATTACCTGTCCCAACGATACCACCGTATTCCTCTGCGAACCGCAGAATCTCTGTTTCCATATCGACGGAATTCCGGACGGCGCCAGTGTCAAGGTGTTCGGCACCAACGTTACCTATGACCCTGTCACCGATTCCGTCTGTTTCTATTCCGACTGCTGTCTGGATAATACTATCAGGGTTGAGGTGACCACCACCTGCGCCACCTATACCTGCGAGTTTACTGTCTATGTTCAGACCAACACCGCACCGATGGTCCGACTGCCCGCCGATACGACCATCCTCCAGTGCGAACTGGCTCAAATCTGCCTGCCGGTCGCTATCAACGACATCGACGGCAATGTCGACAGTGTCGCGGTTACCGGCGCCAGTTACAACGCTTATTACCAGACTGCCTGTTTCACCCCCGAAACCTCGGGTGAATACGTCATTCGCGTTACCGCTTATGATGAATGCGGCGCGTCCGATTTTGATGAAATTAAAGTTACCGTTATCGAAAACCGGCCCCCGTTTGTCGACCTTTCGGTTATTCCGGATACCTTCAAACTCTGTGAGCTAACCGAAGTTTGTTTCGAAGCTACTGTCGGCGATGAAGACGGTAATCTCGGAAATATCGTAATTTCACCCAACGGGCGTTACGACGCCGATAAAGGCACGATCTGTTTCACCCCCGGCAGTTTCGGTGACCATTGGGTTAATGTCCGGGCAATTGATACCTGCGATATTGAGACCGAGGATTCCATCCTGATATCGGTTATCGAGGGTGACTATGTCTCGATTGATTGTCCGGAACCGATCGACACCGTGCTGTGCCAGGCGGGGACGGTCTGTATCCCCATCGCGATCGAGGGTAACCTGATTTCGCTGGGTGAAACCGATTCCATCAGAACCTATCCTGCGGGTATAACCTCTTATGAAGACGGCCGGTTCTGTTTCCTGGCCGATTCCAGCGGTCTTTATACTTTGACTCTGGCGGCCGAGACCCAGTGCAACACCGATTCCTGCACGTTCACGGTTGCGGTCGAGATTCTCGAACCTCTGGCAATTATCTGTCCGAATGATGTCAACCTGTTTGTCTGCGACACGCTAACGGTGATCGAGGATATTGTGATATCCTCAAGCGTAACCGAGGTGATCGTGACCGACACCGCCATGGTTCCGGCTTATATTATCGGCAGCCAGGTTTATGTCCCGATCCGGCAGGAGGGAAGCCGCGAGATAACGCTGACGGCAAAAGGTTATTGCGGCGAGGTTTCCTGCAGTTTCAACGTTACGGCCGATTTCAACACCCCGCCGGTGGTCGTGGCCGGTCCCGATACCGTCCTGACCGAGTGCGAACTATTTGAGGTCTGCGTGCCGTTCACGGTTACTGATATTGACGGTAATATCGAAAGAATCGAAACCTCTCACGGTGTTTTCACAAACAACAAAGTCTGTTTCAACCCCGCCGATTATAGTGGTTTCGGGGTTTATGATATAAGCGTAACGGCTTATGATTCCTGCCAGACCAGCCACAGCGACATGCTGAGGGTTACCTATAATCTCGGTGATTCAGCGAGGATCGAATGGTGCCCCGATGAGTTGTTCTTCTCCAGCTGCGAGCCGGATTCGGTATATTTCCCGCTCAATATTACGCCGGCCAACGCGGCTATCACGATTCTGCCCAACGGACGTTATGACTCCGTCAACCATCGGGTCGGTGTCTATGTCGATACCGCCGGCACCTATCACGTGACGATTTCCGTGGATGCCCGGTGTTACGACACCAGCTGCAGTTTCCCCCTCTATGTCGAGCGGTTCGAACCGCCTCAGATTACCGCGCCGGACGAAATCGACACTCTGCTCTGTTTCGCGGAACAGCAAACTTTCTGTTTTGATGTTGTCGTGGCCGGTACCGGGGTCGATGTTACCGTACTGCTTGATGGCCAGAGTGACCCGTCGGTTTATTACGCGGCCGGTAAAGTCTGCGGCGTCTTCGACGGCGGCGGCAGCTGGGTTCTGACGATCATCGGCGTCAATGTCTGCGGCAGCGATACGGCTTATACGACACTCAATATTACTGAAAATGTTCCACCGGTGATTCACCTGCCCGAAACTATGACTTTCGAACGTTGTCCCGACGATACCGACCGGGTTTGTATCGATGGTATTTTTGCGACTGACGTCGAGTCCGGTGTCGTTATCCGGCAGGTTTGTGGTCCCGATGACGCTTTTGAAAATATCACCGCCGACAGCGGTCGGATCTGCTTCTACCCGGATGAAATCAAAACCTATGAGTTCTGTTTCGAAGCCGAGGACGACTGCTACACGGTCAACGATACTTTCTATGTCAATTTCATCCTCAAAGAGGATTGCGATGTCTGCCTGACCGTCTGGATGGAAAGCGGCGACTGCACTCCGGTCGGTCTGAAGAAAGACGTCGATATCATGGTGGAGACCAACGACGCCATCGCCGGGTTCGACCTCTATTTGAGATACGACGCCTCGGCGATCAGTTTCGTGGCCGCCTCCAAAAACGGGTCCGTAATCGAAGAATGGGAATATTTCACCTACAATTTGAACGAACATAACACCGGTGAAATCAGGCTGGTCGGTATCGCCGATATCAACGATGGTCCCAACCATCCGCCGTCATCATCGCTCAATCCCGACGGCATCCTGGCTACCATCCAGTTCCAGGTCGCCAACGACCAGAACCTGGGCAATAACTATGTTCCCATCAGTTTCTACTGGTACGACTGCGGCGACAACACCTTCTCCGACGTCAGCGGCGCGATTCTGTACATGGATAACCGGATTTACAACTCCGAGGGTATTCTGATCTGGGACGAGGAAACCGATCCCGATGCCTCAAGACCCATGGGAGTCGGTGCCCCCGACTCCTGTCTCCAGAACGACAGCAAAGAACTGCCGCTCCGATGTATCGATTTCTATAACGGCGCTATCTGTATTATCCATCCGGATTCCATCGACGATCGCGGCGATGTCAACCTGAACTCGATACCTTGTGAAATCGCCGATGGCGTGTTGTTTACCAATTATTTCATCTACGGTCTATCCGTATTCGATATCAACCTCGACGGTCAGATAGCGGCTACCGACGTCAACGCCGACGGTATGACCCTTACCGTAGCCGACCTGGTTTATCTTATCCGGGTGATTATCGGCGACGAGAATCCGTATCCGAAAATCAATCCGTATAATCAGGACCTGATCGTCGTTACCGGAAACCACGACGGTCTGGTGGATATTACGCTTGACGCCGTAAGCACGGTCGGGGCGGCCTATTTCGTGTATGAAATCGGTGATGAGGTCGAGTTAGGTGAACCGCGCCTGGTCGATAACGCCTCGGGCATGGATATTATGTACCGTATCGATGACGGGCAGTTGCGGATGCTGGTGTACAATATCGGCACCGCTATGATTCCGTCCGGCATCAACCGTATCGTGGAAATTCCCGTCGGCGGCGACGGTGAGATTAACATGGTCAAGACCGAGGTTGTCGATTACCATGGTCAGCCTTATAACGCCGTCAATCAGGGCAGCCTGATTCCCGAGGGCTTCAAGTTGCAACAGAACTACCCGAATCCGTTCAACCCGTCCACCCGGATTGAGTTCTCGCTCCCGACCGCCGCTTCCTGGACTCTGACGATTTACAATGTCACCGGCAAGGTGGTACGTGAATATACCGGATCGAACGAGGCTGGCAGTTACGAAGTCCTCTGGGACGGCACCAACGGCGGCAACAACAAAGCGGCTTCCGGCGTGTACTTCTACCGTCTCGAGACCAACGACTTCTGTGAAACCAAGAAGATGATTCTATTGAAATAAAAATCCCCCTCATGTCTTTCCTCCTCCAAAAGCGTTCCAGGTTTCTGGGACGCTTTTTTATTTGTGATAGGCAGTGCCGTGAAGGATGGAGAAACCACGATACATCTGTTCGGCTAAAATCAACCGGACGAGCTGGTGGGAAAAAGTAAGGTCGGAGAGCGAGACGATATGGTCGGCCCGGTCAAGCAGGCCCGGATGCAATCCGAACGCGCCGCCAATGAGAAACGATATCGGGCCGCGGCTTTCGACCTGGATTTTTTCCAGGAATTTTGAGAAAGCGACGGAATTGAATTTTTCCCCGCGCTCACTCAGGGCCACCACCAGTCCTCCCTTGAGCTCTTTCTCGAAATGAGCCGCTTCTTTTTTCATGATTTCTTCCGGAGGAGAGCTGGCCGGTAAACGGGGAGAGGGGAGATATACGAATTCCACGGATGCATAGCGGGAGAGCAGCTTGAGATAATGCTCGATGCCTTCGGTCAACCAGCGGTCCTTGTCCTTGCCGGGCGATATGACTCTTATCTTAATCAACGGGGTAGACCCTGACTAAGAGGCGCCGCCGGCGAGGACCGTCAAACTCGCAGAAATATATCGCCTGCCAGGTACCCAGCACCAGGCGGTTGTTTTCGACCATGACCTGTACCGAGGAGCCGAAAAGGGAGGCTTTCAGGTGGGCGTCGGAATTGCCCTCGCCGTGATGATAGCCGTCCTCCTGCGGAATCTCCTTTTTGAGCTTATAGAGCAAATCCCGCCGGACATCCGGGTCGGCGTTTTCGTTGATGGTGATTCCGGCGGTGGTGTGAGGAATGAAACAATGAACCAAACCGGTTTTGACACCGCTGTCAAGTACAGCCTGGCTGACCAGCGCGGTAATATCAATCAATTCCTCGCGTACGCGCGAATTTATCTCAAGATTTATCATTGGCAAACAGAGCTTCGGCAAACTCCTTCGGGTCGAACCGTTGCAGGTCGTCCACCTGTTCGCCCAGTCCGATAAAATCGACCGGCACACCCAGTTCTTCAGCGATGGCGATAATGACACCCCCCTTGGCGGTACCGTCGAGCTTGGTGATGATGATGCCATCGCAGCCGACCGCGTCGGTAAAGATTTTAACCTGGGACAGGGCGTTCTGACCGGTAGTGCCGTCGATAATCAGCTTGCTGTAAATCGTCGCATCGGGAGCGGCCTTGAGCACCACCCGTTTGATTTTTTTGAGCTCTTCCATCAGATTGGTTTTGGTGTGCAGCCTTCCGGCGGTGTCCAGAAGCAGAAGGTCGGCGCCTCGGGCTCGGGCGGCGCTGGCGGCGTCGAACGCCACCGCGGCTGGGTCGGCGCCCATCTGGGAAATGATGATATCCACACCGCTGCGTTCAGCCCAGATGGCTACCTGTTCCACGGCGGCGGCCCGGAAGGTGTCGCAGGCGCCGATTATGACTTTCTCCCCTTTGGCCGCGAAATGGGTCGCCAGCTTGCCTATGGTCGTGGTCTTACCCACGCCGTTTACACCGACAATCATCCAGATGACCGGTTTGGCCGCCGTTGTGGCCGGGGAGCCGTTTTTCTCCGGAACCAGAATCGCCGTTATCTCTTCTTTTAAAAGCGTCATGACTTCTTCGCCCTCGGTAAGTTTTCGCTCCCGAGCCTTTTCCTTGACGCTTTCTATCAGGCGCATTGTGGCTTTTACGCCCACATCGGCCTCGATTAAAATTTCCTCGATCTCATCCAGCAAATTTTCGTCTATTTTACGTCGCTTCACTACCTCGGAAATCTTTCCGAGGAGCTGATTCTTGGTTTTGGTGAGCGACTTTTTGAGTCTCTCGAACGGTGTAAACATGGGGGATATGGTTACTCGGTTTCCTTGTCGCGAATTATTAAGTTGGGATTGATTCGTTCTTGAACGGCCTCGGGCAGTTCGGATGATTCGGGCAGCTCAGGCTCGATAATATCAGTATCCTCTGTATCCGGCTCTTCAGCCTCCAGCGCCTCATCCTCCGGCTTCTCATCCTCGTTGACCGCGTCGGCCAGCTCGTCAGTTTCGTCCAGATTAATAATATTGTTGGTATTGACCGGTATAATCGGTTTCAACTCCACTTCGATTTCTTCGGTTTCGGCCGATACCTGGTCGATTTCGACAAACCTGACCTCGTCATTTTCGCCGCCGTCCTCGAGGAATTTCACCGCCACCAGCTTGGAAATACCGGGTGTTTCCATGGTGATTCCGTACAGATTATTGGCGGCTTCCATGGTAATCTTGTTATGGGTGATGGTGATAAACTGGGTGTCCCGCGAGAAATTACGGATGATTTTCAAAAAGCGATGACAGTTAGCGTCGTCGAGTGGAGCGTCGATTTCGTCAAGAATACAGAAGGGCGAGGGCTTGACGAGATAAAGCGAGAAGAGCAGAGAAATTGCCGTCAGAGCCCGTTCCCCGCCGGACATCTGGGAGATAGACAAAATTTTCTTGCCTCTCGGGCGAGCCATGATTTCGATGTTGGATTCAAGCGGGTCGTCCGGGACTGCCAGCATGATATCCGCCTCGCCGCCGGTAAAGAGTTCCACAAACAGGCTCTGGAAATTCTTGCGGACCTGCTCGAAAGTCTCGCCGAAAAGCTTGCGGGCGGTGGTGTTGATTTTAGTGATGGTAGCGCGCAGGTCGTTTTTGGCCGTGGTCAGGTCGTGGAGCTGTTCGCTGAGGAATTCCTCGCGTTCCCTGGTTTCGCGGTATTCCTCCAGGGCCAGCAGGTTGACCGCGCCGAATTTTTTCAGGCGTTCTTTCATGTCGGTAAGTTGTTCGCGGCCTTCTTCGGCCGTCAGTTTTTCGTCCGGAATCGCCGCCTCGTGTGTCTGAATATCCAGCTCATACTCGTCGAGAATTTTGTCCCGGATGGTTTTTATCTCGGATTCCAGAGAGTTAAGCCGTATTTCGTGCTGGTGCAGTTCTTCGGAGAAGGATTCTCTCTCGGAGCGCAGCAGTTTGATGCGTTTTTCCTTGGCGTTGACCTGTTCCATGAGTCCGGTTTGAACGTCGCGCAGGCTTTTTTGCCGCGCTGTCAGTTTTTCGTTCTCGTCGAAAGCGGCTTTTAAATCGGTTTCAAAGGCTGCTATTTTATTGTTACCCGTGGAAATATCGGCGCGAGCCAGTTCGATTTCTTCCCGTTTGGTGCGCAGGGAATTTTCGATTTCTTTTTGCAGTTCGCCATTGTGGGACTGCTGGCTTTCCGCCTGTTCCATTTTACTGCGGGTCTCGATCATCGAGACGTTGAGCCTGGACACCCTGTCCTGGGCGTCGGAAGTTGACCGTTCCAGTTCGCCGAGCCGGTCGCCTGCCTGGCTCATGGTGTTGAGCAGGTTGGTTTTCTGGCCGCTCAGTTCATCGTAGTTCAGCCCCAGGCTGTATTGCCGGTCGCGGACTTTTTCCATCCGCATTTCAATATTGCGGCGTTCGTGCTCCAGTCGGTTGAGTTCGTTGTTGAGCGTCCGGCTTTCGTACTCCAGTTCGCCGATTTTTTTCTGGCTCGCCTCGATTTCCTCGAGCAATTCTTCCCGGCTTTCGCTGAGAGCGCTCGCTTCCGCGCGCGTCGCGGCCAGGTCGGCGACGGTCTTGTTCTTGTCGTTTTGCAGGCTCCGGCTGCGCTCGTTCAACTCCTCGATCATCTTTTCCTGTTCCTCGACTTTTTCCTTGCGCCGGAAAAGCGAGAATCCATCGTCAGAACCGCCGGAAATCAGGTTGTTGTTGTAGAGGATGCCGTCAGTGGATACCGCACTGAATCCGTAGGGGAGATGTTTCAAAATCTCGTCGGGATTGCCGCCCGCGCGGTAAACGGCGGTGCGTGAGAGGACGGCCTCCTTAAGATATTGCAGATCGTCATCGGTGGTGACATAGCAATCCAGCCAGCCGAGAAATTCTTCCTGGTCGAGTTCCGGTCGCTTGACGGCGGGATTAATCGTACCCGTATCGGGGACAAGGATGCCGATGCGGCCTTTTTTCTCTTTTTTGAGATATTCGATTATTTCCTCAGCCGTTTTGCGGTCGTAACAGATAAGGCACTTGGCCATATCGCCCAGGGCGGTTTCGAGAGCCGTTTCCAGACCTTCGCGGGGAACGAATTTTTCGCCCACCGTCCCGGCGATGCCGCTCCAATTGTCCCGGGCTGCCATCGCGGCCACCAGGCCGGACTCGTAACCTTCGTAATGAAGCATCATGTCCTGCCAGAGATTGCGGCGCGCCTCACAGGCCTCGATCGACGCCGCGATATTGGCCAGTTCGAGCGTGAGCTCTTCGCCGGTTTTAATCAAATCTTCCATCCGTTCGCCCAGCGCCGTCTTCAGGCTTTCCATTTCTTTTTTGCGGTTGAGGAGTCGGTCGAGATTATTTTTCTGGTTTTCCAGCTCGGTCAGCAGACTCTTTTGTTTGGGTTTGATATCGCCGGCTTTGCACTCGAGTTCGGTTTTCTGCTGTTTGAGTTCTTCTTCCTGTTCGCGCAGGCTGTTGTTTTCAGCCAGTCCCGACGACAGGCGACCCTCGAGTTCCAGCAGCTTCCGGTTTTCTTCTTCTTTGCGGGAACGGGCGTTGAGCAGAGCAAGGTCGATTTCGGCCTGCTTTTCCTCAGCTTCCCGAAGCTGAGCCGAAATTTCCTCATAGAGCTGTTTTTGTACGACTAAATTGTTGTCAATCTCGATTGCCTGTTTTTGCAGATTTTCCAGACGGAGACGGAGAGCTTCGATATCCGTCTCGTTTTTCTCGATGAGATGGACAGCGTTGTTTTTCTTCTCTTTAAATACGGATATTTCCCGTTCCAGCAGATGGGCTTTTTCCGACGAGGCATAAGCTTCACTTCCGACCTGGTTGAGCTGCTGTTCGATATCCAGTTGTTCCTTGCGGTCGGTTTCAAGCTGGGCGAGAGCCTGGTCAAGCTGTGTTTCCCGGCTGATTTTTTCCTCATATGCCGTATCGTATTTCGCTTTCAGCTCTCGTTTGTCCTGTTCCAGATTCCGGGTTCGGGTCGAACTCAGGTACAGTTCCCAGGCTTTGATTCCCTCGGTCAGTTTCAGATAGCGCTCGGCTTTTTTGTGCTGCCGGTAGAGGGAATTGACCCGCGTTTTGACCTCAGCGTAAATGTCTTTCAACCTCAGGAAATCGTTTTCGGTCGATTCCAGCTTTCTCAGGGCGGCTTCTTTGCGCTGTTTGTATTTGGTGATGCCGGCCGCTTCCTCAAACAGGAACCGCCGCTCCTCGGCTTTGTCGGACAGGATGGCGTCGATCATGTCGGGCTGGATAACGGAGTAGGAATGGGCGCCCATGCCGGTGTCGAGAAAGAGGTCGATAATATCCTTGCGGCGGCAGGGGACCTTGTTCAGCAGATATTCCGATTCACCGCTGCGAAACAGGCGGCGCGTTATCATAATTTCGTTGTATTCGGTGGGGAGAACCCCCCGATCGTTGACGACCGTGAGGGAGACCTCGGCCATTCCCAGCGGTTTGACATCACGGGTGCCATTGAATATGACTTCTTCCATCCGGGCACCGCGCAGGAGGGATACTTTTTGTTCGCCCAAAACCCAGCGCAGGGAGTCGAGGACGTTGGTTTTACCGCAACCGTTGGGGCCAACAATGGCCGTGATGCCATGGGAGAATTTAATCGTCGTTTTATTGGCGAAAGATTTAAAACCAAGAATATCAAGTCGCTTTAAGTGCACGTTTCCTCCAGAAGCTAACTGCTGGCGCCGGGGCGGGTAACCTCCAGCTGCGTGTTAGTAATGGTTGCCAGGGTTTCCAGGAGCGAGCGGTAGATATTGCGCTCGTCTCGAAGATATTTCGTTTTTATCTCAAGGTTGTAAAAGGGGATGCCGCGATGGTTGCCGCGGCCGACCCGAATCGCTTTCGGGAAATTCAAAAGCACCGCCGAGGTAAATATCGACGATGCCAGGTTCAAATCGAGAATCATGTCAAATTTATAATCCTTCAAAACCTGGATATAACTTTTCTTGGGCAGGCCCGACCAGGTCAACTGGTCCATCGAGGGCGTCAGAATGTGGTAGCCTTTGCGGGGATAAATATCAGCCACTTTGACTCCCGGGACAGCCAGAAGGGAAAGGTTGGCCGGCTTGAAAATGGTCGAGATGTTCGGTAAAAACTGTTTTACCAGAGTCAATTCCCGGAGCGTTGCTGGAAGGCAGACCAGAATGTTTTTCGGGTTGAGCAAATCCGAGGGAAAACTGATTTGATGGGGTTCGATATTGCGTTTGAGTTTATTTATCTGCCAGCGGGCAATGAAACTCTTAAATTTGCTCATTTTCAACCTGTGTCTCTGCCGGTTTTTGGTTGTTTGTGTCGGTTGTCGTTTTCGGCGTCGGCTTCTGAGTCGCCGCTTCCGTGCCACCTTCATCAACGGTTTCCTCAAGCGGCGGATTTAAGAACGAATCCAGGTTAGCCTGGTTGATTTCAAGGTTAGAGATGCGCCGGGTATCACGACTGCGCAGGTCCACCGGTTTGTCGTTGAGCTTGATTTCCACCAGCGAAGGCTGGGCGACCGTTATTTCCATCCGGTATTTGGCCTCGACCCGATACTCCCGCCAGGGAATCAAGTTGCGGAAAATGGCCGTATCGCCGTCGGCCGTCAGCGAAACCCAGCATTCCTCCCGGGCGGTCAGGGTCATGGTAAAGCTGACCGGGGCTTCGTTCGGGGGGATACGCCATTGAAAATTCTCCATCGCAGCGTCGTTTTTCGATTCGTTGACAGCTTCGTCCGGAGGCGTCTCGCTCCCGACAGCCGGACTGTTTTCGGCCTTGTACGCCGGGCTATCTTCCTGAATAAAGATTAAATAAATGGTCATGAAGACGATGAAAACCGCGATGATGGCGATTAACAGCGTGATAAATTTTTTCTTGAACCATACCGTCGCCGCCGCGCTTTCGGACAAGGGTTCTTCGGCCGGTTTCTTCGAAACTTTTGGGGATGATTTTCGGGCGGATTCTTTTTTATCCGCTTTGTCCCTGCCCTCGGTCTCAACCGTTTCACCCAGGTCTTCTTTGATAGCGTCGAGGGTTTTGTTGAAATCGATGCCCAGCGCCTTGGCATAGGACTTGGCGAAAAGGTTATAATATAACTCGGACGGCAAGCCGTCGATTTCACCGTTCTCGATTTGGTTCAGGTTTTCTTCGGAAATTTTCAATTCATCGGAAAGGTCCGCCAGGCTGATATTACGGTTTTCCCTTTCCAGTTTAAGGGCTTGTCCAAATTTTTTATATATTTCGCTCATGTTCAATCAAATTGCTATAATAATTCGAATGCTTCCCGGGCTAGTCTCTCTAATAATGTACAGGGAAAGCCAATGACATTATCAAGATTTCCCTTGATTCTGTCAACTAAAAATGCCCCGATTCCCTGAATTCCATAGGCTCCGGCCTTGTCTTTCGGTTCTCCGGTGGCGATATACTCCCGGATGCGGTCACTGTCAAGTTTGTTGAAATATACTTCGGTGATTTCATACCCGGAACTCAGAATGCGGCCGTTCTCGACCAAAGCCAGAGCGGTGCAGACCTCGTGCTTTTTGCCGGAAAGTGTCGACAGGATTCTGAAGGCGTCATCGTCGTTTTCCGGTTTGCCTAAAACTTCCTTGCCGAGTAAGACTACCGTGTCGGCTCCGATTACCACTTTCCCGTTGCTTCTCAACGAAACCTCGAGCGCTTTCTCCTCGGCCAGACGCTTCGCATAATCATAAGGCATCTCAGCCGGTTTCAAACCTTCGTCAGTCAGGGGGGTGACCTGCTCGAATTCAACCCCGATTTCGGTCAACAGCCGGATTCTTCGCGGCGAACTGGAGCCAAGGATAATCCTCCGTTCCTCAGCGAGTTGTCTTATATATTTAAAGTTCATGTTCAAGAATAATGGTCACCGGTCCATGGTTGGTAAACTTGATATCCATCACGGCGCCGAAAATGCCCGTGCATACAGTCAAGCCGCTGGCCGCTGTCAGTTCGACAAAACGTTTGTAAAGCCGCTCGGCTTCAGGCGGTTTCATCGCCTGGTCAAACCCCGGCCGGCGTCCCTTGCGCGTGTCGGCGTATAAAGTAAACTGGGAGACGACCATGATTTCTGCGTTTATGTCCAGAGCGGAAAGGTTCATTTTACCGGCATCGTCTTCGAAAATGCGAAGATTTACGGCTTTATCCGCCAGAAATCCGCAGGACGCTTCGGTATCGCCCGTTTTCGTCCCGAATAAAATCAACAAGCCGGCGCCGGTGGAACTGTGTAACCGACTGTCTATCCACACTTCCACGCCTCTGGTTCTCTGGACTACTATTTTCATTTATGCCTCAATATTAAATGGTGAATATAACGTAATTCATATTAAAGACAATCAAAAAGTCATAATTTACAAATATGCTTGCGCAAGGCATTTAATGGTATTAATTGTATTCCTGAGAGGATGCACATGATGTTCTTAGGCATAGATATTGGTTCCGTAGCCTTGAAACTGGCTCTCTTCGAGGATGAACGCATACTTCGGACTACTTATCGTCGTTTCGGGGAAGAAGGACCGTTTGAAAGTCTCTACGGGATATTAACCTCCGAATACGGACAACTGATAGACCAAAAGCTGTTTCTCGGTCTGACCGGTATCGGGAGTAAAACCGCTCTGTCTATTTTTGGCGGTCAGGCTTTTGGTGAAATCGCCGCCATCTCAGCCGGGAATTATTTTGCGGTCCCCGAAGCCCGAACGGTGATTGAGATGGGCGGTGAGGATTCAAAATTTCTTCAGCTCGATGCTGTCAACCGCACCTGCTTGGATTTTGCCATGAATGCCCAGTGCGCCGCGGGTACCGGTTCCTTTCTGGACCAGCAGGCTAACCGTTTGAAAATTTCCATCGAGGATGAGTTCGGTCGCCTGGCACTGTTATCGAAAAATCCGCCCCGCATCGCCGGCCGGTGTTCGGTTTTCGCCAAGTCGGACATGATTCACCTGCAGCAGATAGCCACACCGGATTATGATATCGTAGCCGGGTTGTGTTTCGCCGTAGCCCGTAATTTTAAAAGCGCTATCGCCCGCGGCAAAAAGTTCATCCGGCCGATCGCTTTCGAGGGCGGCGTGGCCGCCAATCCCGGTATGGTGCGCGCCTTTACCGAAATTCTGGGACTGGCCGAGGGAGAACTGCTGGTGCCCGAATATTATAACGTTATCGGCGCTCTGGGGGCGGCACTCCTGGCCGCCGAGAACAAAGCTTTGGTTGAGAAATTCCAGCCCGAAAAAATCCGGGCTTATCTGAAATACCGCGAGGTTGACCATTCCGGCCGCGAAGCCCTGGCTTTTAATTTCCCTGACAACAAATATTACGATATTACTCTGGCCGAGCGCCCGAAAGTTATCGATGGTTTGGAAGTGTTTCTTGGTATCGATGTCGGCTCGCTCTCGACCAATCTGGTTCTTATCGACGCTGACCGGCGGGTGATAGCCCGACGTTATTTGATGACCGAAGGCCGGCCGATTGAAGCCGTTCGCCGCGGGCTGGCCGAGATAGGGGAGGAAGTCGGCGGCAAGGTTATCGTCAAGGCAGTTGGCACGACCGGTTCCGGACGCTATCTGACCGGGGATTATGTCGGAGCCGATATCGTTCGAAACGAAATCACCGCCCAGGCTACGGCCGCTATCAATATTGACCCTAAGGTAGATACCGTATTTGAAATCGGGGGGCAGGATTCCAAGTATATCTCCATCTGTGACCGGGCTGTGGTCGATTTTGAGATGAACAAGGTCTGCGCCGCCGGTACCGGTTCCTTCCTGCAGGAGCAGGCCGAAAAACTTAAAATAAATATCGAGTCGGAATTCGGAGAAATGGCCCTGAGCGCCGCCTGTCCGGTCGGATGCGGTGAGCGCTGCACGGTGTTTATGGAGGCCGATTTGGTCGGTCACATGCGCAAGGGCGCCCGTATCGAGGACATTATCGCCGGGCTCGCGTATTCCATTGCGAGTAATTATCTGACTAAAGTGGTCGAGGACCGCCGTATTGGCGAGCATATCTTTTTCCAGGGCGGAGTGGCCTGGAACAAGGGGGTAGTGGCTGCCTTCGAAAAACTGACCGGTAAAAAAATCACCGTGCCGCCTCACCATGATGTCACCGGAGCGATTGGCGCAGCTATTCTGGCTATGGAAAAAATCGACGAACCGGGATTCGTTACCTCGTTCAAGGGCTTCGACCTCTATAAAAAGAAATACGAAATTACCACCTTCACCTGCGAAGAATGTTCCAATCACTGTGAAATTCACAAGGTTACTCTGGAAAACGAAGAGCCGCTGTATTACGGTTCGCGGTGCGAACGGTTCGAGGTCGAAAAGAAAAACGAACAGCAGCTCTATCCGGATTATTTCGCTATCCGGCGGAAACATTTGACCAGAAAGTATCTCAGCTTCCGGGAGCCGAAAAAATACCGCGCCCGGGTCGGTCTGCCGCGGGTCCTGCACTTTTTCGAATACTATCCTTTCTGGCGAGCGTTTTTCGAAGCGCTCGATTACAAGGTAGTCAATTCCCATCCCTCAAATCAGAATATCGTAGAGGACTCTCTGGAGTTATTCAGTGCTGAGACCTGTTTTCCCATCAAGCTCGTATATGGCCATGTGGCCGATCTGATCAAGAAGGATGTCGATATCATTTTCCTGCCGTCGATTATCAAGGCCGCCGAGGAGAAGGAAAAAGCCGAGGATGGCGGGTATATCTGCCCTTACGTCCAAACAGTCGGGGCGGCTATAAAAGCCCGTTTCAATTTCGATAAAGAAAATATCAAGTTTATCTGCAGCACTATCTCGTTTAGCTATGATATCGACAACCTGAAACTCAAGTTCAAACCGATGGCGCGCGAGTTGGGACTGTCCGAACGGGAACTGGTTACCGGCCTCAAGGCCGGTTTGAAAGCCTACCGGGCTTACGGACAGAATATCCGGAAAGAGGGCGAGAAGATTTTAACGGAGCTGGACGAAAACGAAAAAGCCATGGTAATCGTCAGCCGTCCGTATAACGGCAACGACGCCCGTCTGTCACTCGAGATTCCCGAAAAGGTCCGTAACCTCGGTTACCGGGTTATACCACTCGATATGTTGCCGATTGAAGATATTGATTTCGACAATGCCGACATGTACTGGCTCTACGGCCGGCGTATTCTCTCTACAGCCGAATATGTCCGGAAGCACCCCAATCTGTTCGCGATTTATATAACCTCGTTCGGCTGCGGTCCGGATTCGTTCATCACGCACTTCTTCCGCAAGCTGATGTCCGGAAAACCGTATCTTCAGCTCGAAGTTGATGAACACAGCGCTGACGCCGGACTGATTACCCGCTGTGAGGCTTTTATCGACTCTCTCCGGTTCTATCGCTATTCGCCGCCGGTGTCGGATTTCAATTTCAAATCCGACCACTTTAAGCCTTTCGAAAAAATCATCTATATTCCCAATATGTGCGACCATGCCTATCCCATACGGGCGGCGATGGAGCGCTGTGGCCTGAACGTGAAGATTCTCGAGGAGCCTGATGAGCTTACTCTCGAATACGGCAAAAAATTCACTACCGGGAAGGAATGCTTTCCCTGTATCGTAACCACCGGCGATATGATTAAAAAGATTAAATCACCGGATTTCGACCACGAGCGGTCGGTTTTTTTCATGCCCGGCGCCGGGGGACCATGCCGGTTCGGCCAATACCGCCAGTTCCACCGCATGGTGCTCGACGACCTGGGTTATAGTCATATCCCGATTTATTCGCCGCATTCGGACAACGGCTATGCCGAGTTCGGACTTAACGGCACCAATTTCCGTAAAACCGCCTGGAAAGGACTGGTGTTCGTGGACGGTCTGATGAAGATGCTGCACCAGACCCGGCCTTACGAAAAGAATAAAGGAGAGACCGAGAAACTTTATTATCGCTACTTGAATCTTCTTGACCGGGCGATTTTGAAGGATGAATCGCTTGAGGCTCTTGCGGTCGAAGCCGGACGCGATTTCAGCCGTATCGAGCGGGATGACCAGCCTCGGCCGCTGGTCGGCGTGGTGGGAGAAATTTACCTGCGCAACAACCGTTTCTCCAACAATTACCTGATTGAGAAACTGGAACAGCTCGGACTCGAGGTCTGGCTGGCGACTTTTACAGAATGGCCCCTGTATACTTCGGTAACTTTCCGAACGGACTCCATCGTCGAACGCGATCTGAAGGGTTTCCTGAAAAGCTCCGGCCAGATTCTCACCCAGAGATTTTACGAACACCATCTGTTAAAGCGGTTTTCTAAATATTTCCCGCTTCGTCACGATTACCCGGTCGAGAAGAATCTCGGTTTCGCCCAGAACTATATCACGCTCGATTATAAGGGGGAGGCGGTACTGACTATTGGTAAAGCTATGGAAATGGCTTACGAAGGAGCTGCGGGAGTGGTCAACGCCATGCCATTCAACTGTATGCCGGGAACTGTGGTCAGCTCGCTGTCGCGTAAAGTCGCCGAGGACCTGGGCGGCATACCCTGGCTGAATATCAGCTACGAGGGTTTGCGCGACTCGGGTGAGGAAACGCGTCTCGAGGCGTTCGCCGACCAGGTACTCTCGTTCGTTCGCCGCAGTCAAAAGATTAACCCCGTGAGTATCCACCGTTGGAAGTAAAGTTTGTTCTTTAACGATTATCTTTTCTCCGAACGACGGATTAAAATGACTGGAATCGTCCCTGTTAAAAAATGAGGTTTTGTTTAAAAATGCTTGATAAGGACGTTTTTCTGTATTTCTTTATAGGATGTTTTTCAGCCCGGCGGTAAAGTTGCCGGAACCGAATGATTGAAATTTTGTTTATTGAGAAAATAACTGTTTTAAGATATTGGAGGTAACTGATGAGCAAGCCTGTAAATATTACCGATGATTCTTTCGAATCCGAAGTACTCCAGTCCGACAAGCTGGTGCTCGTCGATTTCTGGGCTACCTGGTGCGGACCCTGTAAAATGATTGCTCCCGTTCTCGAAGAAATAGCCGCTGAGATGGGTGACCGGGTGAAAATCACCAAAATGGATGTCGACGTCAACAAGGTCGTGGCCGGCAAGTTCAATATCATGTCGATCCCCTCCCTGTTGTTTTTCAAAAACGGGAAGATGGTTGACCAGGTCATTGGCGCGGTTCCGAAAGCCCAGCTGATGTCGCGGCTTGATAGAGCCATGGCCTGATAAAAGTTAAATTTCTTAAAACCGGATAGTATTCTATCCGGTTTTTTTATCTTCGGGCTTTGTTTGTTCTCTGATTAACATTTTGTCTTTCAATTAAATGGAACACAATTCCAAAAAAATAATTTAAAGAAGATAGAAGTGATTCATTATGTCTGTCGCGGTAATAAGGGAATTTTATGAGTTTTTTTCATGATTTGCTCTTTTTGATCGTTTTTCTGGTCATATGGTATATATTAGTAGCGAAGATACTGCCGAAAATCGGCGTAAAAACGTGAATGAGCGCCGTCTGTAAACCTCCGGTGGAGGACCCGAAAGACGCTCGAAAGCCGTTGGCGGGAAATGATTCCCGCGACGCTGAATAAAAACCGGTATCCTTTTAATGAAGTGGCCGTATTTGCCGATAGGTTAATATAATGAGATTTTCCCAACCTACATGGAACTCGCGAGGTCGAGGTTTTGGTATCGGTCCGGTCGGTTTGTCGGCTTTCATCAAATGGATGATGATTATCAATACGGGAGTATTTATCCTGCAGTTGATAATGCCCCGTTTGACTTTTATTTTCGGTTTGACGCCGGCGACTTTCTTCTCCGAATTTCCCAATCAAATTTACCAGATTTTGACCTATATGTTTTTACACGGCGGGTTTGGCCATATTTTCTTCAATATGTTCGCTTTGTGGATGTTCGGCACCGAAATCGAATTCAGCTGGGGGAGTAAAGCTTTCGGCCGTTTTTATTTTATCTGCGGTTTGGCCGGGGCTGTTTTGACGCTTATTTTTCTGCCCTCGCAGGCGGTCCCCATGATCGGCGCCTCGGGGGCAATCTACGGGGTCTTAACTGCTTACTGGATCATGTTTCCCAATCGCTACCTGTACATTTATTTTCTTTTCCCGGTCAAGGTTAAATGGGCCATACCCGGGATGATGCTTCTGGGTTTTCTGTTCTCTGCGGGTAATGTCGCCCATCTGGCGCACCTGGGCGGCGCTCTCTGTGGCCTGCTGTATTTGAAAAGTGACTGGCGATCCTGGCGGTTTTTCGACCGATTTAAAAACTTGCGTTATAAAAGACAGGAAGCTAAACTGAATAAAAAGCGGCAGGAAGCCGAAGATATAATGAAAAGGGTAGATTCTATCCTGGACAAGATTAATGAAGTCGGTATCGAAAATATCAGCAAAAGCGACCGCAAATTCCTTGAGGAGGCATCTTCCGAACTGTCTCGCGAAAAAGATAAAGAAAAGAAATAAGTAGAGGGTTATGCATAAAAGAGTATTAATCGTAGAGACCGCGGACGCGGTTAGAGGAGTTGCCGAAAATGTTTTACGCCAGAACGGCTACGAGGTAATCTCCGTCGGCGGCGCTGAAAAAGCCCTGGAAATCCTGGATTTTTCAACCCCTGATATTTTGATTGTCGGGGCTGATGTAACTTGCAAGGATAACCGTCCGCTCTACGAAAAAATCTTGAGTAACCCGAAAACCTCCTCGATTCCCCTGCTCTTTTTCGCCGGAGTCGAGAAAACCGATCTGCCTTACCCCGACGAAGTAGTTGTTCCCCGACCGTTCGACCCCCAGGATTTAATTCAACGAGTCAGGATTTTTTCCGGCCAGTCCTTCCCCGAACAGAAACCATCGTCCGTGAATCCGTTGGGCGAGGGTTCGCTCGACGACGAACTTCTGGACGCCGCCCTGGGTATCGACACCAAAGACAGTATTCAAATTACTGACTCCGAAGTTTTAGGACAGACCACTCAGATCAGGGTTAACAAGCAAAATACCAAAGCTTCGGATAAGCTCATCGGTTACGACCATTTCGAAGAGGAAATCGACGAGGACCATACCAAAATAGAATCGTTGATGATAGAAGAAGAGAACAGCGAAATAAAAAGAAAAGCGGCCAGACCCGTCGCGCCTTCCCCCGGCGGTACCAGCAAACTGGAAATTATGAACGACCAGTATGGGCTCGTTGACCCGGCGTCGTTCGACGCTGCGCATGTCAAAAAGGACCATGATTATGAATGGTTTATTAATTCCATGCGGGAAGAAAACGAGCATCCCGAGAAGAAAAAAACGAAGGCGTCCGATACCGGCAGCATGACTTTTACCAATCCGTCCGAGAT
>JBMOKZ010000420.1:0-34978 GCA_049324195.1 Candidatus Zixiibacteriota bacterium | reverse complement strand
AAAATGATTCTTTTAATGCATTATCCGGGACTGCCCTCAATCGAGGAAGTCGCCCAGCCGGAACTTCGCCTGGCCGGATTCCGCTTCAATCCCCGGACCAACGGTCCCAGCCGGGGCTGGTTCTACAACGACCTGTCGTTTATGTCCATGGAAGGCGGCGATGAAATTAAAATCTCCGGCCTGCCGGAGAAAAAACATATTGCCAATGTTTCCTGGTCGCCCGACGGCAAAAGGGTCGCCTTCACCAACACCGCCGACGATAAAATCACGCTCTGGTTTATCGATGTCGCCGGGAAATCGGCCGCACAGCTCTCATCGGCGGCGATCAACGATATCTACGCCGCCCCTTTTCACTGGTTATCCGACAGCAGAACACTTGTGGCGATGACTGTCCCAAACGACCGCGGCGAGGTTCCGCCGGAGCCGACCGTTCCCTCGGGACCGACCATCCAGGAAAATTTGGGCGAAGCCGCACCGGCTCCCACCTACCAGGACCTTCTGAAAAACGAACACGACGCCCAACTGTACGAATATTACCTGACGGTTCAGATCGTTAAAATCACTCTCGACGGTCAAATCACAACTCTGGGCGAAAAGGGTATCTACAGCAATTGCAATCCCTCGCCCGACGGAAAATATTTCGCGACGACCAGAATTCATCGGCCGTTTTCATATACCCTTCCGGCTTCGCGCTTTCCCAAACTGGTCGAGGTTTGGGACCGGGACGGCAAATTTGTTTATCAGGTCGCCGACCTGCCGCTGGCCGACAAGATTCCGGTGGCGTTCGGCTCGGTCGCCGAGGGACGGCGGGAATACGGCTGGCGCGCCGACGCTGACGCTACCCTTTACTGGGTCGAGGCTCAGGACGGCGGTGACGCCGCCGCCGAGGCCGACATCCGCGACAAAGTCTATATGCTGCCCGCACCGTTCGACGGTGAGCCGGTCGAACTGCTGGCGCTCGAGCTGCGTTACAGCGACATCGACTGGGGCGACGACAACCTGGCGATCGTCAGTTCCTGGTGGTGGAACACCCGCACCAATCGCGCCTGGCGCATTTACCCCGGCCATCCTGAAAAAGAACCGATCAAGCTGATGGACTATTCCTGGGAGGACCGCTACAACGACCCGGGGCGGCCCATGTATCGTCTTACCGAACGCGGCGTCTGGGTCTTGATGACCGCTGACAAGGGTAACACTATCTTTCTTTCCGGCGCCGGCGCGTCACCCGAGGGCGACCGGCCGTTTCTGGACGAGTTCGACCTGAGAACCATGAAAACCAAACGGCTGTTCCGCTCCGAAGCGCCGTACTATGAAACGGTGGTGAAAATTCTCGACATCGACAAACGCCTGGTCATGACCAGCCGCGAAGCGGTGGACCAGCCCCCGAACTATTTCCTCCGCGATTTGAAAAAGAACCAGCTCACCCAGCTGACGTTTTTCCCTCATCCCACTCCGCAACTGGCTAAGGCTCAAAAGGAACTCATTAAATACGAACGGGCCGACGGCGTGCAGTTGACCGCGACGCTTTATCTGCCCGACGGTTATTCGCCGAAGAAAGACGGTTCGTTGCCGATGCTGATGTGGGCTTATCCCGAGGAATACAAGAGCGCCGACGCCGCCGGACAGGTGAAGGACTCCCCGTACAAATTCATCCGGGTGCATCGACACTCACCCCTTTTGTGGCTGGCGCACGGCTACGCGATTCTCGACGACCCGTCGATGCCCATCGTGGGCGAGGGTGACGAGGAACCTAACGACACCTATGTCGCGCAGTTGGTCGCCAGCGCTCAGGCGGCGGTGGACGAGGTCGTTCGGCGCGGCGTGGCTGACCGCGATAAAATCGCTGTCGGCGGTCATTCTTACGGCGCCTTCATGACCGCCAATCTGCTCGCCCACTCGGATATTTTCCGCACCGGTGTCGCCCGCAGCGGCGCTTACAACCGCACCCTGACGCCGTTCGGCTTCCAGTCCGAGGAACGCACGTTATGGCAGGCTCCCGAGGTTTATTTCGCCATGTCGCCGTTCATGCAAGCCGATAAAATCAACGAGCCGATTCTGCTGATTCACGGCGAGTCGGACGACAACTCCGGCACGTTCCCGCTCCAGAGCGAGCGTTTTTACGGCGCTTTGAAGGGCCTGGGCGCCACCGCCCGGTTGGTGATGCTTCCCCACGAGAGCCACGGTTACATGGCTCGCGAGTCGGTGATGCATATGCTGTGGGAGATGACCGAATGGCTCGACCGCTATGTCAAAAACGCCCCACCCCGCGAAAGCGAGAAATAAAAATCCTTAAAAATAAAAAGCGGGTTATCTTAATAATAAAATAACCCGCTTTTTTATATTCTGTCTACCGTCACGGACAGACGTTTAAAGGTGTATGCGACATGTATAAATAATCTATCAGTCTGGTTATATCGGCGAAATCGATTTCGCTGCTCTCGTTGATTTCAATTATTCAAAATGAGCCCGGTCTTTGGACGAGATGGAAAGTCAACTCAAGAGGCATTCATCATTTTTCTCATATCGGAAACGCCGGTAGAAACCGAATCATTCCTATAGAAGAAAATAAGGCGGTTTTATTCCACAAAAGGAATACAAATGAGCGCGGGAACTTAAGCTTTTATACCTTGTCGCCCTGCCGTCACCCGCCGTAGCTCAGCGACAGAATCACGCCCCGGCCGGGAGAATAAATGCCGGAACCATGCTCTTTATACGCATAGTCGGTAACATTTTCAAATATGAGATTGAACGACAGGCACTCGTACTCGTAATGAACCTTGAAATTCAGGGTCGCCCAGCCGGCCGTACCCTCGGAGCCGATACGCGTGTCCTCGATATCCCGCACCGACAGCCGCATCTGCTCATCGGCCGCCCGTACCTGGGTTTCCACCCAGAAGCTCGTTGCCGGTTTGAATCGTGCGGCCAGCATGCCCATCAACGGCGGGATACGGCTTAACGGTTCGTCCCCGGTCTGGTTTTCACCGCGAGTATAGGTGAGGTTCGAGCGGACCTCCCAGCGCTGACTTATTTGCACGTGACTCTCATATTCCAGGCCGTAAATGCGGGAGCGGCTGACGTTGTATTTCTGATAGATATCGTATTCATTGTCGTCCTGTATGCCGTTGCCGTTGCTGTCGTAGAACGTCAGACCGTTATAGGCGCCCGGCATACGTTCAATCATATCGCTGAGCTGGTTGTAAAACAAAAACACGCTGCCGTTTACCCGTTCATAATCCAGTTTGACACCCAGTTCGTAATTGTTGCTGTGTTCCGGCTCCAGTCCCGGGCTGGGGGCGTCCACGCCGCTGGAGGAATATTTGAGCACTACCAGGTCGTTGAGATTGGGAGCTCGGAAACCCTGCGACCAGCGCCCGATAAGATTAACGGTTTCGTAAGGCCGGTAGCTAATCGCCAGACTGCCCGTTAAGTCATAAAAATCCTGTTTTAGACGGTCAAACGGTTCCTCCAGCGGCGAATCGATACCGACCCAGCTGAAACGCACCCCTCCGGTCAGTTTCCAGCACGGATTGAAGGACCATTCGTCCTTAACGAATAACCCGGCCGACCGATACTCCGAACCATCTGGATACGTCGCGCGGACAGCCTCGATCGCGCCGCTTTCCACCTTGAGCGAACGGCTGTTGACCAGATCGTAATAATATTCCGCGCCGAACGACAGCCAGTGGTCCTCGTGAAAAACGGCCGACGCCTGGGCATAGCCGCCCCAGGTCACAATTTTGTCCTCCGCTATTTCGGTATCACTCGCGCCTGTCTGGCGCATCGTGCGTCCCTCAATTTCCCGCTGGAATGAAAGGTTCCCCTTGAAAGAATGTAAGAACGCCCGGGGCTCATAGGTGAACGTCACCGCCGCCAGGTCGCGGTCTTGCGGGTCATAGATATACCCTTCGAACTCACCGCAAACATACTTGTCATAGCGGGGAACGTCGTTCTGCCGTACCCGGAGATAATCTAAATTCACATAACTGCGCGCATTCAAAGAATACGCCAGCCGGCCGTTGAATGCGAACTCCTTCCACCCGGTCGGCGACTGTTCGCCGACGCCGCGTCCGGCGCGTAGGTTCTCGAACTCTTTAAGGGAAAACCCCATCGTCGAGGAAACTTTCTTGTAATTGCCGTCCAGCCGGACATTGATACTGCGGCCGTCGTCAAAACTCGAATAACGACTGGCAAACGACGGTACCAGCTTCAGCAGGGAACTTTCCGGCGGCAGCGCGCCGGGAATCAGGTTGATCGCCCCGCCGATCGCGTCACTGCCGTACATCACTGAGGACGGCCCCCGAACCACTTCGATACGGCTAAGAGATTCCAGGTCAACCGTGTTGAGATACTGGTTGGCTCCGAATCGGAAAGTGGGTCGGTTGAGCCGGATACCATCGTACAGAAGCAGCACGTACCGGCCGATCAGGCCGCGTAGGATCGGGGCGCCGTGGGCGGCGGTCGTTTTCTGAACCAGCACCCCGGGTTCTTCTCTCAGAACCTCGGCTGTGGTACTGTAAGTCCGCTCTTTGAACTTTTCTTTCGGGGTTATCGTGACACTCGTGGGCGCGGCGAAGGTTCTCTCGGCGAAACGGCTGGCTGTCACCGTGATTTTGTCCACCGGGACATCGACCGGCTGCAAATACACCATCATCCGCTGCTGCCGGCGGTCGTCAGGCGAAACTATCACCGTCGAAGCCTCATAGCCGACCACGGTAAACCGCAGTTCCAGAGTTCCCGAAGGAAGCTGTTTCAGAGTAAAGTCACCGCTACTGTCGGAGATCGCACCGGTCGAGGTTTCACTGAGCCTGACGGACACCCCGGCAATCGGTTCGCGAGTAAGTTTGTCAAAAATTTTCCCGGAAATGACAGTATATTCGGTTGCCGAGACGACCAAAGCCAAAGATAAGAATAAAATCAACAGCGCAAACGAACGTTTCATAAACACTACTCACTTCGGGGAGCACAACAGGCGAAGTATGGTAACCCGTTGAATTCCGTATGGTTATTTAATACTGGAGATAATAATCTAATATAATGATAATTTATCATTTTTACAAGCACTACCTGTAAGTTAGATACGAATCAACCCCGGAACTTGTTCAAAAACTTCGTAGTTATATATCATAAGTCAATCAGGACTTTTTAAGGTTGTTTTTAATATAACTTCTTTACATATAGGTTATAAAAAAATGGAAAATCTTACACTAATAAAGTGCCGGCCCTGTGAAGGCGGCGTCTTGCCCCTGACGGAAGAAGAATCCGCTCCTTACCTGCGACAACTCGAGAACTGGACGGTTACCGAAAACAAGAAAATCGAACGGGAATTTCCGTTCAGGGATTTTGCCGAAGCTTTGAAATTCGTCGACGCCGTCGGAGCGGTCGCCGAAACCGAAGGTCACCATCCCGATATCCTGCTTCACGGCTGGAACAAAGTCAAAATTGTTCTTTACACTCACGCGATCGGAGGGCTGTCAATCAACGATTTTATTGTTGCGGCTAAAATAGAAAAGATAAAGCCTTAAGGCTCACTGGTTCCCGGCCAGATTGCCCAGACTGATATCCTCTACGACCACCGACTCCGGTCGTTCCAGAGCGTAAGCTACCGCCTCGGCTGTTTCCTCGGGGGGCAGCATCGCGTTCTTGTCCCACGTCCCTTCTACCTTATCCCAGATGCCCGTAGCCGTAGCCGAAGGATAGATATTGATGACCCGGATTCCGCGGGGGCGCAGTTCTTCCCGAAGGCTCTTCGCAAAACCGTCAAGCGCGAATTTGCTCATGCAATAAGCGCTCCAGTCGGGAAATACGGTCCGGGCGGCGACCGAGAGGATGTTGACAATCGAGGCGCCCCGAACCATTAGCGGGAGGAGTTTTTGAATCAGTAAAAAGGGCGCGGTGACGTTGACCGCCAGCGTCTTTTCCCATTGGTCCATCGTAATTTTTTCGACCGGTCCGACAAACGCGACTCCGGCATTGTTGACAAGCAGGTGCAGGGCGTCTCCGCCCACCTTTGCGACCAGCTCCTCGACACCACCGGTCGTGCTCAGGTCAGCGGTCAAACTCATGGCCCAGGCACCCCGGTCGCGTACCATCTGGGCGCTTGCCTCCAGCGCATTCTTATCACGGCCGTGCAAAAGCAGGGTACGGTCGGCTCGCGCCAGTCGGATAGCGATAGCCCGACCGATTCCCCGACTGGCTCCGGTTATAAGAAATCTTTCCATATCGATATCCTTCCTTCAGATCCCTGTTACTTGACCGCGCGGCGGAGAGTAAAGCGGTTGTTGGGCGTTTCCCACAGACGCAGACGATATAGTTTGTGATACAGCGCCCGTTCCAGTTTCGGCCAGAGAACCTGAACGATATTTTCGCCGGTGCTGGGTTTTTTCCTGAAATCGTTCGTATCGGTATCGAGGTGTTTGAAATTCCAGACTTCGAGGGTGTCCTCGATGCCCTTCAGCAGTTTCACCAGCGGGAACAGGGTACCGGTACGTTTGTCCACTATACCCTCGAGCGCCGTTTCCACCCGGTAGAGATGACCGTGCCCGGAAGGGTTGTTGCATTTGCCGTAAATTTCGAGATTGTCGCTTTCGGACAAGCCGGAGCTGTTCAAACGATGAGCTGCGCGGAAACTGTTCTCCACCACCATCAGGGAATGCCCGTCAGCGCGACACTCCGAAGAAAAATAGCGGTTCTCCCACAGCCGCACCCGCGTCAGGGGAAGTTTTTTGTGCAGGCGGTTGAACATGAAAGCGGCCAGATACTCGGTAGTCATCGGCGACTGTTTCAGTTCGGCAACATCGAGATTCAAATGCTTATGATCGAGCAGACGGTGCAATTCATCCAGATATTCCCGGCATTTCTTTTCCGGGACAATCATTCCGGTGTCGCTGTCGATATCGCCTTCGAGCACCACCCGCAGCCGATAGGCGTGGCCGTGGCCGTTATACGAAGCCGCGGCACCGAACAGTTTTTCGTTTTCCTCGTCGCTTAACAGCGGCGAACAGGTGCGCCGGGCGGCGGAAAATTCAAGCAGGTATTCTCTTTCGACACGGCCGTCGGCGTACGCCGTGGCGGCGTCGTACGGCGACATCTCCAGATGACAGGCAACCAGCCGGGCCGAAGTGTCGTGAAACAACCCCGAAGCGTCGCGGAACAACTCCCGCGCCATGTTCTCCGGAGTAGGCACGATTTTATCGAACGGCGGCGTATCGCGGTTGAGGAATTTGTGGTCATATCGGGCGGTCAGTAATTCATTGATACGCTGTTTGACAAGGGTGACATTGATAATCATCCCGGTGTCGGCCTCGACCGGACCGGTGAAAACAAAATACGCCGTCGGGTTGCCGCCGTAGCCGTGCTCGCCGCCGACCCAGGGACCGAACGCCTCGAAATTTTTCTCCTCCGTCCAGTCCGGCCGGTAATACCGGTACGACAGGGACAGCTCGAAACGTTTGCTGAGAACGAGATGCATAAGCGACCGGGCTTTCGTTAGCGAGAAATGAGGGTCATAAATTCCGCCCTGGTCTCGGCGTCGTCGTGCATCTCGCCGAGCACGCACGAGGTCGTCATGGAAGAATTCTGTTTTTCCACCCCGCGCATCATCATGCACAAATGCTGGGCCTCGACGACCACACCCACCCCGAGAGCGTTGGTGTATTTCTGGATGGTCGTGGCGATCTGCTTGGTCAAATTTTCCTGAATCTGAAGACGCCGCGCGAAAGCATCCACCAGCCGGGCGACTTTCGACAAACCGAGAACTTTCCCGTTGGGAATATAACCGACATGACATTTCCCGATAAAAGGCAAAAGGTGATGTTCGCACATGGAATACAGTTCGATATTCTTCACCACCACCATTTCCTTGATATCCGACTCGAACAGGGCGTTGTTGACCAGGGCGTCAATATCCTCGTGATACCCCTTGGTTAAAAACTGAAAGGCTTTGGCGGCGCGGTGCGGGGTCTTGAGGAGACCTTCCCGATCGGGGTTCTCCCCGACCATTTTTATCAGGTGCCGGTATAATTCTTCCATCTGTTGCATTTTATTATCTCCTTAAAATATTCGCACGGTAAACGCGGTCTATCGCTTTACAAATGATTCTCGAGCTTCAACTGAAACATAATAAAATACACTTTTTCGGGGTTTCCGACAATTATTTTATAAAATAAAACCCCCGGTGATACCGGGGGCGGGAAAGCTCGTAGCTGGCTCAGTCAAAACATGTTGCGGATTTATCCAAAGGCCGCCAGCAAAACCCCGGCGGCGACCGCCGAGCCGATCACCCCGGCGACGTTGGGGGCCATAGCGTGCATGATAAGAAAATTATTGGGGTCCTCTTTCGCACCCATCATCTGGCACACGCGCGCCGAGTCCGGCACCGCCGAGACGCCGGCCGCGCCGATAATCGGGTTTATTTTATTTTTCGTCACCAGGTTCATGGCCTTGGCGAACAACACGCCCGAAGCGGTCGCGACACAGAACGAAGCCGCCCCGAGAGCGAAAATCTTGATCGAATCGGGGGTGATAAACCGGCTGGCGTCGGTCGAACAACCCACCGTCAGACCCAGCAAAATCGTAATGATATCGATAAAAGCCGTGCGGGCGGTGGCCGCCAGTCGCTCGGTAACCCCGCTCTCTTTAAGCAGATTGCCGAAGAACAGAAAGCCGAGCAGGTTAATCGAGCCGGGAGCGATAAAACCGGTGATCATAAAAGCCATCACGGGGAAAAGAATCCGAAGGCGTTTGCTGACCGGTTTCGAGGGTTTCATTTTTATCAATCGCTCTTTTTTGGTGGTGCACAACAGGATAATCGGCGGTTGAATCACCGGCACCAGCGCCATGTAGGAATAAGCGGAAACGGCGATAGCCCCCAGAAGATGCGGGGCCAGCTTGGACGACAGGAAAATGGCCGTCGGGCCATCGGCGCCGCCGATAATACCGATTGAAGCGGCTTCCTTGTAATCGAAACCGAGATAAATGGCACCGATGAAGGTAACGAAAATCCCGGCCTGTGCCGCCGCGCCCAGAAGAATCAGCCGCGGATTGGCCAGCATGCAGGAAAAATCGGTCATGGCTCCGATACCGAGAAAAATCAGCGGCGGGTACCAACCCTGGGTCACCCCCTTGTACAGTATCGAAAGGACACTGTTTTCCTCATAAATGCCGATACTCATTCCCGCGGCGAAGGGGATATTGCCGATCAGGATACCGAACCCGATCGGGACCAGCAACAGCGGCTCGTAATCCTTAACCACCCCCAGGTAAATGAAGATGCAGCCGACAATAAGCATGCTGAGATTGCCCCAGGTGAAATTGGCGATGGCGCCTGACTGTAAAAAGTCTAAAAATATTTCCATTGATTCGCTCCTGAATGCGGCCGATTATACGAACTCGACCAGCACCTGACTCTCGCGAACGGGATCACCCACCGCGACCGGTATGGATTTAACCTTTCCGGCGGTCGGGGCGGCAATCGAGGTTTTCATTTTCATGGCTTCGATAACCAGCAGAATCTGACCCTCGGAAACGTTATCCCCGGGTTTACATTTCAGTTCCACCACCGTGCCGGCGATAGGCGAAGTTACGGAGCCGCCGTTTTCACCGGACGGAACCGCTGATGACTCCGCGGGGGGAGCCACCGGGCCGCCGGCATCGGGGCGAGGTGATTTCATTCTGGGACGAGGCAACGCAGACGGCGCCGGAAAACCCTCGCCGGGATCCAGCACTTCAACGTCGACTTCATAAGCCACACCGTGAACGGTTATTTTCAGTTTCATGATTTATCTCTCCTGACATAAAGTCATTTCATGTTTGCATATTGTTTAACGACCCCGCCGCGAAATATGCGACCCGTGCAGAACCGCCCGGCCCTGCGAGGACCAGGGACTGCTGGCCGCGTCACGGGGCAGCAGCCGACGCACTTTGCGAATGTAAGCCCGCCCCTGAAACATCGTCGCCACCGCGGCGGATATCAAAACCAGGGTGATATTGTCGATAGTGGGCGTTTTTTGGGTCGCGACTCGGTCTCTGGTTTCTTCGCGTTTCTGCCATCCATCGTCGACCCGGCGGATGATTGACACCACGAGCGTTATAAGTGCCAGGGAGCCGAAAACGATAACGATACCGATAACGGCGAAACGGAAACTGAAAGATATTAACTCCGACATATATTCCACCCTGCCTTATAACGGAATCAACCCGTGTTTTTTATGCGGTCTGAGTTCGCGTTTGGCTTTAAGGACATCGAGAGCCGCCGCCAGATAAGCCCGCGTCTCCGCCGGCTCCAGGATCTCGTCCACCAGCCCGTGCGAGGCGGCGAAATAGGGGTTGGCGAAAGTTTCTTTGTACTCGTCGAGACGTTTTTGAAGCTCCGCCTTGGGGTCCTTGGCGGCATCGATTTCTTTCCGATAGAGCACGTTGACCGCACCCTCGGCACCCATGACGGCGATTTCCGCCGATGGCCAGGCGCACAGCGTATCGGCGCCCATGCTCTTGTCGCACATGGCCAAAAACGCCCCCCCGTAAGCCTTGCGCACCACCACCGTCAGTTTCGGCACCGTGGCCGCAGCGTAAGCGAACAGCATTTTCGCGCCGTGGCGGATAATCCCGCCATATTCCTGCTTCACTCCCGGCATGAATCCCGGCACGTCGACAAAAGTCAAAATCGGAATATTGAAGGCGTTGCAGAAACGGATAAACCGCGAGGCTTTGTCCGAGGAATCAATATCCAGCACCCCGGCCTTGTGCATCGGCTGGTTGGCGATAATGCCGACCGAGCGGCCGGTCAGACGACCGAACCCGACGAGAATATTGGAAGCGAAATGCTCCTGGACCTCAAGGAAGTCCCCTTTGTCCACTACCCGCAGGATGATCTCGTGCATGTCATACGGTTCGCGGGGGTCGTCGGGAATAATATGGTTCATCTCTTCATCGGGTAAAATTTCTTCTTCGTGAAGGTCCGCATAGTACGGCGGGTCCTCGGTGTTATTGCTCGGCAAAAACGAAAGCAGCCGCCGGGTTATATTGATGGCGTCTTCGTCGTCCTCGGCGATAAAATGCACCACTCCGGAATAATAGGCGTGACTTTCCACCCCGCCCAGTTTCTCGGCGGTGATTTCCTCGCCGGTCACCTGCTTGATAACCAGCGGGCCGGTGATATAAAGCTGGCCCTCGTGCCGCACCTGGATGATGAAATCGGTCAAAGCCGGGCTGTAAGCCGCACCGCCGGCGCAGGGTCCGGCAATGATGCTTATCTGCGGCACCACCCCGGAGAGCAGGACATTGCGGTAAAAAATGTTACCGTACCCGGTCAGGGAATCGACGCCCTCCTGAATCCGCGCCCCGCCGCTGTCGTTGATCATAACGAACGGGTCGCCGGTTTTTAAAGCGGCGTCCATCGCCTGGGCAATTTTACTTGCCGTAGCCTCGCCCACCGATCCGCCAGCTACCGTGAAATCCTGACTGGCCGCGTAAACCGGACGGCCATCGACAATACCGTGGCCCGTCACCACGCCCTCGCCCGGAAATTCCTTGTCCTGAATCCCGAAATGAGCGCAGCGGTGTTTGACGTACAGCAAGGCTTCCCGGAAGGTATTTTCCTCAAAAAGTAAATCGAGCCGTTCGCGCGCGGTCAACTTGCCCAGTTCATGCTGCTTTTCGATGCGTTTGTCCCCGCCCCCTTTCATGAGAGACTCCCGGCGTTTCAATAATTTATCTATTTTCGATTCTGCCATAGAATAAACATCCTGATAAAAAGTTCATATACACAAACCACTTTATTTTTTTTTGATTTTAAGGGGATTATTTAACGACAATTAGTCGTCCAGTTTCCACTCCCGGTTGATATGCGTTTTAAACGCTTTCACCAGCATTTGAGCCGCCTGCACGGCGGGTGTTTTCCCCTGCATGACTTCCTGTTCCAATCCGGGCAGGATTTCTTTCACCGTTTGAGCCTGATTGAATGCCTCGTGCAGTTTTTCGTCCACCAGGCTGTACAGCCAATCACGGGCCTGTTCGCGGCGGCGCTTTGCGAATTCGCCGTTGGCTGCCGTGATTTCCCTGAATTTTTCTATTTTCCACCAAACCTCGTCGATACCAACCCCGTTGAGAGCCGAAGTCGTCAGGGCGCAGGTATCCCAGCCGACCGTGACCGGTTGCAGGTAATGCAGGGCGCGTTCGTATTCCCCGCGGGCAATTTCCGCCGCCCTGGCGTTAGTGTTGTCGGCTTTATTGACGATTATCATGTCGGCCATCTCGAACACGCCCTTTTTTATTCGCTGGAGTTCGTCACCCGCTCCGGTAATCAACATCAGCATAAAAAAATCAACCATCGAGCGCACCGTAATCTCGCTCTGGCCGACTCCGACCGTCTCCACCAGCAAAACATCGTATCCGGCAGCTTCGAACAGCATCATCGTCTCTCGCGTTTTCCGGGCCACCCCGCCCAGAGTTCCGCCGCTCGGGCTGGGTCGGATAAAAGCAGCCTCGGCCTGCGCCAGTTTTTCCATGCGGGTCTTATCACCCAGGATAGAGCCCCGGGTGCGGACGCTCGACGGGTCCACGGCCATAACCGCCACTTTGTGGCCGCGCTCCAGAAGATAGCAGCCGAAATTCTCGATAAGCGTACTTTTACCCGCGCCCGGTACGCCGGTGACGCCGATGCGGATGGATTTGCCGGTGTGCGGCATGATCGCTTTCAAAACCTCCTGGGCCTGTTCCTGATGACGGCGGGCGTTGGATTCGATGAGCGTAATGGCCCGGCTTAAAAGAACCCGGTCGCCTTTCAGGACACCTTTGATATACTCGTCGGTGGATATATCCAGCACCTTGTTGTTGCCGCGGGGAACGGATTTGTCCGGTCGCGGGCTTTTTGGTTTCAGCCCGTCATGCCCGCCTTCAACTCCCTTCATGACGTTGAGGGCTGAGGCCGGCTTCTTCTCGGTTTTTTTCTTTTTGATACGGTCGTCTTTCATGTCATTTTACCCGCGGTCATAATATTAACTACAGATTCAATTTCTCGAGTATTTTCTTAGCCGCGACGGGAATAACCGTACCCGGTCCGAAAATCGCCACCGCGCCCTGCTCGTACAGGAAATCATAATCCTGGGCGGGAATCACGCCGCCGATCACCACCAGGATATCCTCGCGGCCGAGTTTTTTCAGCTCCGCCACCAGTGCGGGCAGGAGAGTTTTGTGTCCGGCGGCCAGGGAACTCATCCCGACCACGTGCACGTCGTTTTCGACCGCCTGGCGGGCGGTTTCTTCCGGGGTCTGGAACAGCGGCCCCATGTCAACATCGAACCCCATATCGGCGAAAGCCGTGGCGATGACTTTGGCGCCGCGGTCGTGGCCGTCCTGCCCCATCTTGGCGATTAAAATTCTCGGCCGGCGGCCCTGCCGTTCGGCAAACTCGTCGGTCATCCGGCGTACTTCGGTTATTGCGTCCACTTCGGAATACTCACTGCTATATATACCTGTTATTGTTTTCGTATCAGCGACATGTCTTCCCCAGACCTTTTCCAGGGCGTCGCTTATCTCACCAAGCGAGGCGCGCATGCGCGCGGCTTTTACCGCCAGGTCCAGAAGGTTCCCTCTCCCGGTCTCGGCGCATTTGGTCAGGGCTTCGAGCGCCCGGCGGACCTCGTCGCGGTTGCGTTCGGTGCGAAGTTTCTCCAACCGCTCGATTTGCTGCTGCCGCACCACCCGGTTGTCAACCTCGAGAATGTCGATCGTTTCTTCCCTGTCAAGCTGGTAGCGGTTCAACCCTACGATCGTCTCCGAGCCGGAATCGATGTGAGCCTGACGTCGAGCCGAAGCTTCTTCGATGCGCATTTTCGGAATGCCGCTGTCGATGGCTCTGGCCATCCCGCCTAGGCTCTCGATTTCCTCGATATGCTCCCAGCCCTTGTGCATCAACGCCCGGGTCAATGCTTCAACATAATAAGAACCGCCCCACGGGTCAATCACCTTGCCGATGTAAGTTTCGTCCTGAAGATAAAGCTGGGTGTTGCGAGCGATTCTGGCGCTGAAATCAGTCGGCAGGGCAATCGCCTCGTCGAGCGCATTGGTGTGCAGACTCTGGGTATGACCCAGCGCCGCCGCCATCGCCTCGATACATGTCCTGGTGACGTTGTTAAACGGGTCCTGTTCGGTAAGACTCCAGCCCGAGGTCTGGCTGTGGGTGCGAAGCATCATCGATTTCGGATTTTGCGGCTTGAACTGTTTCATCAGCTTGGCCCAGAGCATCCGTGCCGCCCGCAATTTGGCGATTTCCATGAAATAATTCATGCCGATGCCCCAGAAAAACGACAGCCGGGGGGCGAACTGGTCAATCGTCAGCCCGGCCGCCAGACCGGTACGGACATATTCCACACCGTCGGCCAGCGTATAGGCCATTTCCAGGTCGGCTGTGGCCCCCGCCTCCTGCATGTGATAACCGGAGATGGAGATGCTGTTAAACCTGGGCATGTGTTGCGAGGTATAAGCGATAATATCCCCGATAATTTTCATCGACGCCGCCGGGGGGTAAATATACGTGTTGCGCACCATGTATTCTTTGAGGATATCGTTCTGGATAGTACCCGCCAGTTTGTCCCGGGAAACACCCTGTTCTTCGGCGGCAATAATATAAAAAGCCATGATCGGCAGTACCGCCCCGTTCATGGTCATCGAAACCGACATCCTGTCCAGAGGGATATCTTTAAATAAAATTTCCATGTCGAGAATGGAGTCGATCGCCACCCCGGCCTTGCCGACATCACCGACAACCCGAGGATGATCGGAATCGTAACCGCGGTGAGTCGCCAGGTCGAACGCGACCGATAGACCCTTCTGACCGGCGGCCAGATTGCGGCGATAGAACGCGTTCGATTCCTCGGCGGTCGAGAAACCGGCATACTGCCGAACCGTCCAGGGCTGGGTGACATACATGGTCGCGTAAGGTCCCCGTAAAAACGGCGGAAGGCCGGGATAAAAATCGAGATGTTCCGCGCCTTCCAGATCCTCCCTGGTATAAAGCGGCGAGACATCAATTTGCTCCATCGTCCGCCAGGTCAACTCCTCGACCGACTGACCGGTGATTTCTTCCACGTTTTTCTTCCAGTCATCGCAGGTTGCATTGACCCGCGGCCGACCCAGTTCTATTTTCGAAAAATCAGGTACGCGGTTCATAACGTCACTCCCGTCTTCGAGGCTGTCTCGGTTAGGACCTCGAGAATATCGGACTTGATATGGATGAAAATATCGACTCCGGCCCGGCGCAGTTTTTCGGCTAGTTCCGGAGTGGGCAATCCGGCCAGAACCACAAGCGTGGCGGGATTGGCTTTCTTGATGCGGGCAGTCACGACCGGAGCCTGTTCGGGATAAACCTCGTCGAGCCCGCAAATCACCACCACCGCGGCTTTGCACTTTATTGCCGCCTCGGCCGCTTTTTCGGGCGTAGTGAAACCCGAGGTACGCTCGACCTCGAAACCGCCAACTTCGAAAAACGATGCGGCGAAATCCAGCCGAGCCATGTACTGGCCAACCGGACCAAGCGTGGCCAGGAATACTTTCAGGTTTTTCTTCCCGGAGCGTGACCGTTCCACCGCCTGACGCAGTTTTTCAAGCGGCTCAGCCGTGTGTCGGATTTTTATGGGAGTAACTTTTATTTTCTTGTCTTTATTCGCATAGCGCGCCCGGCAAATTTCTCCGACCGTCGCGCCCTCGCGAACAGCGTCGACAATCGCGGATATGGACACCTTGCGGTCGGTCAGACCGCTCAGATACCGGTCGATATCTTTCCGGGCGACTTTCAACCGCTTAATCTTCTCCGACCGGCTCTTCTGGATTTTTACAAAATCAAGCGACATTACCGGTTCGTAATTTTCGTTCGGGTTTGGATATTTGTTGCTACCGACTAACACATCCTTGCGCGTCGAGAAAGCCTTTTCCCGCTTTTTCGCGGCCGCGGATGTAATTTCCTGAGGAAAACCGTTTTGCAGGGCTTTTATCATGCCGCCTTTTTGTTCGACTTGTTGAAACCATCCCCAGGCTGCCCGGGCGATTTCATCGGTAAGACTTTCGACATAATATGACCCGCCGGCAGGGTCGGTAACTTTCGCCAGTTTGACTTCTTCCCGAAGGATAATCTGAATATTGCGTGACACCCGGCGCGAGAATTCACCGGAGGGTTTCAGACGTTCATCGAAAGACGCCACCTGCACGCTATCGGCGCCTCCGGCGATGCCCGAGAAAGCCTCGGTGGCCAGCCGCAGGATATTCACGTAGGGGTCGAATATGGTCATGTTGTACCGGGCGGTTTCCGTCTGCAGCCACATGGTGCGCCGGTTTTCGGGAATACCACAGCTTTCCTGCACGCGGTTCCACAGCAAGCGGGCGGCGCGAATTTTCGCCAGCTCCATGAAGAAATTGGTCCCTTGGGCGAAACTGAACCGGAAATGAGCGGCCGCGCGTTCCGGCGGAATTGCGCGCGCCGCCAGCTGCCGCAAATATTCCACAGCCGTGGCCGTTACCAGAGCCAGCTCGGTAACGGCGTTGCCGCCGCCGTTGTGATATGGCTCACCGTGCACCCAGACCGTTCCGAGACGCGGAGCTTTGTCGGCCGCCCAGACGGTCATGGCAACCAGGTCGGCGAGAGCGTCATCGAGAATCACCGGCAACTCGCCTGTTTCCGCAAGTTCTCCAAGCGGGTCGCAGGCAATGGCACCGGACAGATCTTCGGCTGGTACATTGGCTCTTTGCGCCGCGGTAAGATACAAAGCCAGAAACGGCAGGCCGACTGCGCCGGGATGGATATAAACCGGAACATCCCCGATATTGATACCCTCTAAAGCCTGTGCCATATCATCGTACGAACTGATTGAGACACCATCGCGGCCCACCTGACCGGCAGCGGCGGCATCAGGGTCAAGACCGTTTCGCGAGGCCCAATCGAGATGAAGATTGACGGCGTTTTGGCCCCTATCTAAATCGTAAGAAAGAGCCTGGTTGAATTCCTCGGGAGTAGGATAATTTATTTTTTGAGCGATCGCCCAGCCTTCGCCCATACGCACGGGTTTGAATCCCCGTACGAAAGGAGCGAAACCGGGGGAAGTCGCCGCAAACTCGAGATCCCTGGTATCCGCTTCGGTATAGAGCGGTTTTAACGTGATGCCTTCATGAGTTTCGGTCAACATCCGCTTTTCAAACGGAACGCCTTTCAAAAGACGCGTTACTTCATCACGCCAGGAGTTATAATCGGGAATATCAAAGTCCCCGAGCAGTCGCTTTTCCTTTACCCCGGGATGAGTCTCATGAGGCTGTTCAGTCGGCATAATTGTCATTCCTGTATGTACTTAAATTATGTTTTTGTTTAAAAAACATGGGTTATCTATAGAACTGATTCCTTCCAAAGTCAAGCGCTTTATTTCTTCTATTTCCCTGGAAATAAAGCTAAGTTCGCCTTCCTTCGGAACTTAATTATTTGCTGCAACTAATACGATATTCTGATTCAATATTCCAACGCCTGTTCTTCACCCGTCAGCACCCTGAGCGCGCCCTGGTCTAAAGCCCGCATTTCGTCGCTGCCGGGATAAACCATGACCGGGCCGATAAATTTAATTCTTTTTGAAATTAACTCGATAAAATCGTTATCGCGGGCCAGCCCGCCCGAAAAAACGATCGCGTCGAGTTCACCGTTCAAAACCGTCGTAAAAGCCCCGATTTCCTTGGCCACCTGGTAAGCCATCGCTTCATAGATAAGTTTAGCTTTCTGGTTACCATTTTGCATTTCTTTTTTCACTTCGCGCATATCGCTGGTGCCGAGATAGGCCGAGACCCCGCCTTCTTTCCAGATTTTTCGTTTTAACTGTTCCTCGGTGTATTTTCCGGAAAAGGCCAGCTCTACCAGGCTCCAGACCGGCAGGTGCCCCGACCGGGTAGGTGCGAAGGGACCGTCGCCGTTGAGCGCATTGTTGACATCGACCACCCGCCCCTTCTCGTGCACCCCGACCGAGATACCGCCTCCGAGATGCGCCACAATCAGCTTACAATCACGGTAACGTTTTCCCAAATCCCGGGCGGCCAGACGCGCCACCGCCTTCTGGTTGAGAGCGTGGAAAATACTAACCCGTTCGATATCCGGCAGACCCGAAATCCGGGCCAGGTCGGAAAGTTCCGAAACCGTGATCGGGTCAACAATAAACGCGTCCACCTGAATACGATCGGCAATCCGCCGGGCCAGCACCGCTCCCAGATTGGAGGCATGCAAACCATAGACACCACGCGTCAAATCATCGAGCATCTTCTGATTTATCCGATAAGTCCCGCTGGGCAGAGGCCGCAGCGCTCCGCCCCGCGCGATAATACAATCGATATCCTCAATTTTGTAACCAGCCTTTTTCAGACTTTCTAATATCACCTGCTCCCGGAATTCCTGCTGATCCATAATGTTGTCGTACCGCGAGAGTTCCTCGTTGGAATGGGTGATTTCCTCAGTAAAAACCGGCTGCTCGTCCCTATAGATCGCAATTTTAGTCGAGGTTGAACCGGGGTTTATGACAAGAATGTATTTTCCCATGGTGTATTTCTTCTCGATATTTCCACGTCCGCTTAAATATTACGAGCCGTCTTATAAGCCGTATGGATGGCATCGTAAATCTTTCCGGGAGCAACACAGTCACCAATCGAGTATATTTCCATACCCGAATTAAGCAGGCTTTCGTGAAGTTCATTTTGCGGTTTGAAGCCGACGGCCATTAAGACCGTATCGGCCTTTATATCCCGGGTTTTCCCCGACTTGTCCGAAACCGTCACCGATTGACCGTTCACGGCTTCAAGTTTTGCACCGGTTAAAACCTTGATTTTGTCTGCGGCTATTCGCTCACCGTAAACGATTTTATCGGTCACGGCGCAATCGTTCATGATCTGGTCGAGCATCTCGACAATAGTGACATCCTTACCTTTTTCGGAAAGTTCAATCGCTGTTTCCGAACCGACCAGACCGCCGCCGACTACGACTACTTTATTACCGATATCCTGACCACCGCTGAGGATTGACACCGCCTCGCGCACGTTAGGACTGTCCATACCGGGGATTTCAAGTTTGATGGGTTTGGCTCCGGCGGCTATCACCACCGCATCGTAACCATCGCCCTTGAGCATCTGGGGAGTGACCTCTTCATTAACAATCTTGACCCGAAGTTTCTCGAGTTGGGTAATAAGATACCTCAGAAAAAACCTGATATCGGATTTAAATTCGGGAGCCGAGGCCTCGTTCAGAGCGCCGCCCAGTTTTCGCTTTTCATAAAGAACGACATTATGGCCGCGCAAAGCGCAGATCCGGGCCGCTTCCATCCCTCCGGGACCGCCGCCTACCACGGCGACCTTTTTCTTCAGGTTCGCCGGAGTGATTTCCAATTCGCCCTCGCGGCCGATGGTCGGATTTACCGCGCAAGTTACCGCCCGGAATTTAAAGAACGTTCTTTCCAGACAACCCTCGTTACAGCGAATACAGGGGCGGATATCTTCGGGATGGCCCGCTTCGATTTTCTTGGCCCAGTACTGATCCGCCCACAACGGCCGACCCAGCCCGACAAAATCACCCTTGCCGGAAGCGATAATCTCTTCGGCCAGTTCCGGCGTAGTAATGGAACCGGAGGCGATAACAGGAATCTTGACTTCCTTTTTGATGGCCTCTGCCGCCCAGACATTGTGCCCCCGTTCGATAGCCATAGGACTGACCTGATGAATCATCTGATGATGGTCGCCGCCAGAAACGTGAATTGCATCCAAACCATGAGCTTCGAGCGTCCGGGCAACCTCAATTGTCTCCTCGATACCAAAACCGTCGGGCTCATAATCAGAACCGCTCAGACGAATCGTAAGCGGGAATTCAGGACCGATCTTCTTACGGATATTATCCGTAATCTCAACCAGCAACCGCATCCGGTTCTCCAGCGAACCGCCGTACAAGTCGTTGCGCTTGTTCGTATGAGGCGAGAGGAAATTAGTCAGCAAATAACCGTGAGCGCCGTGGATCTCGATCAATTCGAACCCGGCCATGACCGCTCTTACAGCGGCGTCGCCAAACGCATCGACTATCGAGGCAATTTCATCGATCGTCAACTCATCCGGAATGGCGTCCCGCCCAACCCGGGCCATCAGTGTCGGCCAGGGTATCCTGGAACACGATTTTATCGGCGGTGTACCGAGAAATTTCTGACGACCGCAATGTTCGATTTGTATCCCTGCCCGAGAACCGTTGTCCTTGATAACGTCAGCCAGCCAGGCCAGCCCGGGTATGTGTTCGTTACTGCTGATTCCAAGCTGACAATGGGCTGACTTGCTGGCGATATTATCCACGAAAGCGTATTCTACTACAATCAGACCCGTCCCACCCCGGGCCAGTTCCCGGTAATGACGAATCAAGCGTTCGCTGACGCTTCCATCCATATTACTCATGCCGGTTGATTGCGGCGCCTTTACTATTCTATTCTTAATATCCAAATTACCGATTTTACCCGGCTGCATCAAATTAGGAAAATTGCCAGTCATGACTGCACTCCCTTTAATTATCCTGAGACAGATATTATTTAAATGTTAAGTTTCATTATCTTGCCAACATCGTGATTATATAGAGCGGTTTTCTTTGCCTCCTCATCGGACAACCGTTTTACTATGCTTCACTCCCTCAAGAGTGTCACCGGCATATTTATCACAATAAATATGCCTACCAATTAAAATATTATATGTCATTGATATACAAAGAGATAATGTGCGGATAAAGAAAAATCCTAAAAACAAGTCTTTTGTTTTGAAATAGTTATCTTGCAAAATAGAATAGTTCAAAAAAAATCGAGAATTATACGCCGCCCGGCTGTAACCTGATTTTATCCTTGTCAATATTGGAATTTAGTTGTAATTAAGAGGTATTCAAGCCATTGATCCTGAAAACCCAAAAAAGCTGGTGAAAAGATGAGTTTTTTCAAGGATTTATTCAACCGCAAACCCCAACCGGGAAAACCGACTTCGGTAACCGACGAGAATTTTGAAGTCGAAGTGCTCTCCTCGCCGCTACCGGTGGTGGTCGATTTCTGGTCCCCCAGATGTCCTCCGTGTCAGGTCATGGCCGGGCTTTTGAACGAAATCGGTCCCGACTTTGTCGGCCGGGTGAAACTGGTGAAATTAAATGTCGAGCAGAATCCGGAAACCGCCGTTCAATATCAAATTCACAGCGTACCTACGCTTATCATTTTTAAAAGAGGTAAAGCGGTCGAGAGACTTACCGGGTTGATACCGTTGAATCCCTTGAAAGCCTTGATGGACAGGCTGAGCCGCTGAAGGGGCAAATCGGTTTTCGCAAAATTACGTCCAGTTTAACAAACGGACCGCTTTTTCGTAGGGTGTGAATCCGGGGATACCTTTGTGAAGGGTCAGGTCGGGTTTATGGAAAGCGGGATTTTCGTAGATGATGCGAAGCAGTTTCTCCCGTTCATCCGGTGCCGCCAGGTGGGCAATACCGATGGCTCTTTCCCCCAGACTCAAACCGCGGGGGTCAAACGCACCGTACTCGGTCACGATATTGATCTGGTCAGCCGGGATACCGGTGGTGGTGATACCAGCCGGGCAACGGTCGACAATTTTGGAGATGCCATCGCTGGTGGTGGCTTTCAAAGCAATAACCGCCCGGCCCCCGGGTGAGTATTGTGCTCCTCGGATAAAATCAGCCTGGCCGCCGACCCCGCTGTAAATTTTGCGGGCGTCGAGTGAGTCCGCCCAAACATTGCCGTGTAAATCAACCCCTATAGCCCCGTTGATAGTCAGCATCCTGGGCTGTTTGGCAATATGAAAAACACTATTGGTATAGTCGCAGGGTCGGCTCTGAATGGAACTGTTGTTACCCAGCCAGTCGTATTCTTCCTGGTTCTCCGCCAGGAAAATGGAAGAAATGCAAAAGTCAATATCCTGTTTCCAGCGATTGGTGACGATACCCGCTTTGACCAGTTTTATCATAGCGCTGGCGAATAACTCGGTGTGAATCCCCAGGTCCTTGACTCCTTTTTTCAGGATGGAATTGGTCACCGCCTCGGGCACCTCGCCAATACCGTATTGTAAGGTAGTCCCCGGAGTGTCCCCGGAGCCGTCTTCGATATACAGCGCCGCGATAATGTCACCGATTTTATTGGCCAGTTCGTCCGGTTCGCTCACCGGGCTGACAGGCAGTTCGTAATCGGTATCGTACAGGTAATCGATCAGGGACTCCGCAATGGTCGTCCCCAGCACGAACGGCATTTTGGCGTTACGCTCGGCGATAACGGTGCCACCGTATTTCTTGCAGATATGCACGGCGTCCAGCATACCCTCGACCGTCGTCCCCAAACTGTAATTGCCGCCGTTGTCCGGACCGGAAACCGTCAGCAACACCACGTTCGGCTTGACCTGGCTGAGAAACCGGGGTACCTCGGAAAGATGAATGGGGTGATACTTGGCCCAGCCTTTGTTCACCGCCTCCTGCGAGAGCCGGCTGTTGAAAATAACCCGATGAGTCAGGTTCTGACAACGTTCCTCGGAAAATAAAGCTTTCAACCGTTCTCCCAAAAGAAGGATACTGTACATATCAACATCTTTAATCGACAGGTCCCGGGCCAGTTGTACCAGCAGTTCCTGAGGTGGGGCGGCATTTCCGTGAGCGTAAATAACCGAACCCGATTTTATAATTAAGGGGTTAATAACTTCTTCGGGCGACGAAATTATCATCATTTTATACTAAGTACTCCAACCAATATTAAAATGGCTTGGGTCGGATTTTCGACTCTAAAGCTCCGCTAATGGTAATAAATTCGGTAAATTTGTCCAGTAATTTATTATTCGAGAAATTATAAAAACCGGCGGCCAGTCCGGGAAGTCCGGATTCTGCCGCTGTTAATATTATGGCTTCTTGAAAACCCGATAATCGGGGTTAAACGCTTTCTGAAGACCGGTAATCCGTTCGGTCAAGCGCGAAATAATGCACGCCCTCGAAAAAACTCAGTTCCGGCTTCAAACCGGTCACGATTTCCACAAATGGCAATCCGATTTTCTCGATGACCCTGATCGAGGCTTTGTTGGCCGGCAGGACAATGGCCACGATTCGTTCGAGGCCGATAGTCTCGAAGCCATAGCGAAGGAACGCCGCTGCCGCCTCGGAGGCATATCCTTTCCCCCAAAATTCCTTACCGAAACCGTAATAAATTTCAATTTCCTCGGGCCGGATATCGAGCGGTCCCAGTCCGACCCAGCCGACCAGCTGGCCGGTACTTTTTTCCTCGACTCCGACGCTGTACCGGATAATTTTCTCGGGCGTGTTCTGCTTATATGTTTCAATCTGCCAGAGCAGGCGTTCTTTAAGGTGTTCGTACTCCACCTTCATCGGCGGCATATAGCGGCTGACCTCTTTTTGGCTGACGATATGATAGAAAGCCTCGATATCATCAGCCGTATAAGGTCTGATTATAAGCCGTTTGGTTTCAAGGCGTATATCCGTAAACATGGGTATCCTTTTATTACAGAAAATTCTATTATTTTAAAAATTCGTAAAATCCATATCGATTACGGGTATCTCGCGTTCGATTCGTTCCCGACGGTGGTCTAGCAAACGCCGGCACCAGTCATTCATTTGACCGGGTTCCATATCCAGAAGTAAACAATATAATTCCAGTTCGCGTAATTTCAAAAACAGGGGCAGCCGTTCCATCCATTCGCGGTCGAGGTGATTCTCCTGATTATACCCGGTCATGAAAGCGGTCATGAACCCGGAGGCAAAAGCCATATCGTCAGGATTTACGCGGGCATCGCGAAGCACATAAAACAATGGGATGGCGATATCGAAGGCGAACCAGTGATACTGGCAATCGTCAAAATCAAACACCGTTAATCGCCCGTCATCGACAAAGAAATTGCCATGGTGCAGATCGCAATGAACCAGACCGTAGGCATCCCGGTCACACGGCAGGTTGTGCAGGCGCTGTCTCAGCAACTTCCCCTTCTCGAGCACCAGGGGCTGCGAAGCCGGGATGAATTTCTCGAGCTCCATGGTGTAATCCTCGTGCCAGTGAAAGCGTCGGCAGGCGCTGTGCGAAGGAACGAACGTTTTCGTGCGGCGGTGCATCCGGCCCAAAGTTTGCCCCCACTTCTCAAACAACCCGGCGCCCCAGTTATCGCTCGATGGAAGGCGGCCCGAGGCTTTCTCGAAGACGTAAACCAGAAAATAAGAATCATCGACATCGACCCGCTCCACCAGCTGGCCGTTCTTCGACAGCACCACCGGGCTGACCCCCACACCGCCCTCGGCCAGGTACCTGACCCATTCCAGCTCGCCCTGAATCAGCTCGAGCGAACGGTGCAGGCTGTGGGTTATTTTAAGGATATAGCGGCGCCTGTCTTTTTCGAATTCATAAACGATACTTTCGAACGACCCCAGCCGGTTGAGCCGGTCCGGAGTCGTTTCGTAAAATGCGGTGGCCTCGTTAAGAATGAAATCGCGATGGTTTTCGAATAACTGTTCGCTGCGACGGTCCAAATCACTTTCCTTTCCCGAAGGCTTCTTCGTAATCATCCCGGAGCATTCCGTAATTGACGCCATCGACATACTCTCCGCCGAAAAAATATTCCTGTCGCAGAACAGCCTCTTTGACGAAACCCAGTTTTTCCTGAAATTTCATCGAGACTGGATTGCCGCTGTGAGTATACGATTTCAGACGCCGGTATCCGAGATCTTCGAAGACATACCGGATTATCAGACCGGCGACCTCGGTGCCCAGACCCTGCCGCCAGAATTTCCGATCGAGCACCACGCCCCAGATATATTTTCGTTCGTATTCGTCAATAGCGTAAATTTCCGTTACCCCGATATGTTCGCCTGTTTCCTTCAGGATGACACTGAGCGCGATGACATCTTTGCTCCGGATCCGCTTCTCGAAAGCCTCCCGGGCATCGGAAAAATTTTGAGGTCGAAAATACATGTCGTCAAGATAGACCATTTCCCGGTCATGGTTCCAGCGGTAATGGTCGTCGAAATCGTCGTTGTTCGCGGGCGTCAAAAAGACCCGTTCGCTTTCCAGAAACCGCACCCGGCAGAGGTTTATCCGGTTCTGTTCCGAGTTCGTCATATCAGACCTTTCTTTTTCAACTCGTCCCGCTCCTTGAGCACTCGGCGCACCATCCTGTCGAATTTACGATACGTTTCCCTCTGCACCTTAACGTCTTTACGTAGGTACAGGTGCTTAAGTTCCTTTTGAAGTTTCAAATAATTCTGGTAGCGTCCGGCGTCCAGGGTGCCGTCCGCGAGCGCCTTTTTGACGGCGCATCCCGGCTCGGAGCCATGAGTGCAATCACGGAAACGGCACTTCTCGACCAAAGCCTCGACATCGGGAAACGTCCGGCTGAGACCCTCGTCGTCGGTCCACAACTGCAGTTCCCTCATCCCGGGGGTATCGATGACAATCCCGCCACCGGGAAGCAGTATTAGTTCCCGGTGGGTGGTGGTATGACGTCCGCGCTGGTCGTATTCGCTCACAGCGGACGTTTTCATTTTCTCCTCGCCCAACAACCGGTTGATGATGGTCGATTTGCCGACCCCTGACGAACCCAGAAAGGCTGCCGTTTTTCCCGGTGTAAGGTGCCCGGCCAGCTGCTCCATCCCTGTATTTACGGCGGCGCTGAGCGCCAGCACTGGAACGCCGATCGCGACGCCCTCGACTTCCTCGACAACCTCGTCGAGATTCTCGCAGAGGTCTGACTTGTTCAAAACGATTATGGGGACAGCGCCGCTGTCCCAGGCAACCGTAATATAGCGTTCCATCCGGCGAAGATTGTAATCGCCGTCGAGCCCGCTCACCAGGAAGACCGTGTCGATATTGGCCGCCAGCACCTGTTCGTCGGTACGGCCGCCGGTATCGGGCATCCCTCCGGACAGCACCGCCTTGCGGGAGAAACCGCTCTTGCGCGGCAACAGGCGGTGAATGGTTGCGCGGCCCTCATTGGGGCGAGGCGTTATCGCCACCCAGTCGCCGACCGCCGGAAAATCCGCCCGTGATTCGGTCTCGTGCCGATACCGCCCGGATACCTCCGCTAAATACTCCCCCGCCTCGGACATAACCTGATAAATGTTTTTGTGTTCAAGGCTCACCCTGGCGGGAACCAGCCCCTCCTGCCGGATTTTTTCAAAATTGCTCCGGAAAAAAATATCCCAGCCTAAATCTTCTATCTTCATCAGATACTTTCCTTCTCAAGAACGATGTAATTTTTTCGGCGCGCCACTAACCGGATAAATCCGAAATAACGGCCTTTGTCTTCGCGAAGCACCGGCGCTTCTTCGTCAAACCCGATCCCCAGGTCATCGAGAAGTTCCGCCCATTTTAGCCAGTATTTCCAGCCGTCGGGCAGAATATCGCAAACCTCGATATCGACCAGGTCCGTTTTGCCCCAGTGATTTTTCCACCACTCGGCGGTGTGAAACGAGAAACATTCCGAGGGCTTCCAGAAGACGGAACCCGAGGGCTGTTTTCTGGTCATATAATCGGGAACCGAATTCCCGAAAGCCTCCATTAAACCCGGCACGACAATGCCGATTCGACCGCCCGGTTTCAAAAACGACAGAAAATATTTTAGATAAATATCATCGGTGCCGTAATAATGATAAGAATCCATACTGACCAGGGCGTCGAAAAAATTTTTGGCATAGGGCAGGGCGTGAGCCTCAGTGTGCAGGGGAAAGACCCTGTCCTGCAAACCCGCTTCGCAGATACGCGGCCAGTTCTCGGAGGGTTTTATCCACAAGTCGCCCGCCCATACCCTAAGGTTGAATTCCTTTGCCAGAAAAATCGAACTGACCGCCTTGCCGCAACCCATATCCAGAACGCGCTGTTCGGATTCAAAAAACATTTTCTCCGTCAGCCATTCGGTCAACCAGAGAACATTCGGTCCCATATGGTTGTCGATTACAAATTTCGGAGCATATTTCGACGATAACGGAAAAAGTTCGGTTTTTATTCGCGCGCCCAGATCTTCATTTGATATATTCACGATAAAATCCTGTCTTTCGATATAATTTTTTAACGATAACACCAACAAAAAAACCGCGGGCCTGTATTACGCCCGCGGCACATTTTTCCACAAAAAAAGCCTTCCTCAGGAAGGCCCGCTCCGTCGATTACCAGCAGAACTAAGAAAGGTTCCTCCCGGGACGTAATACCGCCAAGATTTGAACTACCGAAGCTCTCATGTAATACGTCCTCCTTTCTTCGTTAACAAATTATTTACACTGGTAAAATATATTTCTTTTAAAAATTGTCAAGAAAATAAATTTGCTTTCCGGCGGACTGGCGGACTCCGCAACTTTTTTATAAACAAAACCGTAAATGTAACGTGGTTAAAATATGTTATATTGCGTAGCATCGTCGGGTTTCGATATTCCCCGGGGGAGTGACTTTTTTTAAAGTCGATGATTCAGGGATAAAGACATATCGTCAGGGGCGGTGAATAAAAATTTTATTTAGCACGGGATGGGTGTTATGAACAATGCCAAGTACTGCGTTATTGCGCTGATGTCGGTTTCGCTGATCGCTCTGGAACTGGTCTGGACCAGGATATTTTCAGCCGAGTTCTTTTACACGTTCGCCTTTTTGACCCTGTCGCTGGCCGTTCTGGGGCTGGGGCTGGGCGCGCTGGCGCTGCATCTGTTTTCTTTCTTGAATCGAAAAAACATTCTCGGGCTTTCGCTTTCTTTGTCGGCGACGCTGGCGCTGGTCGGACCGCCGCTGGTGTTCAAGATCGGTCTGCAATTTTCTCAACTGTTTCACAGCTGGACTATGGTGGGGAAATTCTCCCTGACGGTGGCGCTATTGAGCTCGGTGTATTTTTTCGCCGGTATCGCTCTGGCCCGTTTATTCAAAACTTACAACCGGAACATGCCCCGGCTCTACATGGCCGACCTGCTCGGAGCTGGAGGAGGCGTGGTGCTGGCAATCTGGATGATGAACACATTCGGCACCCCGGATACCGTTTTTTTGATAACCCTGCCGCTTCTGCTCGCGGCGCTAATCGCCTGCCGGAGCTGGAGTAAAATTCTCCCGGCCGTAATCGCTGTCGCTGTCTTTTTCCTGCCTCCTCACGCGGAACAAATGCTCGAGACGCCGCGCCCCGAACGCGGCCCGGTGATTTACAAACACTGGGACGCCATGGCCAAGGTCAAGATGTTCGACTTCGGCACCCACCGCGGAATCGAAATCGACAACGTCGCCAACTCACCCCTGTACCCATTCGACGGCAACTGGGACCGGCCTGATTCGATGCGGTTTGAGTTCGGGATCGCCGTCGATTATCTCATCAGACAGTTCGATTCCTGTACGTTTCTTTCGATGGGGGCCGGCGGCGGGGTCGATGTTCTCCAGGCACTGCAGGAAGGCGCCACCGAGATTCACGCGGTCGAAGTCAACCCGCATATCAATAAGATGATGGTCGAGGGCGACCCGTCAGGGTACCTCCCCCCCACGCCCCCCGCCCCGGACAGCCTGGCGGCTGACTCCGTTTCCGAGTCCGCACCGCCGCCCGATACCGCCGTCCCCAAAATTATCACCGCCGCCGAGTATTCCGGCTATATCTATAAAGACCCGCGGGTGAAAGTTGTCACCGAAGATGTCCGCACCTATATCAAGCGGTTCAAAAACAAGTTCGACGTCATCTATTCGCTCAGTTCCAACACCTGGTCGGCGCTGGCTTCAGGAGCTTTCTCGCTCGCGGAGAATTATTTGTTCACGACTGAGGCTTTCGAAGACTACTGGCAGGCGCTGTCCGACAGCGGCTTTATGATGATGGAGCATCAGTTTTATATGCCCCGCCTGGTTAGCGAGGCTATGCTGGCGTTGAAAAACCAGGGAGTCGAAAACATCACCGACCATTTCGCGGTGTATGACCTGCCGATGATGCGTCGCAATATCCTGCTGTTATCCAAACGTTCCCTGACCGACAGCCTGCGTTATCATGCGATCTTCGATCTGACGGAAGAAGCTATCCCCTATATCCACCTGCTCTATCCCCCGGTCGAGGATTCACTGAAAAGCAACCTGATCAACCGTATTGTCGAAAATGGCTGGGAACACGAGGCTGATTCGGTCCCGATCGACATCTCTCCCTGTTCCGACAATCGGCCTTTTATCGCCCAGATGGGGATGTGGAAAAACTTCCAATGGGACAAACTGGATAAAGTGCTGCCCTATGAATTTTTCGGTTTCCCGCTTTCGCAGCTGATAATAATAATAATCATGATGGTGGTTTTGGCGATTGTCGTCCCGCTCAATCTGATACCCTTCTTCATGAAAAAACCCCGGCTGAAAGCCGTCCCCTGGCTGTATTTCTTCACCATCGGCGCGGCTTTCATGATTGTCGAGGTCACCCTGATTCAGAAATACACTCTTTTCGTCGGGCTATCGGTCTATTCCATCGCCGTCATTTTACTAACCCTACTGGTCGGGTCCGGAATCGGCAGTCGTTTTTCGGACCGGAACGGCGACACGACCGCGTTCGGAATGATTTTTATCTGGCTGCTTCTGGAAATTTTCGCTTTCGGCCATCTGACCTCAGCCTTAAGCAGCCTGACCGTTTACCCGCGGATGCTGGTTACCGCCCTGTTGATTTTCCCGCTCGGGTTTTTCATGGGCATGCCTTTCCCGAAAGGAACGCTCATGGTCGGCGAGTTGATTGACTGGGGATTCGCCGTCAATGGCGCGGCGTCGGTGCTCGGCTCCACGGCTACCGTATTGGTCGCGGTTACTTACGGTTTCAATATCGCCCTGTTAATCGGCGCGGTATTGTACCTGCTGGCGTACGGGTTTATTTCTTTGAAAAAAGCCTGGTAAGCCTTATAATAAACGGGAGATTTTCGATTTGAAAATGACGGTCCGGTCAGTCGCCGCACCGCCCGGCAGAATTTATCGGAGGTGACCCGATGAAAATTGGCCTGATCCAGATGAATCCCGCGCTTGGCGATACCGCCGCCAATATCGTTAAAATCGACAAGTTCTTAGGCGAGACGAAAGATGCCGACCTGGTCGTATTGCCCGAGCTTTGCCATTGCGGCTATAATTTCTCATCGAAACAGCAGGCGATCGACACCTCCGAATCCGTCACCGACAGCCGCTATATCGATTTCCTGAGCGAGCGCTGCCGGCAGCACCGTCAGCATCTCGTCTCCGGCCTGAACGAACGAGTCGGCGACGACCTTTACAACAGCGCGGTTCTGGTCGGACCCGAGGGAGTTCGGGGAATATATCGCAAACTGCATCTGTTTTACAACGAGAAGGATCTTTTCATTCCCGGCAACGCCGGTCTGCCGGTTTTCGATATCGGAATCTGTAAAGTCGGATTACTTATTTGTTTTGACTGGATTTTCCCCGAGGTCTGGCGGGCACTGGCTTTGAAAGGCGCCGATATCATCTGTCACCCCTCAAACCTGGTTATCCCCGGTCTCTGTCAGCGGGCAGTGCCCGTTCATGCCGTCACCAACCGGGTCTTTGTCGTCACCGCCAACCGCATCGGCACCGAAGGCGATTTGACATTCACCGGGTTGTCGACGATTGCCGGTCCCAAAGCCGAAATATTGTATCAGGCGTCAGCCGACAGAGAAGAAACGAAAACGCTCGCGATCGATATCGCCCGCGCCCGCGACAAATACGTCACGTCCCGCAACCATATTTTCGATGACCGTCGGCCCGAAGAATATGCCGCCATCACCGAAACCCGGCCGAAAGAAAAGCGCCGAATTACTTGACGATCTTAATGCATTGTTTGAAACGGTCGCCCTCGGCGATTTCCAGCATTTCGAACAGCGCCATCTCCACGCAGGTGATTTGCGCACCCATCGCCATCATGGCCCGGATGCCCGTCTCCTTGTTCTCCGGCGTACGCGACGACACGGCGTCCACCGCCAGATAAACCTCGTAGCCGTCGTTCAGTAAATCCCGGGCGGTCTGGTAAACACAGATATGGGATTCCATTCCCACCAGAACCACCTGCCGGCGGCCACTGGCCTGCAGGGTTTTCACGAACACGTCATTGCCGCAGCAACTGAATGATTTTTTGACCAGCGGCTTATATTCAGCCAGCGCCTCCCGGACCGGCTCAATCGTATCCCCCAGTTTGTCGGGAAGCTGCTCGTTCCAGAGAATCGGCAGTTCCAGGACTTTCGCTCCGTTTATCAGGCGGACGACATTATCGTAAAATTTTTCTCTTTCGTACATCAGCGTGGCCAGCTTCCCCTGAACATCAACCACCACCAGCACGGCGTTCTCTCTTGTCAACATCTTTCTATCTCCCGATTACATATTTCATTTCCGGCCGGAAAGGCTTCTTCGACAGCCACCATCCCGCGGTCACTAAAATCACATAGCCGAGAATTAAAAATATCGGGGTGGCGGTAAGAGTCAAAAAACCGTTGACCGGCGGGGTGCGAAGACAGACAAATCCGATAATGATCGCGCTCGGCGCGACGTAGAAGGCTCTTGTTTTATTCTTAAAGGGCGTCATAAGGCGAACCAAGCAAAAACATCAAAAGTTGTCAATAAATATTCGGCTTTACGACGCCAGACGGCGGGTATCGTTGCGCTCGGTGATGACTTTCTCCGCGATATCTTTCGGCAGCGGCGCGTACTCCAGAAACTCCATCGAGAAGTTGGCGCGGCCGCTCGATATCGTCCGCAGGGCCGAGGCATAACCGAACATCTCCATCAGCGGCACCGAACCGCTCAGTTTCTGGGAACCTTTGCGGTGCCGGCGCATATTGCCGATTTTCCCGCGGCGGCGGTTGATATCGCCGATTACATCGCCGATAAACTCATCCGGCGTGTTGATTTCCAGTTTCATGATCGGCTCCAACAATTGCGGCATCGCCCTGTGAACGACTTCCTTCATGGCCTGCTCGGTACAGATGCGGAAAGCCATTTCGCTCGAGTCCACCTCATGATAGGTGCCGTCAAGCAGGACAAACTTGATATCGACCATGGGGTAGCCGGCCAGAAGTCCCCTCTCAACCGTGGCCCGAAAACCTTTCTGCACCGCCGGGATATACTCGCGGGGGATATTGCCGCCCTTGACCTGGTCAACGAACTCGATACCTTTCCCCTGATTAGGCTCGACCCGGAAAATGATATGGGCATACTGGCCTTTACCGCCAGTCTGTTTCTTGTAGCGGTAGTCGTGATGAACTTCCTTATTGATTGTCTCGCGGAAAGCCACCGCCGGCTTGCCGACCGAAACCTCGAGCTTATGCTCGGTTTTTAGGCGGTCAACGATAACCTCGAGATGCAGCTCACCCATCCCGGAAATGACGGTTTCTTCGGTTTCGTCGTCGAAATGTACCCGGAAGGAGGGATCCTCGAGCTTGATTTTGGCAAGAGCATGCGAGAGTTTCTCACGGTCGTTTTTGCTGGCCGGCTCGATTTTCATATCCAGCACCGTCTCCGGATAATGCATGCTTTCCAGCAGGATGGGATTGGCCTCGTCGCACAGCGTATCACCGGTGGTAGTATATTTCAAACCTATCAACGCTCCGATATCCCCGGCTTTCAACTGCGGCACCTCTTCGCGCTTGTCGGCGCGGATTCTCAAAACGCGCCCGATACGTTCGCGCCTGTCCTTGGTCGAATTAAAAACGTAACTGCCGCTTTCAAGCGTCCCGGAATAAACCCGGATGAACGTCTGCTGACCGACGAAAGCATCGTTGATAATCTTGAACGCCAGCGCCGAGAAGGGGCGCTTGTCCGAGGGTTTCCGCGAAAGGATTTTTTCGTGGTCGGCGATATCGACTCCCTGCACGATTCCCCGATCAACCGGCGACGGCAAGTAATCGACCACGGCATCCAGAAGCAGCTGGATGCCTTTATTCTTGAACGCCGAGCCGCAAAACACGGGCGTGATACAGATACTCATCACCGCGTGACGAGCGGCGTGCTTGATCTCGTCAACGGTAATTTCTTTCCCGTCGAGATATTTCTCCATCACGACATCGTCGAAATCGGCCAGCTTGGCGATCAGCTCTTCATGATACTGTTCGGCCTGGGTCCGGAAGTTTTCCGGGATGTCGGAAACAACCCGCAGCAGTTTGTCGTAAGTGATGACCTTCATCGTAATCAGGTCGATAATGCCCTCGAGCTCCTGGCTGTCCATGATAGGCAGCTGAAACGGCACGGCATTGGCTCCGAGCATCTCGTTCATCATCTCCACCGTATGGAAAAAGTCCGCGCCCTGACGGTCCATCTTGTTGATAAAGGCGATACGCGGCACCTTGTAACGGTCGGCCTGGTGCCAGACGGTTTCGCTCTGCGGCTCCACGCCGCCCACGGCGCAGAAAACCATGACGATACCGTCGAGCACACGCAGCGAACGCTCGACCTCGAGCGTGAAATCGATATGACCGGGAGTGTCGATTATATTGACCTGATGACCCTGCCAAGAAGTGGTAATAGCCGCCGATGAAATGGTAATACCCCGTTCCTGCTCCTGTTTCATGAAATCCATGACCGCCTGACCATCGTGCACCTCGCCGATACGATGAATCATGCCCGTAAAAAACAGAATGCGTTCGGTCGTGGTCGTTTTGCCGGCGTCAATATGAGCTACAATGCCGATATTTCTTAATTTGTGCGTGGCCGTATTATCCAAAATTAAAATCTCCTGTCATATACTTCTACATCGTCATGTAAGGAATTATCACTTACAGGAAAGCCCACCCCCTAGACGGGTACCAGTATAATGAATTATCTACAAAAAAGTTCAAAAAAGTTGAGAATTATGTATTTTTTTAAAAAAAAAGCATGACCCCGAACTCTCATAAGGGCGTTAAGGTATTGTTTATCATGCAGATAGCATAGGCGGCGGTTTTATAATCAGAAAATGAAAATTATCGGAATATGCATAACCGCCCAGAGACCATAGCGCCAGAACGCTGCCGGGCGGGCTTGTTTTGCAAGCATCCCGAAATAAATTCCCTTCATGACCGTGTTGCTCATCATAGCTACGAGTATCGAGGTGACCACAATCGATTGAAAATCAACGCTCTGATTGACCAGGGAGAGGATGAACGGATCGATATCCGTTACCCCGGTCGCCGCCGCCAGCACCACCAGCCCGGTATGACCGTAAATCTGTTTGATGAATATGGTGGCCACCGTGAGAATGACGAACAGCGAGGCGAAAATCAGGGCGGGTTTGATTTCAAAGGGGTTGTGGGGTGCTTTGACAGCCGGCGCTTTGGACGACTTGTCCCCTGATTTTATCCCCAGCGACAGACAGATGCCAACCGTCATCAGGACCAGTAATTGCGGCCAGAGATGCAGTGCAACGCTCTGATTAATAAACCAGATCAGTACGAGAATCCGAAGATACATCATGCTGCTGGCGAGAATCGACGCCTGCAGGGCGTTTTTGCTCTGGGCTGGCGTGTTCTGGGCAATCCGGCCGGTGGTGATACTGACCGCCGTGCTGGAAACGATGCCGCCCAAAATACCCGACAGCCATAGTCCGACCCGATTGCCGAATTTCTTGGCGAGAAAATACCCGGCAAAACCGATGGTCGAAACGAGCACCACGATCTGCCAGATGCTGCGGGGATTGAGCTTGAACTGAGTGTATTCTTCGTCTGGCAAAACCGGCAGGATAATCAGGGTGACAATCAGGAATTTCAAGACCGCCAGAAACTCCGCCTTGTCCAGCCGCTCGACATATTTTTCAATCATGGATTTTTCGGAAAGCAGGAAAGTACCGACAATTCCCAGCGCCAATGGCAGCCAGATATCGGCCAGCAGACAGAGCGCCCCGGTGACAAAAGTAAGAAACGCCGCCACCTCGCTCGTCCAGCCGACATGCCCCTCTTTCAATTTGGCCAGATAACCAACAACCGCCATAGCGCAAATCGCGAGCAGCCCCACCGGAAGCATCCACATAATTTGGAATTTGGATGTCCATGCACAGGCGA
>JBMOKZ010000419.1:0-4634 GCA_049324195.1 Candidatus Zixiibacteriota bacterium | reverse complement strand
TGATCGCGCTGATCGGCCTGTCCGGGGTAGTGTTCGCCATGACGAAAAAGTACATGGACGAAAAAGCACAGGGTCTCCACAAACCCCTCAGCAAAAAAATTAAGCTGTTTTAATACTCTGTTATAATACGGCAGAAGTGGACATCTGCCGGGCACATAATACATATCAATGTCATTGCGAGGAATCCACTCTGGCTGACGACGTGGCAATCTCTCTTCTCATTTTTCCTCGTTCCAACGCTCTGCGTTACCGTATCGTAAGGTCCTTTCCGCCGAAGGCGGGTATGACCTGAAGGAATCACAGGGTGTCAGTTCTCATCCGCCTCAGGCGGAAAGGAACTGACACTATTTTATGTTCCTTCAGGCCTTGCTCCGTGAAAGCGGGTTCTGACCAGACGGCTCAAACCTTAACCTATTATTATTGACACCCCCCGCCCGATTGATAATCTTAAACCATGACCTCCACCAACCGAAATGCGGGCCTTTTGTTTCTCGGCGCCGTTATCGCCCGGCTGGTGTTCAACTACCTGACCGGGTTTATTGCCGACGACGCTTTCATCACTTTCCGTTACGCCGAAAATCTCGCTGCCGGCAAAGGTTTCGTGTACAACATCGGCGATAAAGTGCTGGGCACCTCGACCCCGTTTTTCACGCTTCTGCTCGCGTTTTTCGCCGGACTCCGCATCCTCCCGGTTACCGCGGCGCTGTTTATCTCGCTGGTATCATCGGGCCTGACCGCCTCGGTTCTTTACCGATTCGCTCAATCTTTGCGGTTCCGGCAGTTCGCCGCCGTGCCCGCGCAGGTCTATATTCTCTGGCCGCGCTCTATCCCCGCCGATACCTGCGGAATGGAGACCGCCCTGTTTACGTTATTGGTGACATCGGCTTTTTATTTCCAGCATCGGCAGTTCCGGTTATACGCGATCGGGATGGCGACCCTGGCGACGGTCACCCGTCCCGAGGGTTTCGGGCTCCTGCTTTTACTCGGCCTATACAATATCTTCCGCGATCGCCACAACTGGAAAGCCTACCTGATAACACCTTCGATAATTATCATCCCCTGGATTGCACTATCCTGGCTTTACTTCGGCTCTCCGATACCCAACACGATTCCTGCCAAGCTGGCGCTTTACAGTCGGTTCGGGACCGAGCCGCTTTTTGACCGGTTGAGTCTGTTACTCGGTTTTCATATCTATTACGGCTACATCATGCTCGCTGCGGCCGTGATTGGCGGACGATGGCTCTATAAAAAACAGTATTTCGGGGGGCTTGAGATTTTCTGGATGCTGGCCATGACTGCCTTTTACCTGTTCGGGCGCACCCATCTCTTTTTCTGGTATATGGCGCCTGTATTTCCGATCTATATCCTGTTCGCTGCCGCCGTCATTCCGTTTTCAATCGACCGAATAAATTGCCCGGCCCACCGCTGTGTCACCTATTCACGGGTGGTCTCGGTGTTGATAATTTTAATTTTGTTGGCGGGGAATTACCTCCCGACCAAAAACCACCATGAGACCCAGCAGACGCTTGAGGGTGTTCACCGGCAGGTCGGATACTACCTTTACGTCCATGCCGACCAGAACGACCTGGTCGCCGCCGAGGATATCGGCTATATCGGTTACTTTTCCCAACGAAAAATTCTCGACCGCGACGGTTTAGTTTCCCCCGAAGCCGTACCCTACAACCGCGACGGCCGCTATCGCGACCTGATTCTGGATAAAAAACCGGATTGGGTGGTGCTGTCAAACGGCAGCCCGTTATCAGAGTTCGCCAGCGATTCCCTCTTTATAAATAAATATGAAATTAAAAAGAGTTTTGCTTTCGACAAGCTCAGTTACTCCATATATTCCCGGATGAAGGAAACCGAATCCGAAAAATGATGAAAATATTTCGAATCATATCCGGTACTTTTCTTACGAGTGTGGGACTATTCGCAATTTTAGGGTACTCTCTGATACGCGATCAGGCGGCAATATTCAGCCCCGACGGTGTGATTGACCCGCATTCGTTTTTGCAGTTTCAAATCTGTCTCAGCTCGCTGGGCATAATCGGCTTATATCTGCTTTTCCGCCCGGCTTTTCACGCAGCGGTAAAAATTCTGACTAATTATCTGCTTTTGCTTTCCACCATGCGATTTCTAACCGTATTTTTGACCGCCGGCTTCGTGCTCCGCCTGGCGGTGCAGATATTTCTGCCCCTTCGATTCTGGGCCGACTGCCTGGGATATGAGGAACTGGCCGTCAATTGGCTGAAAATGGGCGGTTATTACGACGGCGTCCTGCCGACCGCGACCTGGCCGCCGCTGTACCCGTTCTTTTTATCGAGAATTTACCTGATATTCGGCCATCAGCCGCAAATCGGCATTTTCGCCAATATTCTTTTAAATCTCGGCATCTGTTATCTCGGCTATCGTTTAATCAGGATTATCTGGGGGGAAAAAATCGCCCGCCTGACGCTGATTATTCTCGTATTTTTCCCCAGCCAGATATTGTTTGTCAATCTGCTTTTGACCGAGAACCTGTTTACTTTGCTTCTGCTTCTGTCGCTGTTTTTATTTTTACTCACCAAAGCCGCCGATGGCAACCGGCTCCGCCAGAAAACCTGGTTTTATATTTTCACGGGCGGAATCGTGCTCGGTCTGGCCTCGCTTACCCGCGCCATTACGTTTACTTTCCTGCCGCTACTGATACCGGTGTGGAAAATGCAGACCGGCAGTTACAAGTTGGCGCTCAAAAATTTCTTCATCGCTCTGGTCGGGCTTTTAATTGTCGTCGCGCCCTGGATAATCCGCAACCATTATAAAGTCGGCGTGACTGCGATATCCTCCAACGGTGGGGTCAATCTATATCTGGGCAACAACCCCGGCTCCGGGATGGGCTGGATTCCTCCCGACCCGAACGTTTTCGTGCTCAATGACCCGGCCTACGAGGCTCATAACGACAGTGTCGGCTTCGCGCTCGGGTCTGCTTATATCAGGGCGCATCCACTGAGTTTCGTCAAACGCGGGGTCATGAAAGTCGCGTACATGTTCGCGATCGATGTCGACGCCGTGCATTACGATTTAATCCGGGCGGCGGGCGAAGACCGTACCGACGGCTATGTCGTGTTGGCGTATATCGCGCAATATTATTATATCCTGATCCTGCTGCTGGCTCTGCTCGGTCTGGTCGTTTTCATTTTGAAACGCCCGCTCTATTTCAACGCCGGTGCCGGCCTGCTGATTATGACCGTAATTTACTGGATGGCCGTACATTTCGTATTTTTCGGGTTCGGGCGCTTTCATTTCCCGATAATCCCTATGATTGCCGGGCTGGCGGCGTTATATCTCGCACATAAAACGGAAATTTGAAATAAAAAAATCAAGAAATCATCTGGACAAACGTATATTCCTTTATTAACGTTAACCGGCGGGAAGAATCTTCACAACCATTTTGAGCTTTAAAGAACTAAACATTAGACGTTATCCGCCGACACTTGATACAAACGAAGAAAAACGGGTTATTTATATATGCATTATTTGATTACCGGCGGCGCCGGTTTTATCGGCTCCAACATCGCCGACAAACTGATTGAACACGGCCATAAAGTGCGGATACTCGACGACTTTTCGAGCGGCAAGGAAGAAAACCTGGCCGGCATCATCAATGATATCGAGCTTATCCACGGTGATATCCGCGATAACGACACGGTCCGCAAAGCCGTCACCGGCGTCGATTACGTCTTCCACGAGGCGGCGCTGGCGTCGGTCCAGAAATCAATCGAGGATCCCGTCACGGCTAACGATATAAATCTCAACGGGACGCTCTGCGTTCTGGAGAACTCGCGCCGCGCGGGGGTGAAAAAACTGGTTATGGCGTCCTCGGCCGCCATTTACGGCGACTCGCCGGTCCTGCCCAAACACGAGAAAATGCTGCCCGAACCTCTCTCCCCGTATGCCGTCCACAAACTCAACGGCGAACATTATCTCAAAATTTACTGGCAATTGTATAAATTCCCAACCGTAGCGCTGCGCTATTTCAACGTTTTCGGCCCGAAACAGGATCCCGCCAGCGATTACGCGGCGGTCATCCCCTGCTTTATCTCGCGGCTGGTGGCGGGGAAAGCGCCGATCGTTTACGGTGATGGCGAGCAAACCCGCGATTTCATCTATATCGACAACTGCGTCGAGGCCAACCTGCTGGCGATGAGCAACGACGACATGGTCGGCGAGGTTTACAATACTGCCTGCGGCGATCAGATTACGCTCAACCAGCTGCTCGACGAACTCAACAATATCACCGGTGCCAATATCAAGCCCGTTTACGAACCCGCCCGTTCCGGCGATATCCGTTATTCTTATGCCTCGATTGACAAAATCAAAAAAGCCGGCTTCAAGCTGAAAGTGGGTTTTGCCGAGGGTCTCAAAAAGACCGTGGAGTTTTTCGCCTCAAAAAAATAAGAAAGCCCGCTCTATGCGGGCTTTCTCATAATAGTTGTCAAAACAGAATAATTTACGGACAGGCTGGTAGGGGCGTATGGGAAAGATAAAGATAATCTATCAGTTTCGAGATATCGGAAATATCTATTTGACTATCGGGATTAGCATGGGGGGAAATATCAGCTTCTTCAAAACAACAAAGTGGGTCATGTGAAAGA
>JBMOKZ010000418.1:0-4660 GCA_049324195.1 Candidatus Zixiibacteriota bacterium | reverse complement strand
TGTCGAACTTGGCATCAAACCACCAGAAACAGTCAGCCAGGGCTACCGGACCGCTGTGAGTCCAGCGCCCGTCCGGAAGGCGCCAGTTGGTTCTTTGCAGCTGGTCAAAATCTGGCACCCCGGCCGGGGCGTAATCGAGCTGGGATTTCTTATAAAAATCACATTGATCACTGATGACATAGGACAGCGCCTGTTTCAGGTTCGGACGGGGACCTATATTTTGAGAAGCCGGGTAGGTTCCGGACTGCTGTGGAGTTCCGGTATTTTTCAACAGGTTTCGGACCGTATCGACCCCGAACGGGGTACTCATCCCCATCGGGTCGCGCCATTGGTAGATACTTTCTACGGCGGCCACCGCCGAGGCCACGATCGGGGCGGCGCTCGATGTTCCGCTGAATATATTGGTATAATCCCAGTTGGAATCCGGATGTTCGTTATACAGGACACCGTACCCGGTAGTGATCACCATCTCCCCCCAACCCTGAAGATCCACCCGGGAGCCGTAGTTGGAGAAATTCAGCCGGGAACGGTCAACATCGCTGCCCCCGTACATGGCCGGAGCGGCGCCGGCTCCGACAATTATCGCCCGGGAATGATTGGCGACGTTAAATGGCGCATGGCCGGTATTATAAACCGCGTCATCGAGATTCTGGTAGCCGTTCCCGGCACATTCCACAACATGGATACCATTACCGGTCGCAGTTAAAACGATATTATACCAGGGTTCGTACCATTCAATCGGGACCAGCCCGGTATCGCTGGACCCGGTCCAGTTGGGTCCGGCTATTTGCTGTTCAATGAGCATGACATCACCGCTCCATATCCCCCCCATGGTCATGGCATTGTTCATGGCGTCACCCAGCAGCCAGGCCGGACCGCCGCCGGTGTGGTCATCAAGGTAGGTTGGTGCCACCTTTATCTGGGTATTATAGACTCCTCCGGTGGTGCCGAGAAAACCGCGCATACTGATCAACTCGCCCAAAACGGCGGTACCGTGTCTTTTATCGTTAAAAGGATCCGAGTACGTATAGCCTATCGGAAAAATAGTGGCATAGTTCGTGTAGGAGGTATCGAAATCGTAGTGAGCCAGATTCCAGGAATATTCGAAATCACAAATACTTACCAACTCTCCGGCTCCGCCTCCATGCACCCAGGCATACCGGGCATCAATACCGTCCGGGGCGGGATTTAAATAACCCTGGAAAGGAACATAGTTGGCCCAAAAAGGAAGCTTCATCGGTAACGGCAAAGGCTGGGCAATTTCCACCTCGGGCATGGCATTAAGTTCGTTGATCCAGTCCTCGGCTCGTACCCCCTCGGGCACCGTCAGGATAAAATAATTGTTCAGGTTGGCAATTTCACGGTTATGGAAAGATTCCGCTACTGATACCATCTCCGCAATTTTCTGTTCCTGGTTGCCGGTGGTTCTCCGCCAGCGCGAACCGGACTCAGCTATCATATCGATCACACTGGCAGACCGGCTGCTTTTAAGCAAAGCTCCTTGTCGGTCGAAAGGCGACCCCTCGGCCGTCAGGCCGATACTCATCTCATCGAGAAATTTTACTTCTATATGATGACGGTCATAACCGGGCGGAATAATCGCCGCTTTTGGTTTTTCGGGCAACACCCGCTTTCTCAATTCGGCTGATAATGAACTTGAGAGGGAAATAACGAGGAACGAAATTAAGAAGGCGAAAAATAAAATTTTTCTGTAAGACATACAGTACCCTCCACGAAATTTATGATTTATTTTCTCATATTATATCAAGTTTTCCAAAGTGAATATCTCAATGCAAGAAATAAACAGAAATTTTTTATGCGATTTTCAAAGAAAGAATAACAAAGCGGGAGAATCGCCTCTTCACAAACAATATATAATATTCAACACAATTGGTCAATTTCTTTCGTCAGCCCGAAGATGCAATTCCGAGGGTGTATTCTTTTTATCGGATGTTTTTATTTATTTTATCAGGCTTCAGCACTAAAAAAAGCTGCCGCCTTAAGCGGCGACAGCTTTATATCCTTTTATCCTGTCGGACATTACGGGCAGTCCGGCAACGCATCGTTAGAGATGTACAGATGGTCGATAAGTTTGGTAATATCCGAAATATCCGGTTCCGGGCCGCCGCTGCCGTTAGCATCAGCTTCCTCGAAACAGCAAAGCGCACTGTGACTGATATAGAGATAATCAATCAGTCGGGTGATATCCGAAATATCCGGCACTTCCCCTCCAGTACAGTTGACGTCGCCGGTATAGCCGATACAGCATCCCCCCGAAGTGACCGTTATATTATCTATATACCACCCCTCGGACGTAACATAACCGTCGGTTCCGAAACGGAACATCAACTGCACAACCCCGCTGTAAGCCGAGAGGTCAAATACGGCTTCGGACCAGTCGGAAGTGTCCGAAAAACAGGGGGTTTCGGCTGCAAAAGGACTGGCCTGATTGTCAATGACTTTAAAAGGATACCCGCCTTCGGGGGTTATTTGTTCCCAGATCCCGCCTCCGGAAGATATCATGACAATTCCGCCGTCCCAGGCCCATTCGCCGTCGTTGTTGTCTTCCGCCGCGATCCAGTGCCGGAAACTCAGTTCAGCATTGTTCGGCAACAGGAAAGGCGGGGTGACGAGACCGGCGTCATTATTGCTGGAGTAATCGTCCGTACCCGGACCGCCGGCTTTCCAGGAAATCGAACCTTCGTACGCCCTTGAAGTTTCAAGGTGCCATTCGTTATAATAGGACGTCGTGATGGTTTTAAGGGACCACAAACCGCTGCCGCTTTCCATATCATCGGTAAAACCTGCCGTCGTCCCGATAAAGATATAGAACGAATCCATGAACATATAACCGCCATCCGCAGTAATATTGATTTTCAACATGGCCGTATGGGGGTCGGGGCAGGAAGAACTGATATCGAAGCCAAACGAAGTTTGGCTGGTGCTGCTGTCGCCCCAGGGAATCAGAGCGTCGAACGAAACCGACGGTGCGGTTATATTAATATAGGGATCGCTTGTCGAGAGCACGGCTGCGGTGTTGACGGCGTCGATACCGTTATTGACAATCGAAACATCCATGCTGATACTCTCACCCGCTTCGGGACAACCGTTCGGTGTACCGCCGTTATCGACGTAGGTATTGCCAATCAACGAAACGACCGGAAGGTTCTGTGGTTGAAGGTTGATAATCATGTTATCGCTCGAGGACGGACAGAGGTCGCCGGGTTCCCAGGAACAATAAAGATTGTCGAGCACGAACCAGGCGGTATAGGAACCGCCCCAGCCGTAATTCATATGGTACTGGTACTGGCCGCTGAAATACCGGTAACCGTCACAGACGATAGAGTGCCGGGTTATGAAATAGTCAATCGGACGACCGTTATCGATTTCTTCTTTAATAATGTTGTACCATTCTTCCAGAGTATAATCCGGACGGAATAGCAGGTATAATTCCGGGCTGTATTTGTAAAATTGCGAAAAACAGTTCATAGCGGAGGAGACGTAACTGCCGGACCCGCAGGCGCCGTAATCCATTTCGCAAGCTACGCCCACTTCGTAATTCAATTCGGACAACGCCGCTATCTCGGCAGCCGTGCAACCCTCGGTGCAACTATCGGCCATATTGGCCCAGTCATAAGGATTGGTGAAATCAGCCGTAAGATATTCCGCGGGAGTACTTCCGTCACAGGAATAATCACCGGCCCAAAGATAGGTATGGCTCCCGACACCGTTCACCGGCCATTGCCAGAAATTCAAAATCTGGGCGATAGCAGTGGCGACACAACCGACTACCGTACGATCGCCGTCTCCCATCGGGCAAAGCTGATTGTAGGGGTCTCCCTGATGCCAGCTCGTAGTCAGAAGCGGCCCGGCGTCGTCGACACTCAGGCTGTTTTCCGTACCTGCTTTGGCGGCAAAAGCCTCGACCGAAACAGCGTATTTGTCCCAGAGCTGCCTCTGCTCGGGGGCGAATACCATCAGGCCGTTATCAGGTTGAGCGACATCGAGCCCGCCGTATTTGGAGGCGTAATAATTAAGACGTGATGATAACAACTCCCTTAACAGGGTCATCATACCGTTCTCCTGAGAAGCATCGAAGTTGGATTCGTCGGAATATACCTTGACCGGTGTCATTTCCTTCAAAACCGGGACTACCACAAAACCCCGGGGATTGACAGAGTAACACCGGGCTAACAGCGTGTCACCCGAGAATATTTCATATACAACCGTAATTTCCGGATTTGTCACCCCGGCCCAGCTGCCTTTGAGATTAACAATTTCAGTCAACCAGTTTTGACTGACCCGCTGCATTTCATCCGCCGTCGCCAATTCACCTTTCACGTCTGGTGAAAAAGTGAAGACAACCAGAAAGAAAAGCGGTAAGACACTCAAACGAAAAAGGACGGAAGTAAATTTGCTCTCATACATTGATGATTACTCCTTCTGTGTGGACATAACTAATTTTCGTTTCTCAACAAAGGACACAGTAACCCGTATCATTTTTTGAATGTTGAAATAAAACCGGAATCTGGTGAAGGGTACATTAGATTCCCGGTTTTGCGAGGGTTTGAATTTTATTCCTTACGGCTTTAATCAACTTAATATCAATTAAATATATAATAATTTAAATTTTTGTCCATAAAAAAGTCCGGCAGAATAA
>JBMOKZ010000417.1:0-4728 GCA_049324195.1 Candidatus Zixiibacteriota bacterium | reverse complement strand
AGTACTTTCCGGCAGGAAAAACCATCAAAAGGTTTATATAAAAAAGCCGGTTTATGCCGATAATTATATAGATAACATATATTTAACGAGGATTAATTGCCACAATTTTCAGACCTGAAAAGAACTCACAACTGTGGTCAGCTCCGACTGGAAGACGACGGTATCAAAGTCCGGCTGAACGGCTGGGTCAACGGTTATCGTAATCTCGGCGGTCTTCTTTTTCTGGATTTGCGCGACCGTTACGGTCTGACCCAGGTTGTCATAAATCCCCAGACTTTTGACCCGGCGATGCTGGCCGAGGCGGAAAAAGCCCGCCATGAATTCGTGGTCGCTGTGGTCGGAACCGTCCAGAAACGTCCCGAGGGCACCACCAACCCGAAAATGCCCACCGGTGAAATCGAAATAAACGTCGAGGAATTTTATATACTCGCGCAATCCAAGACTCCGCCGTTTGAAATTGAGGACGAAACCAACGCCAGCGAATTGCTGCGTCTGGAGTACCGCTATCTCGACCTGCGCCGGGCGCCGTTGCAAAGAAACCTGCGGATCCGGCACGAGGCTACCATGGCTATCAGGAATTATCTCGATTCACAGGGCTTTTATGAAATCGAAACCCCGCTGTTGATTCGTTCGACGCCTGAAGGCGCCCGCGATTATGTTGTGCCCAGCCGAGTCCAGAAAGGTAAATTTTACGCCCTGCCGCAATCGCCGCAACTGCTGAAACAGATTCTCATGATATCCGGGTACGACAAGTACTTCCAGTTAGCCCGATGTCTGCGCGATGAAGACCTGCGCTCCGACCGGCAGCCGGAACATACCCAGATCGACATGGAGATGGCGTTCGTCACGCCCGATGACATTTTCGAGGTCGCCGAGGGCATGATGGCCTATTTGTTCGAAACGGTTCTGGGGATAGAACTGATAACGCCTTTCCCGCGGTTCACGTACGATGAAGTCATGAACCGCTGGGGTATCGATAAACCGGACCTTCGTTTCGACATGGAAATCGTCGATTTGAGCGACGAGGTCGCCGACTGCGATTTCAAGGTCTTTGCCGACAACGTCAAAGCCGGCGGTGTTGTCAAAGGTATCGTGTTGAAAGGCGGCGGTGGTTATTCACGCAAGCAAATCGACAACCTGACCGAAGTGGCAAAGAACAACGGCGCCGGTGGCCTGGCTTATATCCTGAGAGCGGAGGGTGGCGATAAATCGCCGATTTTGAAATTTATCGGCGAGACGGTCAAGGACAAGCTCTGCGCCAGAGCTGGGGCCGGGGCGGGTGATGCCCTGTTTATCGTCTCGGATAAAAAACTCAAGACCGAATCGATTTTGGGGCAACTGCGGCTCCATCTGGGGCGCGAACACGGCCTGATTGCCGGTGGCGAGTTTAAGTTTCTCTGGGTGACTGATTTCCCGCTGTTCGAATACAACGAAGAGATGAAACGGTTTGAGGCGATGCATAATATCGTGTCCCACCCGGCCGAGGCCGACCTCCCGTTGATTGACGAGGGTTTTACTTCACGTTTGCCCGGCACCGACCTTAACCACCCCTGGCGAAAAGCGAAAGCCATGCAGTACGACCTGGTGGTCAACGGCTGGGAAATTGCCTCGGGTGGCCAGCGTATCAACCGCCGCGAGCTGCAGGAGAAAATCCTGGCGATTCTGGGAATCGATAAGGAACGGGCCGAGCGGATGTTCGGATTTTTACTGCGGGCTTTAGAATACGGCGCCCCGCCGCATGCCGGCCTGGCACCCGGTCTGGACCGGATTGTGACCCTGATGATCGGCAGTGATTCCATCCGCGATGTCATCGCGTTCCCGAAAACCACGAACGCCCTGTCGCTTATGGACGGGTCGCCGACCCCCATCGAGGACGACCAGCTAGAGGAACTGGGGATTGCCATTAAAAGAGAGGATAAAGCGTAATATAAAGAATGGATACGGAAACCAATAAATCCCGCTCGATCGATATCGGGGATATCGACCAGCGCGTCCTGTTCGGACAAAACGGCGTTTACCTGAGAATGATTGAGTCCCGTTTTCTCTGTAAGGTAATCGCCCGCGGCGACAAGGTCATAGTAGAAGGACCGCCCGAAGAGGTCGGGCAGGTTATCCGTCTTTTCGGCGATTTGATGACACGCATCAAACTGGGAGATATCCTCACCGAGCAGTATCTGAATTACGCGATTGCCATGGTGCAGGAAAACGGTGAAGGTCCAGCCCGGGAAATTTCCACCGAAACCCTCTTGACCAGCGCCCTGAAAAAAGCCATCAAACCTAAGACCATCGGTCAGTCACAGTATGTCGAAGCTGTGGATAAAAACGACATTGTCTTCTCGATCGGTCCGGCCGGCACCGGTAAAACCTATCTGGCGGTGGCGATGGCGGTCGCCGAGTTGAAGGCCAAACAGGTGAACCGGATTGTTTTCACTCGACCGGCGGTGGAAGCCGGGGAATCCCTCGGTTTCCTGCCGGGGGATATCCGCGCCAAAGTCGACCCGTATCTTCGCCCGGTTTACGATGCCCTGTACGATATGTTGCAACCGGATAAAATTCAAAAACTGCTGGAAATCGGGGTTATCGAAATCGCCCCACTGGCTTTCATGCGCGGGCGAACACTCAACGAGGCGTTCGTGGTTCTCGACGAGGCTCAAAACACGACTAACGCCCAGATGAAAATGTTTTTGACCCGAATCGGGGAAAAATCCAAGGCCGTTATTACCGGCGACATCACCCAGATTGATCTCGATGACCGCCGCCAGTCGGGATTGGTCAGGGTCCAGACGATTCTGAAGAATATCAAGGGCATCCAGTTTGTCTATTTGACCGAAAAGGACGTTATCCGTCATCATTTGGTTCAGAATATAATCAAGGCTTACGAGAAATTCGAGAAACCGAAGAGAAAGTCCTAAGGCGAAAAGGAGATTCGCCTCATGTTTACCGCCTTATTAAAATTAAAACGCCGCGTCAAACGGCTGTTGAAAGTTCAGACCGAAAGCCGTCAGAGATCGACCCTGACGATTCGTTCCCGAACCATCAAATATATGCTGCTGGTGATGTTCTCGGTTCTGGTGGCGGTTTTCTATCCCGGCGAGAGCGTTTTCGAACCGCTCGATATTCCCCGTAAGGGAGAGACCGCTCAGAACGATATCTTGGCTCCTTTCGATATCACCGTTTACAAGTCCGACCGGGAAATCGAGGATGAGGAAGAGCAGATTCGGTATTCCATTCCTTATGTGATTGATTTTGACACGCTGTTAAAAGCCAGCGCTCTCGAGGGGCTGGATAGATTCATCGTCCTGTCCGACTCCCTGAGGAGAGTCAGCGTTCCCGGAGATTCCGCCAACCACGAAAAACTGGTTGAAATCATGACCCGTCGCTACCCGCTCCTGAGCCGAACCGCCGTGGACCGGTCGCTCGATATTTCGATAAATCTCAATAAACTTAAAAGACACCTGACCCGCATTTTTAACGATGAAATCTATAGAGTAGGCGTGCTGCGAAGTTTGAACGACATTCCTCAGAGCCGGAACAAAATGGTCGTGATCCGCCGGGGCGAGCGCGAAACTCTCCACCAGCGCGACCAGATTCGGGACCTCGCCATGGCCTATGCCCAGCTGGTCAGTTCGTTGAACCGGCTGGCCGTGACGGACACGATCGATGTCGATTTTTATTATCTGGTCGGGAAAAATTTCATTCATCCCAATCTGTGGGTCAACATGGACGAGTACACTGCCCGGGTGGACGAACAACTCGCCCAGATTTCCAACGTTCGCCGGGTGGTCAATACCTCGGATATTATCGTTCGCGAGGGTCAGAAAGTGACCGAACCAATCGAAGAAATCCTTCTGGAAATGGCCCGGCTGCAGCAAATTCAGGCTTCCCGCCAGGGCTGGTGGAAAGCCTTTCTGCCGATATTCGTACGGATTATTCTGGTCCTGTCCATATTTTCAGCCCTTTACCTGTTTCTGTTTTATTTCCGTAAAATTATTTTCCAATCCAACCCGAAACTCCTGGCTCTTTTTCTGGTTTTCGCCATTCAACTGTTCCTGGTTTACATGGTGGAATTTTTCGGCGGCATCTCTATCTATCTCTATCCTGTGGCGCTGCTGCCGATTATGGTCACGATTTTGTTTGACGCCGAGGTCGGGATTCTCTCGACAGTCATCCTGGCTCTTTTGTTCGGTATCATGCACCGTTTCAATTTCAGCCTGACTTTGATGACGATGGTCATCGGCTTGACCGCCTGTTTCACTTCGCAGAAGGTCCGTAAACGTTCGCATTTCTACCGGATCATGCTCGGTATCGTGCTCAGTTATATCGTCCTCATTTTCCTGGTGGAAAATGTGAGACTCGCGCCGAGCAAGGAGATTCTCGAGGAAATCGCCTACGGCGTGATCACCGGTATCATTACCATCCCGGTCATTATTTTCCTGTTGCCGTTTTTTGAATCTCTGTTCGGGTTCACCACCGATTCCTCGCTTCTGGAACTGTCCGATTTGAACCATCCCCTGTTGAAACGGCTGGCGATTGAGGCTCCGGGGACCTATCACCATTCGATAATTATCGGCAACCTGGCTGAGGCGGCGGCCAAAAACATCAACGCCAATTCTCTGCTGGCGCGGGTCGGGTCGTATTATCACGATATCGGTAAAATGGAAATACCCGAGTATTTTGTCGAAAACCAGCTCGGCGTAACCTCGAAACACGAATCGCTTACGCCGACCA
>JBMOKZ010000416.1:0-4748 GCA_049324195.1 Candidatus Zixiibacteriota bacterium | reverse complement strand
TTAAGCATGTTTAATTTCCTTTGATGGCGGGGTGTCAAAAACAGCCGCGGACGCCAATTCTTTGAGAGCCGGTTCAACGGATTCGGGTGTGACCGGCAGTTTGGAGAAATGTACGGCTATCCGGTAGCGGATACTGTTGAGAACCAGAAACGCGGCGGGAAGAATGACCAGCAGAATGAAAGTCCCGAAAAGCAGGCCGTAGGCAATCGAGATACCCATAGGAATCAAAAACTGCGCCTGCCGACTGGTTTCCATGATCAGCGGTCCCATGCCAAGCGAGGTGGTCAGGGAGGTCAAAAGAATAGGGCGGAGTCGGGAGATACCGGCATTGAACACCGCTTCCTCGACCTTTTGCCCCCCCCGCAAGTTGCGATTGATCTGGTCCACGAAGACAATACTGTCGTTGATGATAATTCCGGAAAGAGCAATAATACCTGTCAGCGATAACATGCTGATCTGCATATTGTGTATCCCGTGTCCCCAGATAGCCCCCAGGATGCCGATCGGGATAAGCGAAAATATAATAACCGCCTGGGCATACGAGCGGAACACGAGCACGACTAAGATGAACATGGCAATCAGGGCGACCGAGAACGTTATCTGAATCGAGGTCATCATTTTTTTCTGCTCCCGGGTCTGACCTTCGAACTGAACTGTCACTCCCTGAACCTGGCTGAGGATGGCCGGGATGATATTGGTTTCAATTTCAGCCAGGATGGGCGGCAGGTCTTCTTTTTCGTCGGTCTGGTTGGCTTCGACCTTGATTTCTCTTTTCCGATTGAGGTGGTCAATCTGGATGATACCGCGATCGATGGTGTAATCGGCCAGTTCCCCGAAGGGGTATTCATCGCCGTTGGGAGTGCGGATACGCATCTGTTCCAGACGGCCGAGTTCGGACCGGTCCTCGGTGCGGTATCGCACCCAGACTTTAATTTCGTCGCGGCCGCGCTGAATCCGTTGAATTTCCTGGCCGTAAAAGCCCTGCCGGACCTGGCCGAAAATATCGGTAAGCGTCAGTCCCAAAGCGTAAGCGCGGGGTTTTAGTTTGATGTCTATTTCCCGGCGGCCTTTCTGGTCGGTGTCGGTAACGTCTTTCAAAGACGAGAGATTTTCGATTTCAGCCTTGAGCAGCACCTTGGCTTTTTGCAGTTGTTCCTGGTCGTTACCCAGAAGGCTTATCGAAACCGCTTTCCCGAATCGACCGCCCTCGCCGAACGTCAGTTCCTCGGCCTCGGGTATAACGCCGACAGCTTTGCGGATGCGATTAGCTATTTCGTAGCTTTCGGTCTGCCGCGTCTCACCCTCGAGCAGCTCCAGTGAAAGTTTTCCGGTGTGAGAGCCGTTGTTGCCGAAATCGTTGCTGCCGATAATGCGCTGGATACTGACGATAACATCGAGGCTGTCCGGTCTTTCCGCTTTCATTTCCTCGTTGACCTGCCAGCATTTTTCCTCAATTCGAGTCAGGATAGAATCGGTAAAGGCTTCCTGACGTCCCGAGACCAGGGTGACATTGATGGGGATATTGTCACTGTCCACGCTGGGGAAGTAGGTAATGCCGATCAGACCGCCGCCGAGCAGGCCGACAGTTATGAGCACGAAGGCGACTGGGATAACGATTATGACCCACTTGTTTTTTATGGAGGCTTTCAGGGTCGGGGCATACATCCGATAGGTCAGGAACTTAATGATCCGGTCTATTCTCCCCCTGATTTTCGAAATTCTCTGGTCACGGCTTAGCCCCTTGGAGTGCGCCAGATGGGAGGGTAATACGATAAAAGCTTCCACCATAGAAAAAAAGAGCGAACTGACGACTACCAGACCCAGCTGCCACATCATCTTGCCCATCATGCCCTGCAGGAAGAAAAAGGCCGAGAAAACGAAAATGGTTGTCATGACCGAAGTAAACACCGGCGCCAGAACTTCAAAAGTGCCGTCTATGGCGGCTTGCAGGGCTGGTTTGCCGCGTTCAAAGTGGGAGAAGATGTTTTCGCCGACTACGATGGCGTCATCCACCAGGATCCCGACGACGATAATCATGGCCATCAGGCTCATCACGTTGATGGTCATTCCGGCGGCATTGGCTATGATAAACATCCCGGCAAAGGAAAAGGGGATGCCGACCGAGACCCAGAACGACAACCGTAAATTCAGAAAGAATCCCAGGCAGATGAGTACGAGCATAAGGCCGAAAAAGCCGTTAGTGACGAGCAGCTGGAGACGTTGAAGAAGCGGAATGGTGGCGTCGTGCTGCACCGTGGCTACGACACCCGTGTGGGCGCTGTTGAACTCGGCGATAATTTCCTTGGCCTGACTGGCGATATCGAGGATGCTTTCGTCGAAGGTCTGGTCCACCCTCATCATGACCACCGGCATGCCGTTGAAATAACTTTTATCGGGGACGTCTTCCCATTGTTCCCTGACTGTGGCGATGTCTTTCAGGTATATTACGGTGCCGTCGCTGTTGCCCCGGATGGGAATATTAAGCAGGTCGTTAGCCTGATAACCCTTGCCCCAGGTACGGATAAGAATTTCCTCTTCATCGGTTTCGAATTTTCCGCCGGATACGTTGATATTGAACTGCCCGACTGCCCGGGCGATTTCGTCGAAAGTCATTTTGTATCGCCGCATATCGGCTTCGGAAACTTCTATGGAGAATTCGAGCGAAGGGAGGTTGGTGATGGTGACCTGGGAAATTTCGTCTGCGGCGAGCAGCTCGTCGCGAAGTTGTTCGGCCAGGTATTTCAGGTTAAAGAGATCCGTTTTACCGTGCAGGCCGATAAACATCGTCCGGGAACGGAACAGCTGTTCGTACACCAGAGGTTTTTCGGCGCCGTCCGGGAAGGAGCTGATGCCGTCAACGGCGTTTTTGACGTCGGTCAAGACTTTGTCGATATCCTTCCCCTCGATAATCTCTACCGTGACCGTGCCGGTATTTTCCCGCGAGGTAGAGGTGACGCGCTCGACCCCTTCCAGACCGTCGAGCTGTTCCTCGATTTTGAGCACCACGCCCTCTTCCACTTCCTCCGGGGAAGCTCCGGGGTAAACGACCGAGATAATGATATTGTCAGGCTCATTTTCCGGGAAAAAGGAATATCGAATCTGACTGAGGGATAACAGGCCGAACAGGATAACGCTGAAAAATATAACCGTAACCCAGACGGGATATCGAATAAGATAAGCGATCAGATTGCGCATTATTGCTCCCGATTCTCAGGTGAATTTGATTTTGACCGGGCAGGCATACCCTGCACCACGCCCTGCATCAGCTCCACGACAAGCGTGTCGCCGTTCTCCAGGCCGCCGTTGGCGATCACCGAATTGACCTCGTTTCGCAGAATCACAATTTCCCGGCGTTCGAGCTGGCCGTTGACGATGATATATACATATTTTTCATCATAAAGGGCTTTTCGCGGCACCGTCACGGCATGGTCGATAACTTCACCGGGAATGGTCGCTTTTAGAAACACCCCGTTCAAGAGCGATGCCTGGCGGCTGTCGTCCAGCCCGGCATAGACCTTGACCGTCTGGGTCTGGTCGTCAATGTCGCTGCCGATTCTCAGAATTTTACCCGTCCATTGGCCGGGGAATTCCGAGGAGGTGAAGACGACTTTTTGCTGGCGGTCCAGCCAGGCGATATCCGCGACATTTACCTGTAGCTCGACCTCGAGCTGTTCCAGATTGATAATTTCCCCCAAGAGAGAATTGGCGCGGACTGTGGATCCGACTCTTTCCGAGGTCGATATGATCGAGCCGTCGAAAGGTGCCTGGAAATAATGTTTATCCAGCGTTATTTCCAGATTACGAACTTTGAAATAAAGAGAATACACGTTATAACGGGAGAGAAAGAGTTTGATGCGCTGATTGTCAGTTTCCGGCAGTTCAGGAGTTTTCTGGTTAAATTCGCAATTTTTGAAATAATCCTCCCAGACCTGGTATTCATCGGGGAAATCCAATTTAATTTCGGGTAGGACGTTGGCCAGGGCGTTGAGCAGGTCGCTTTTAGCGCTGTTCAAATTGAGGGTGGCCTGGCGGTCGTCGATTTTCAACAGCAAGTCACCCTTGGAGAAAGACTGTGCCGGCTTGAAAGGAACGTCGCCCCTTTCCATTATGCCGGTTACCTCGCTGTATAACTGAATCGGCTGGGTGCTGGTTACCCGACCGTAGGCGGTTATGATAGAGCGGACCGGGCTTAAGTTGACGATTTTGGTTTCGACTATTTTGGCGCGAACTTCGGGAGTTTTTCGCGGGGTTTCCGAACGCAGGCTCATCAGACCCAGCATTATCAGGAAGCTGACCACAACAATAAGTATCGGCAGGTAAATCTTTGTCGTTTTTTTCATTCAAAGTCCTTTCAAAATCCAAATCGGATAACATCAACAGCCCTATAGCGAGTTTTTTTATAACAATTATCTATTAGACAAAGTTTGAAAATTTTTTATTCCCTTGATAATAAATTGAGGGCAACCCACTTCTGTCTTTAAAGGTCTAAATATAAATAAAAGTGATAGTTACCGGAACTAATAAATTCTATTTTGTGATAGATATATATTATTCTTGAGTCAAAAAGAATGAAAGCTCTATATCGAAATGAGTAATAACGGGGGAAAAATGCCGAAGCAAATAAAAGTAAATCCGCAGTACCTTCGGGCTACTCTGGTAAAGATGATAAAAATCAATTCGGTTCTGCCTCATGAGGAAGCGCTGGCGGATTTTATCGCCGGAGAGTTACGGGCGATGGGTCTTGAGCC
>JBMOKZ010000415.1:0-4796 GCA_049324195.1 Candidatus Zixiibacteriota bacterium | reverse complement strand
CGCTGGAAAGCTTTGAAAAAAGCTATAATATCTTAATTAACGGGACGGGGAAAATTCTCGATACCCTGACCGATGACTCGCTCAACCAGAGCGTAACCGATGACCACCGCACGCTGGGTCGGATGGCCTGGCATATCATCACCACTATCCCGGAAATGATGGGGGCGATCGGTCTTAAGGTCACCACCGTGGCCAAAGAAGCCCCGTTGCCGAAAAGCGCCGACGAAATCAGGAAAAGCTATCGGGCGGTAACCGCCGAGCTGCTGGAGCAAATTAAAAAAAGCTGGACCGACGAGACACTATTCAAAATCGACGATTTGTACGGCGAAAAATGGCCGCGCGGTTTGACTTTGAAAATTCTGACCGACCATGAAATCCATCACCGTGGCCAGATGACAGTGCTGATGCGTCAGGCGGGACTTCCCGTACCCGGCGTATTCGGACCCTCGAAAGAGGAATGGTCCAATTACGGCGGCCAGCCGCCGGCGATTTAATCTTATCGTCTTTTAGGAGCGACTATTCCTGGTTCTCTTCAGGGTTCAGGCTCTGTTCGTATTCGGGATGCAGCTTGAACTCGAAAATTTTCAAGATGGTCAGGAATATAGCCGTAATTATCGGGCCGACAATCAAACCCAGCAGACCGAAGAGATAAATACCGCCCATGATGGTGAAAAACAGCAACAACGGGTGCATGCTGGTTTTGCCGGACATCAGAAGCGGCCGAAGGATATTGTCTATCTGGCTGATGACGATGGTTCCCAGGCCGATTACCACCAGGCCCTTGACGAACGAGCCGCCCAGAATCAAAATTATCCCGGCTGGAATATAAATAATGAAGGCTCCCAAAAATGGGATAATTGACAGAAACGCCATGACGGCGCCCCAGAAGACAGCCGAGGGAATCCCCACGATAAAGAACAGGATGCCGCCGATCATCCCCTGAATCATCGCCACCACCACCCCCCCGTACATGGTTGCCTGGATAATGTCACGAAGTTGCTTGAAGGTGACGTTAATCTGGTTCGGGGTTAGAGGCAGCAGCCGGCGGATTTTCAGAATCACTCTCTCGCCATCCTTGAAAAAATAATACATGCTGAAAATCATCAACATGAAATAGAAAATGGTCTTGGTGCCGTTGGTAAACAGCCAGGTGGTCTGGTTGACAATAAGGCCACTGACTTTATCGATAGAACTTTTAGCGATTTCATCGAAATTTATTTTCGACAGGTCGTAATGTTGTGACAGCCGCTCCTTCAGGCTCTCGAACCAGGGGACGTTGAAAGATAATATTTCGTCGAACTGTCCGTTTTTATACATCTCGTTGACCTTCACCACCGCCTCGGTAGCCTCGTTGATGAGCGCTACCATCAGATAGGCAAGCGGGCCGATTATGAGAATCACGATTAAAAGACAGGTTAAAAAAGAAGCCAGCCCTTTACCTTTCACCCTTTTCAGAATTTTCTCATAGAGGGGGTTAAACAGGATAGCGAACACCGCCGCCCAGGTAATGGGTACGAAAAAAGGAACTATGATTCGATAAAAAAGATAGAAGAAGACCGCTGCTATCAGGAAGAAAAGTGAGACTAATATGTATTCTCTTTTCATAATTATAATCTTCGGTAAAAGGTAAAAATAATCTACTCGTTGATTCTATCAGAAGCAACAACTAATCGAGTGTCGCATTCCGCAAATCTCTTGCGTTTGCTTTGGCGGGCGTTTTCGGCCGTCGTTTTTAACATGAAAATCCATCTTTTATGAAATTTTTTTTGTAACTGTGTGCAGGGTTTATACAATTTTTTTTGCGGCGGTCGGGGATTTTTAAGCGGGTCGCGACTGACTTTTTTCGTCATACCGGCGGCAAGCCCGCGAATATCAACGACTTAATCAAGTTCTCCCTGTTTTTGGTTATTTAATTGTATTACAATAAGATACGTAGCCAGAGGTACCATTTCGAGCGGTTTCGGTCTGTTATTTTTAACGTGTCAATAATTTCCATAGTTGTCTATTTTACGGATTCACGACAATTTTTTAATAAAAACGGGAACGGGGCTAAAGTTGAATAGAGGGTCAATTCTCTCTAAAAACTAAGTCGCTGGCGGTTAAGAATTTCACTAAAGGGTCGATGATAATTTATAGAATTTGTTAGAGGCGGATATGGACCAAGCCATGACCATATTCGCATACGTTAACGACTCAAACAAGGAGTTCATTATGGCTACAAGGAAAACCAGAAAGCGCCCTACCCCGCGTAGAGCCTACTCTCGCAAACAGGCCTATCGTCGCACTGCTCGTGGTGGTCGTCCGTGGTCCCGGGAAGAGATAGCTTTCATGCGGAAATTCTACCGCAACAACGAAACGTCCTGGGTCGCCCGTCAGCTTGGTCGTACTGTTTATTCCGTGCGTTACAAAGCTTCCGACCTGAACATTCGTAAAGCTAGTCCCTCCGTTTGGAGAGGCAACACTGGTACTACCCACAAACCGGTTAATCGCCAGTTCACGCGTAAGCGCAGAACGTTTCGGACCAAGACCCAGACCCGCTGGGCTTCTCCGCAGAGACGTACGGCTCGTCAATCCACGCGTCGTCGTACTATCCGCAGAAAAAAATAAGCGTTTATACTTTAAGTATAAAAACTTGTGACCCGTTTTTCTCGTAAAAGCGGGTCTTTTTTTTGTTCAATTTTCCTTCCGGCGCCGTATATTAAACTGAAAACAGGAGGTAACGAAATGCCGGTGATAAAATATCGCGAATTGGAGTCGGCCGAAATCAAAATGGACGGTGTCAAGGGCGCCCACAAAGCCGTGGTAATCGGCGAGAAGGAGGGCTGGTCGGGTTATGTCCTGCGCGTGTTCCGTCTCGAACCGGGCGGCTTCACGCCGCGCCATAAGCATGACTGGGAACACGTCAACCATATCATCCGCGGCCGGGGAAAATTGCGACTGGGCAACACCATCCACGAACTGGGGGAAAAGGATTTCGCGCTGGTTCCGCCCAATATGGAACATCAGTTCGAAAATCCCTATGACAGCCCGTTTGAATTTATCTGTATCGTACCCAAAAAGGGGGAATATTAGTTTTCCGGGTTTTCGGGCGGTACGCTGTCGGGTATCAAGAGTGTGTCGATTAATATGCTGTCCGGCGCGTTCCGGGGAGTCTCGTAATCCTCCCAGTAGTAATCCTCGTCCTCGGGACTGAAGAGAGTCATCGGCCGGATCAGCACGCCCAGATTCTGGCCCTCGCGGCTGACCTCGAGCATCACCCCGTTTTTATCCAGTCCGGCCAGGATTTTTTCTATCAAATCCTTGAAATTGCGGGGTCGGACATTGTCAATCAAACGAATTTCATCGCCGACCTGCAGGCCGCAGGCGTAAGCCAGCCGTTCAATATCCATCTGGTCGACTTCGAGCCGGTTACTCGTGTTGAGTTTGACCGAGAAACCGAGCTGCCCCTTCAGCGGCAGACCTTTGATATATTCCCGGTTGGCCGGGATAGTGGTTGGGGCGGGCCGCCGGGGCGGGCGGGTAAGCTGAACCAAACGGGAATTGTACGGTTCATCGGCCAGCCACATTATTAAAGTATGCTCGGGCGACAGGATCCACTCTTTTAAAAGATATTCGTTGAAAATATCCCGGCCGGGAAAATGCTCCTGCCAGAACGCCGACTGGAAGGCGTTATAGGTGGAGTCGAGCCCCATGACGTACTGGCCGGCCACCAGCGCCAGAAGCATCGCCAGGTTGTCCCGGCGGTATGGCTCGGCCTGCATCAGGGGATGCCCGGCGATCGGGAGGTACACGCCGTCCTCGGGCTGGTCCGCCTGAGCCAGCATCCGTTTGGCCAGTTGAAAAATCAAATTGAGCTGCATCCGGCACCCGTCGGGTGCGACCTCGACCAAGTGACTTTTCCGAATGCCGCCGATCGGGATTATTACCGGCTCGCCCTCGCCGATATCGGTGTAATAGCGCACCAGATAGATATCGAATTCGTTTTCGTGCCAAGCAAAACCGGAGAGGTCAGCCAGCAGCCCCAGAATGTAGCGGCCGTTTTCCGTCCAGAACGCCGTCAGAGCGCTGTCGTTGCGCTGCACCCAGCGCATATCCGTCCGAACCGCGTTTGTCCGGTAATATTCCGGGAACAGGCTTTGCTGCAACGTGGCCGAGCGGTCGTTGAGACCGACTTTGGGCACCGGGCTGTGTTCGTCGTAATTATTCGGGTCATACTGGGCGTATGCCGCCAGCCCCAGCATCAGGAAAGTTATAGTCAGGAAGGTTGTTTTCATAGAGTGCAAAATAAGGGTAGGGCGGGTCTTTAGGCAAGTAAAACAATGGGGGGTGTTTTGACATGAATTCAATTTGAGCGATGCAAAAAACACTGTATTCTTGACGTTTTTGTTTTTAGACCTTATATTTGTATATCTTTACGTTACTTACAACAATGTTCTCAGGCTATGTTTGTTTGACCTTTTCAGCCTTGTATCATGAAGCGGTATTGGGCAGGCTAAGCCTCGATGACGAAGACAGGGGTGGAGAAATGCCAATCACGAAAATTTCCAGGGTTATTTTAATTACATTAATTATCTTCGTCTTTACAACTGGAAGGGTTCACCCGTTTGAGTTGCTATTTAAAGCTCGAATAGACTACCCGGTGGGAAGTGGTCCCCAATCTGTTTTCTCGATTGACCTTGATGGGGACGGCGACAACGACTTGGCCGTGGCAAACTTGGATTCTGAAAATGTTTCGATCCTGTTAAATAACGGGGACGGTACTTTTGCCGAGGCGGTCAACTATGGGGCAGGGTATA
>JBMOKZ010000414.1:0-4828 GCA_049324195.1 Candidatus Zixiibacteriota bacterium | reverse complement strand
GCTCCACCTGCACCTGCAAATCCTCGGTCCAGAGATTGAGGATACGGTTCATATGGCTCACATCCAGCACGATCCCCTCGCTCAGAGGAATGGTCGAGCCCTCAAGTGCGCTGCCGGCCCCTCGAACGGTCACCGGCGTGCGGGTGTCATGACACAGGCAGATGATTTTCGAAATTTCCTCAGTGCTTTCCGCCCAGACCAGCGCCCGGGGGGTGACCCCGGCCAGAGTGGATTCGTCGTGAGCGACGACCTCGAGCTGGTCAGCCTGGGTTGTCACTCGTTCTGGCGGAACAATTTTTATAAGTTCGGAGACAATAATCATGTTCTGAGTATGTTACCTGCTGAGCATTCCTTCCCCGTAATAATCCCACAGGGGCATATCCCTGGGTTGTTTTTTCGATGACTCCCGGTCTTCGGCTGAGAGATATTTGGGGTCGAGATAAACCTCGTAGACGTATTCGCTGAACCAGTCATCGTACATATACCAGAAACCTTTGTCGCCGCGGGCATCGCCCCAGCTGTTTTCCACCAGCCATTTGACCGGGAGGCCGTCGTCGGTTGTGTCCACACCCAGGATAACCATCATGTGGTTGGATGTACCGCCCCGGTAATTGAGGCGTTCTGCTTTGGTCATCTTGAAATCAAGGTCGAATAGCCGGTTATATTGATACAGGTCGGCGGCAAAAATTCCAGAATCGGTGTTGTTTCCATAACCGACATCGCAGGCAAAACAAACCGGCATACTGTCAGCCAGCATTCTGATGGTATAGGCTTTGAGTTTCTCGATCGGCAGGTTCAAACCGATGATATGCGGTTTCTCCGGCATATTGCCCCATTCCCAACGGTAAGGCTGATTGTAGGGCTGAGTGGGATAGTTGATAAGAGTTACGTACTTGAGCAGTTCCCCGGCGATGAATTCATCGTAAAACGAACGCGGAGTATAGGTCTTGGTGATATATTTAACGGGTTCCGGGTTTTCGGTCGCGGTCGAATCCTCGTCGCTTTCGGCCTCGTCGTCTTCGTTATTTTTGTCTTTGTCGTCGCTCTTGTCTTCATAGCGGAAGACGAATTCCTTCGGGGGGCGACCGTAGTTGTACGCCATCAACTGGTAAATTTCATCCAGCATGGCTTCTTTTCGTTTGCGGAGGTCGGTGATTTTTTGACCGTCGGTGAAAAGAGCACGAAGTTCCTCGGCGAACTTTTTCAACTTCATATTGGCCAGATTGTTGACGGTACCGGTCGAGGTCGATTGTTTGGTCTCGGGCATGGCAGTAATGGGCATCGCGCCGTATTTCTCTATCAGATTAACGGCGTAGGTCCAGAATCCGCCGTCGCCGAAGGGATTTCTCAAGATATATTCCATCTCGCGGGAGTCGAGTGGCTTATCGATGTATTTGATGACCTCTTCGAGAAACATATTGGCTTTTTCCATCTTGTCCCAGAAAGTGAGATAAGGCTGGGAAAGCTCGAAATTCTTATGGTTTATTTTTTTAGCGACCTGCTGGTTGAAGACGTTCAGGGTCGCGAACAGCCAGCAGCGGCCGGAACTCTTCTGGTTGGTGATGCCGTACGATTTCAGCTTGAGGTTGAAGAATTTGTCGCGATTGGCGAAGAGGTCGCGGTTGAGAGTCAGATTGTTGACGGCATTGTTAGCGACGGCGTTGATCAGGATATCGGCGCCGTCTTTGTCCTGGAAAGCCTTGTCGTACCGGTCGATCAAATTCTGGTCGATTGCGCCGGTCTGGTCTGCCGCATAAACGAACGAAGCCACCGTCAGCACGATGCTTATAATGTTGATTAACGTTTTCATTTTTCTTTACCCTTCGTTTTACAGGTTCCGCAATGCCCGGGAGAACACGTCCCACATCGGCAACACGGTCGGTTTCTGTTCCAGCTTTTTCAAATCCTCTTTCGAGAGGTACTTTTTATTGATAATGACGACATAAACATAGGCGTCGAACCAGTCGGTGTACATCGTCCAATATCCGGCTTTGCCAAGCTCGGTGCCCCAGCTGTTCTTGACCAGCCATTTGACGGGTTCGCCGGTATCGGTGGTGTCCGCTCCGACGATCGTCATCGCGTGCGAGGACCAGCCATCGCCGTAATCGATTCGTTCGGCCTTGGTCAGCTTGAAATCCATGTCGTAAAGCTGGTCATAGGCGTATATGTCGGTGGTGAACAAAGCTGAATCACGGTAATGGTCCTTACCGACATCGCATGCGAACCAGACCGCCTGGCTGTCAACCAGAGAAGCCAGGACATACTGTTTGAGTTTCTCGACCGGCAGGTTGAGCATGGTAAAATCCTCGTTCTCGTAGATGCTTCGCGACCATTCCCCGCGGTAAAGTTTATCGTATGGTTTGGTCGGGTTGTCGCACAGGGCGACGAATTCCGGCAAGCTGTCGCCGACGATCTCCCGGTAGAACGAAAGGGGGGTATATTTGACGGCTTTGATGACTTTTTTTGTTTTCGGTTTGGTATTGGAGGTTTCGGCGCTGTCGGTTTTGACCGTATCCTCGGTTTCATAACGGAAAACGAATTCTTTGGGCGGCTGACCGTAATTGAAAACCAGAAACTTGTAGATATCAGCCAGCATTTCGTCTTTGCGCTCTCGTAGCTGTTTTAATTTATTCCCTTGGTTGTGCATGGTGCGAAGTTCCGCAGCGAAAGCGCGGAGTTTCCGGTCGGTGAGAGTATTAATGATGCCGGTGTTGGACGACTGCTGGGTTTCCGGCATGGCCGAGACCGGTACCAGGCCGTATTTCTCTACCAAACCGGTCAGGTAGTGCCACCAGCCGCCGTCACCGTAAGGCGAACTTATGAAATCCTCCATCTTGCGGTCGGTCAGCGGTAAATCGCGGCATTCAATTATCTGTTCCAGGAATATATTAGCCTTTTCGAGCCGGTCGAAAAAGGCCAGATACGAATGGGAAAATTCGAAATCCGAAAGGTTCAGCTTTTCCTTGACCAGGGGAGACAGAACATTCACTCCGGCGAACATCCAGCACCGTCCGGAACTTTTCTGGTTGGTGATGCCGGTGGTTTCCAGTTTGATATTAAAAAGGTTGTCGCAACCCAGCAACTTCTCGCGGTTCAACGCCAGATTGTTAATATTGTTGGCCGCCACGGCGTTCCGGATAACATCGTATTCCGTTGTCGGACCCATGCGGGCTTCAATTCTATCGATTAAGTCTTGGTTGATTTTCCCTTCAGCGGACGACTCGGCCAGCGATAAAGCCGGGAACAAAAGACACATCAGAGTAATTAATGTCTTCATGAAGATTATCCTTTCGAATGCTAATAAAAATGGACAGCTGTTAAATTTAACACGATGGACACAAGATTTCATAAAATGAGTTTTTATAATCGACTCCTGGAAGTGAACCAATTCAATGCCGTAAGATACGGAATATTATGCGAATTGTAAATACTCACCCGCCGGCAAAAAGAAAGATTGTTGAAGTTTTTTTAATAAGATGTTTGCATCTGAACGGGAATTTTGGTTACTTTAGGTTTTCAGACCATAAATAATCAATTATAAAGCGAGGAGATATGGGAGTTAATAATTTATCTTTTTTCGAAAATGTTCTGTCCTTTTTTGACAAAGCGGCCGCCTGCACGGACCATCCCCGGGGCCTGGTTGAACAGATGAAATACTGCAACAGCATCTACGAGTTTAAATTTCCGGTCAAGCGTACTGACGGGACTATTGAAATTCTGCAGGCTTTCAGGGTCGAGCACAGTCACCACAAGCTTCCCGTCAAAGGAGGGATCCGTTTCAGTGAGATGGTTAACCAGGATGAGGTCAAGGCGCTGGCCGCCCTGATGACTTATAAATGCGCCATTGTCGACGTCCCTTTCGGAGGGGCTAAAGGGGGAATCAGATTCGAGCCGAAAAAATATACGGCGGAACAAATCGAGCATATCACCCGCCGCTACACCGCCGAACTGGTCAAGAAAAACTTTATCGGACCGGGGATCGATGTCCCGGCGCCGGATTACGGGACCGGACCGAGGGAAATGGCCTGGATTCTGGATACCTACAAAGTGCTCAATCCGGACCAGCTTGATTCTGACGCCTGTGTAACCGGCAAACCCATCGCACAGGGCGGCATCCACGGCCGCACCGAAGCCACCGGACGCGGAGTCTTTTTCGCCGCCCAACGTGCCCTTTCATATGATGAAGACATGAAAAAAATCGGCTTGACGACCGGGGTTGAGGGCAAGAAAGTGGTCATCCAGGGACTGGGTAATGTCGGATATTATGCCGCCAAATATTTTCAGGCCGCCGGGGCTGTCATTATCGGTTTGATTGAATGGGACGGCGCCATTTATAATCCAAAAGGACTCGATGTCGAAGCTGTTCAGAAACATCGTGCGGAAACCGGTAAGATTACGGATTTCCCGGGGGCGAAAAATTTCGCCAAAAACACCGACGGTCTCGAGTATGAATGTGATATTCTGATACCTGCCGCTCTGGAACGGCAGATTACCGCGGAAAACGCTCCCGGTATCAAGGCTAAAATCATCATCGAGGCGGCCAACGGCCCGACAACGGTCGACGCCGAAAAAATCCTGTTCGAGAAAAATGTCCTGATTGTTCCCGACGCCTATGCCAACGCCGGTGGTGTGACCGTGTCATATTTCGAATGGCTGAAAAATCTCAGCCATGTCCGCTTCGGCCGTCTGAGTAAACGGTTCGAGGAAGACTCGAATCGACGGCTGGTAAGCGTGGTCGAAAAACTCACCGGCAAGACCCTGACCGGCGAAGAAAGACAGATTATCATCCGGGGCGCCGATGAAATCGATTTTGTCAACTCCGGGCTTG
>JBMOKZ010000413.1:0-4963 GCA_049324195.1 Candidatus Zixiibacteriota bacterium | reverse complement strand
ACAAAGGAGAAAAAAATGAAGAGTTTTGATGTTATCGTAGCCGTCCTGCTGGTCGTCGGCGGTTTAAATTGGGGCCTGGTCGGATTTTTCAATTTTGACCTTGTGGCGACAATTTTCGGCGGTGGCACTTTATGGAGCCGTCTGGTTTATATCCTGGTAGGGCTGGGAGCTGTTTATCAGGCGGTGCAGTGGCGTTCAATTCAGCGCCGCTGGGTTGTGACGGCCGCTTAATCAGGAAAATAGGTTTAAATTGATTAAAGTAAGGAGAAATTAAAATGACTAACAACAACAGCAGACAGAATTTAGGTAACGGTATCCGTTACGGTGGCGCTCGTCCGTTGATGACTTTTATTGACAGCAACGGTCATGAATGGCTGTGCGACAAGCACGTGGACTCCGATAAGGATTTTTCAGCCCAGGGCTGCTGGCGCATTGATTTAATGCCTTTTAATCGGAATGACTAATATAATCGTTGTATTCAGGCGGGGAGTGATTTTATTTCTCCCCCGCCTGTCTCAAAAAAAATAGACCGGAAAAAACCTTTAAAAAATTTTTAACTTTCTTAAGGAGAAATAAAATGGTTAAGAAAAAATATTACACGGCTGTTATGTTGCTGGCTCTGACATCGTTGGTTATGGTCGGATGCAGCGACGACGACAATGACAACAACCCGATGGGGAGTCCCACGCCGACTTCTGACGTGATGATAGTTCATGCCTCCCCCGACGCTCCGGGAGTGGATATTCTCGTTGATAGCGATATTCCGGCGGTCGAGGACCTGTCTTTCCCGACCAATACCGGCTATGTCGAGTTGTCTTCGGGCACGAGAAATGTCAAGGTCAATGTCGCCAACACCACCACCACGGTGATTGCCGCCAATTTGAATCTTGATCCCAATACGTATTACAGTGTTTTCGCTATCGATTCCGTCAGCAGTATTGAGCCGCTGGTTTTGGTTGATAACCTGACCTCCCCGGCCGCGGGCAAGGCTCATGTCCGGTTCGTGCATCTTTCGCCCGACGCTCCGGCGGTTGATATCGCTGTCGCCAACGGCGGCCCGGTTGTCTTCAGCAATGTAGCTTTCAGGGAATTTGAAGGTTTCACGCCGCTCGATGCCGGCACTTATAATCTCGAGGTCCGGGTGGCCGGCACCATGACCGTCGCTTTGGCGCTGCCGGGTATTACCCTGGAAAACGGTAAAATCTATACCGTCTTCGCCCGGGGTTTTCTGGGTGGCGGCGGCAACCAGGCGCTCGGTGCGGAAATAATCGTCAATAAGTAATTAACATTTATTTTCCATATAACGCATTCTTATAAAGAAGCCGGGTTATCTTGACCCGGCTTTTTTTATGACCGGAACTTGCACCTTCCATAATAATACAATAAATTACCGGTGGATTTGAAAACTCTTTGACCGGTTCATGCGGTATAATGAATACCAGAGATTTGATAGAAGAGATGAACGCATATTATCGCCGACGGGCGCCCTGGCACGACGACTATATGAGCTATACCTCGAACGCCGCCATGGAAAAGCAGTTTGGGTCGATAATAGCTTTGGTCGAGAAATATCTCGTCGGCGTCCACGTTTTGGAAATTGCCTGCGGTACCGGCAACTGGACCCGGGTACTGGCGAAACGGGCCGCTCGGGTGACGGCCACCGATGTCAGCCCCGAAGCGGTGGCTATCGCCGGGAAGAAAAACAGCGATATCGACAATATTACTTTTGAAATTGTCGACGCTTATCGGCTCGAAACACTGACCGGTCAATACGACATCGTCTTCGCGGCCGATTTCTTTTCGCATATTCCACTGTCGATGATGGCGCTATTTATACAAAAGGTCCATGATAAAATCAGGACCAACGGCCGGGTAATTCTGCTCGATCTACAGTACCAAAAGCATTCGACGCGGAGGGTTTTTATTTCGACGACGAGGGTAACCGCATCAATCCCCGCACTCTTCCGGACGGAAGCCGGTTTCAGGTGGTGAAAAATTATCCGGACGAAAAACAGTTTAAACGCCTGTTGGTCGGGACAACCGCTGATATCGCCTATCATGAAAACAAGAAACTCAAACGCTGGCTGGTGACATGGTCGAAGGCGTAATACAACAAAAATTGATTTTAAAGGAGGACTGAATGAGATATAAATTGCTGGGAAAAAGCGGTCTGAGAGTCTCCGAACTCTGTTTCGGGACAATGACTTTTGGTGAAGAATGGGGCTGGGGCGCGGACAAAAAGGAATGCCGGAAAATGTTCGACGCTTTTGTTGAAGCCGGCGGGAATTTTATCGACACCGCCAACCGCTACACCGAGGGCACCAGCGAGAAATTCGTCGGCGAATTTATCAAGGATATTCGCGAGCAAATCGTGCTGGCCACCAAGTACACGCTTTATATGAAACAGGGCGATCCCAATTCCGCCGGGAATCATCGTAAAAACATGGTGCAGGCGCTGAACAACAGTCTCCAGCGGCTGAACACCGATTATATCGACCTTTACTGGGTACACGCCTGGGATTACATGACTCCGGTGGAGGAAGTCATGCGGGCGCTCGATGATATGGTGCGGGCCGGGAAAGTCCTTTATGTCGGCATCTCCGACACGCCTGCCTGGATTGTTGCGGAAGCCAATACCCTTGCGGAACTTCGCGGTTGGACGCCGTTCACCGCCCTGCAGATCGAGTACAGCCTGCTGGAACGGTCGGTCGAGCGGGAACTGCTGCCGATGGCGCGGGCGTTCGATATGGCTGTTACGCCCTGGGGAGCGATCGGCGGCGGCGTACTCACCGGCAAATACAGCAGAACCAAAAAGGTCACGAGTGCTACCAAACGCTATGAGGTCGACGCCGAGTCACCGCGTCTCAGCGACAAAAGCCTGACGATTGCCGACGAGGTCGTTAAAATTGCCGGGGAAATCGGCTGCTCGCCCGCTCAGGTATCGCTGAACTGGGTCCGTAACCAGCCGGGTTTGATTATCCCCATTATCGGCGCCCGCACGGTCGAACAACTGCAGCAAAACCTGGCCTGTCTCGACTATCCGCTCGAACAGGAACATCGCGAACGCCTGAACGAGCTCAGCCGCATCGATCTGGGCTTTCCCCATGATTTTCTGGATAAGGAATATATCCGCAATCTGGTGTATGCCGGAACTTATGATAAAATCGACAATCACCGCAAATATCAGAAACGGGGATAAGTCGATGATGTGTAAAATCAAATTCTTTCTGATAATGTTGAGCCTGTCGGGTCTCCTTTTAATAAGCGGTTGCCAAGACGACAACAGCCCCAGTCAATCACAGCAGGATGTAGTCTATCCCGGCTGCACCAAGGACGCCTCGACCCGAAGCGACAATCGGACGCCGGAGACGGTCGTGGCTGACTGGAGCCAGCCGACAAAACTCCAGCCGCCGGTGAATACGCTCTGTCCCGAGGACGCGATCGAGATATCGGACGACGGTCAGTATCTCTATTTCATGTTCACCGCCGACATTCTCGACAGTCTTTCGGTCGCGGAGATACTTGCCCCGGAAAACAACACCTTCCGGGTCGAACGTACCGGCGGGCCGGGTACGTTCGGCGAGCCGGTATATTACGATCTGGCGAAAGGGACCGAGGGTTCGCTGGACGGGGAGCTCTGTTTTAACGCCAACGGTTCGAAAGTTTATTTTCATTCCAACCGGGCGGCCAATCTCGGCTACAATAACGACCCTTATATGGACGACTTTCAGGATATCTACGTAGCCGACATCATCGACGGCACACCGGGCGAGGGACGCAATCTCGGCGGTCGGGTAAATTCGGTCTGGCCCGACGGTGAACACGCCCTACATCCCGACGACAGCTCGCTCTACTTCGCATCGCTGCGTCCGGGCGGCCACGGCGGGGCGGATATCTGGCTGTCGGTTTTGACCGATACCGGCTGGACCGAGGCGGTTTGTCTCGATACGCCCTTGAATTCCGTCGCCGGGGACCTTCAGCCGACCTTTACCGCGGACGGCGATACGGTTTATTTTACCTCCGACCGGGGACTAATCGGGGCGGCGGTGTATCGTTCGGTACGAACCGGGGAACGCTGGGGGACCCCAGAACTGGTGATTCGCGGCGTCGTCGGCGAACCCTCGCTGACCGCCGATGGCCGGTATCTGTATTTTGTCCATGTCCTGAGTGATGCCGCCGGAGTTTTCGATGCCGATATCTATTACTGTGAAAGAGTTCCCTGAACCGGAAATTATAACTTGACTTTACTGTTTTATGGGCGGTTAAAGCAACCATATCTTGAATCGTTTCTGTCATTTTATCCTTATTTACGTTTTGATTGAAGTACAAATTTTTCAACTTCATAATAAAATTTAATATTTTAAAAAATCGTTGACAAAATCGGGGTTTTTATTATATTGTTTCTATAAATAGAAACACCGGAGTACTGGTTTGTTACAGGCGACAAACGAAATTTACAGGGTTTTTTCCGAAATCGACGATTTCCCGACCATGAAAAAATTCTTCGAGGAAATCTTTACTCCTGCGGAAATCCAGGATGTCGCGCTTCGATGGCGACTGATGAAACTGCTTTACGACCGGGTCCCCCAGAGACAAATCGCCGCCGAGCTGGGTATCAGCTTGTGCAAGATTACCCGGGGCTCGAAAATCTTGAAAAAACGTCAGTCAATAACGAAGAAAATCTTGGAAAGCCATACAGGAGGCCAACATGCAACCCCAAAACCAACCCCGACCCGTTCCCGACCGTGAAGGTTATTTCGGCGAGTACGGCGGGCGCTATGTTCCCGACCTTTTAATCAAAATACTGGAAGAAATTACTCGGGCTTATTATGAAGCCAAGGCCGACCCGGCGTATCGCGAGGAGCTGGCCGATTTGTACCGTCATTATGTCGGCCGGCCCAGTCCGGTTTTTTACGCGAGAAATCTAAGCCGCAAGATGGGCGGCGCGCAGATCTATCTGAAA
>JBMOKZ010000412.1:0-5052 GCA_049324195.1 Candidatus Zixiibacteriota bacterium | reverse complement strand
AATCACAAATTCTGCGGGTCTTATAAGCGATGCCTTAAATTCCTGTATGGATATACTTTCAACAATAACAGTATATCTTGGGATCTGGGTATCGCAGAAAGAACACCCTGATTTTCCTTATGGTTTTCTCCAGTTAGTCAGCATGGAAACAAAAAGTCTCAGACCGTAACCGGTCAGGCCAGCGGGAAGATACGCCTGACCCTTGGGTTCGGATTCGGTGTAGGCGATATCGATATGTCCCCAGGGCCATTCCCCGACGAAGTTCTCCAGAAAAGCACCGGCAGCGATAGTCCCGGCGTTCTTTCCGCCCGAATTGACCAGGTCGGCAATAGTCGATTTCATGATATTCCGGTGTTCGTCCCAGATGGGCATTTCCCAGACCTTCTCAGCGGTATTCTCGGCGGCTTCCCTGATTAAATCCATCAAATTGGAATTGTTGCCCATTATCGGCGAACCAGCGTATCCCAGCACATAGAGAGCCGCTCCGGTAAGAGTGGCGATATCCACCACCGCCTGAGGATTGAATTTGTCGGCATAATCGAGCGCATCGGCCAGAATCAGGCGACCCTCGGCGTCGGTATTGATTACTTCAATCGTCAGACCTTTGCGCGAAGTAATAATGTCGCCCGGCTTGGTGGCTTTCGACGATGGCAGGTTTTCCGTCAGTGGGCACAAACCGACAATATTCCGGGGAATTTCCAAACGGGCCGCGGTTACTAAGGTCGCCAGCACCACGGCCGCGCCCGACATATCGTTTTTCATCTCGTGCATATTGAGTGCGGGCTTAAGAGAAATGCCGCCGGCGTCGAAAGTCACGCCTTTACCAACCAGAACAATCGGTTGCTGGTCGTCGGAGCGGCCCTTATAGTTCAACACCACGAAACGTGGCATCTCCGAAGAACCGCGGGCGACGGCCAGCAGGGCGCCCATCTTTTCTTTCTCAATAGCTTTTTCGTCGAGAATCCGACAGTTAAATTTATGCTGGCGGGCCAGAGCCTGAGCTTTCTCAGCGAACACCCGGGGCGGCAGGTCGTTTCCGGGTATATTTCCCAGCGTCCGCACCAAAAGCTGACCCTCGGCGATAATTTTCCCCCGCTCGACGGCTTTTTTCAATTTATTGAGACTGGCTTTACGGTCGCAAACGAAAACGATCTCCCCCAACCGGTTGTTGTCTTTGGCGTTGTCACCGGTCTTGTAATCAAGCATTTTGTAAGAACCAAGCAGATAACCCTCAATTGCCGCCTGGTAGAAATCGGCGTTGTTGATGCCGCCGAAATAAACCGCCAGCTTCTTTGACTTTTTCACGGCGTTGTCCCGCGAGGCGCAGCCCATCGCCCGACGGAACGTATCGGGATCAATTTTATTCTCAGGACCCAACCCGACCAGGACAATCCGTTTAGCCTTGAACTCTTCCGGTTTGTATATAACCACCCGTTCGCCCTCACCCCCGGAGAATTCCCTGGATTCGAGCAAAGTGGTCACAACACCGTTGGCGAGTACGTCGAGAGCTTCCAGAAACTTGTCACTGACCTTTTCATAGGCGACCGAAAAGACAATAATACTGTCAACATTGACATCGTAAATGTTGTCTGCTGAAAAAGTGTATTGCACGGTTACTCCCTTCTCAAGTAATTCATAAATACATTATAATAAATATTTGCATTTTTTATGTAATTATCAACTAAGAATATGAGTTGAGAAAAGCCACGGAAAAATTAATCAGAAGATATAGTTTAGAAAAGCCTTATAATTGTTCTCAATTTCCCGCATATTATCGGAGCCGAATTTTTTCAGGAAGGCATCGGCCAGCACCATCGCCGCGAGGTTTTCCGCGATTACGCCGACCGCCGGAACCACACATGTATCAGCACGTTCCACCACGGCTTCGGTCGGTTTTTTGGATTCGATATCGACCGTAGCCAGAGGTTCTTTCAAGGTGGCGATGGGTTTGGCGGCCAGTCGAAGAACGATATCCTCGCCGTTGGTCATACCGCCTTCGAGCCCCCCGGCCCGGTTAGTCTTGCGGTAAAAGCCCTTGTTCGGGGAGTTGGCCCGGTCGGGGTCATAAAAAATCTCGTCATGAATCTCGCTGCCATTCATTTCGGCGGCGGCAAAACCGAGCCCGATTTCGACGCCCTTGACCGAGGGTATGGACATCATCGCGCCCGCCAGTAGCGCTCCCAGCCGGTCTTTTCCCTGCGAATAGCCACCCAGCCCGACCGGTAGCCCCCGGATAATTACTTCGACCATCCCGCCGAGAGTATCGTTATTTTTGCGGGCGCGGTCGATGGCGGCAACCATCGCCGCTCCGGCCTGCTTATCGAGACAGCGAACCGTCGATTTCTCAGTTCTTTCAATGACTTCGTCGAGATCGTGAATATCCTGAAAATCGGTGATGACGACATCGCCGATTCTTACGACGTGAGAAGCGAACCTGATATGAAAATACTCCAGCAACTGCCGAGCCAGCGCTCCTATCGCCGTACGGGCGGCGGTATCGCGCGCCGAAGCCCGCTCCAGGACATTGCGGATATCGCGATGGTCATATTTGATAGCTCCGCATAAATCGGCATGACCGGGCCGGGGACGGGTTATCCGGGAATTCGAGTCAGCTTCGTCAAACCGTTCCGAACTCATGATTTTCGCCCAGTTTTCCCAATCACGATTTTCGATAACCAGGGTAATGGGACTACCGAGTGTCTTCCCGTGCCGCAGACCGGAGACAATGGCCACCTTGTCCGGTTCGATTTTCATCCTTGCACCCCGGCCGTAACCCAATCGGCGGCGATTCAGCTGAAAATTTAGCTTTTCGACATAAACTTCAAAACCGGCGGGAAAACCGTCGATAATGGCCGTTAAACGGGGGCCGTGTGACTCCCCGGACGTCAGGTAGGTGAGCATACCAGAAGGTAAATAAAAAAAACGAAAAGGTCAACCGGTCAAAATCAATCGACATAGTTCATGGCTTCGTCGGGCAGCACCAGGCTGGACTCCTTATCCATGTTTTTTATCCGTTTTTCAAGCCGGTCATCGATATTGAGAGCCTGTGACATATTATAGAACTCGACCTTGTCGATGGGGGAAATATCCTTGATTTCCTGAACTACCGCCGTGATTTTTTTGATGGACCGGTCGATGACATCGAGATTAGCCTCGAAATTCTGCATAATTTTCTCGGTATTACCCTTGCTGTAAAGCATCCGCATCAACTGACTGCGGCCGTAGATAGCCATAGCAGCATTGTTCAAATAATGCGAAAGGGTGGCGATAGCGATATTTTTCGATTCCATTGCACCGCGAGCCCGCTCCTCCTTGAGGAGTTTCCGACTCAAATCCTGGCGTTCCTTGAACAGGTTTTCAATCATCAAATAGGTCTGCCAGATTTCCTTGTTCGATCGGATGATCATGTCCTCGATATTGCCGATATCAACTCCCAGATAATCAGCCTGCTTGATGGTATACGAAATCAGCGAGGACGAGATGCCGTCGATAGTTTCCTTGTCGATCTTAAGCGCCGAAGCCACCAGATTTATCTTATCCAGCCGGTCCTCGAGATCCACGACAAAACCGTATGAAGAGTTATTGGCCAGCAAACTGGCCAGCTTGATGATATTGTCGAGAGTCTCCGACTCATTCAGGTTTATGTAATTATGATGGTCGCGAATAGCCTGGCAGATATAGTCGGGAAGCTGCCAGCGCTGAGCCAGATGATACCCGACATCGGCATGGGTAACGTTGAAAATCTCCATTTCTGCATCGAGCAGGTTTTTGGCCTTGACTTTCTGTTCAACAATTAAACGGTACTGTTGCGGATAATAATGCAGGAAAAAGATAGTGCCGATATCATGAAGCAGCCCGGCAATGAACGCCTCATCGGAGACATCGGAAGAAATGGCCCGGGCGAGTTTCTCGGCTGCGGTCGCGACCGTCAGGACGGAAGCAAAGTAGGTTTTGGTGTCAACGCCAGAAGATTTCTCGATTTTTTCCGGATTCAATATCGATGACGACAGCGCCAGACATTTAACGGTGGTGACACCAAGCACCTGGACGGCTTGATTGACGTTGGTGATTTTCGCCATCCGATGATAAAAAGGCGAATTGGCCAGTTTCAATATCCGACCGGTCAGCGCCGGGTCTTTTAGAATAATCTGGGAAAGGGTTTCCGCCGAGAAATCGGATTTGTTCATTTCCCGAAGGATCTCGGAAATGGCCTGGGGTAAGGAAAGCAACTCGTTACTTTTACGTATTTTATCAATAACATCAATTTTTTCCATAGAAGTTTCTTCCGCTTTAAAGAATGCACCGTTAAAGTATCAATATCGTTATAATCGGTAAAAAAGCATAAAAATTTAATGAGGATTGACGAAGGATGACTGATTTAAAGCTTATTTAAGGCCGTTTTATCGATAATTTCCGTCAATTGTTCGATTCGAAAGGGTTTATAAAGCACCCGGGTGATTCCCGACGGCTGAAGGCGGTTGGCATCGAGCTTGGCTTCCCAGCCGGTTACCAGAACTATGGGAATATCGTTGTAAATTTTTCTGATTCGTCGGGCAACCTCGTAACCGGAAATGTCCGGCATGGCCAGGTCAGTCAGGACGATATCGAATTTTTCCTCGAGCGCCATGTTGATACCCTCCTGCCCCGAAAGTGCGGTCTTGACCCGGTAACCCATCGACTGGCACATGGCTGAAATCAAATCGAGAATCACCTCTTCGTCGTCAATAGCCAACACCTTGATATGACTTTTATCGGGGACCCGTAAAGGTTCCCGGCTTCTGGTCCGGTCCTTCAGGGGAAACTTGAACGACAGATAAGCGGGAATACTGCTCTCTTTATCGAAAGCAAAGAATCCGGATTTATCCTTGATACTTTTCAGGTATTGATTAGCCGGAAATTTCTCAAAGGCATCGCCGACGACGATATAATCACCGAACTGCGCCACCCGGTCTACCGGCGGGAAATTCTTCCGATGTCGGGACAGGTCGAGATAGATATAGTCGTCCAGCTGATAGATATTTATCGAGATGATATCCTCGCCGGTCGCCAGCC
>JBMOKZ010000411.1:0-5139 GCA_049324195.1 Candidatus Zixiibacteriota bacterium | reverse complement strand
ATAACCACCAGCGCTAATCCCAACGGCGCCAATCGCGGGTACGGTATCACCGGGGTTTCGGGCGGCTGGGTCGAGGGCCGGTTTGACCTGTCGGCTTATGCCGGTGAGGAAATTTATATCCGCCTTACCTATAAAACGGATTCCTACCTCAACTATGAAGGTATTTATTTCGACGATATTTTCCCGGTCAGTTATTTCACCACCGAAACCGTGGTTGCCTCCGATATCGTCGATACCTTCTACCAGTTCACTTCCCGACCGGAGGGCGTCTATTATTACAAGGTCCGAGCTCAGGACAACGATGGTCAATGGAGCGATTTTTCCGGTATCAAGATGACCGAAGCTGTTTCTTCTTATGTCTGCATTGACAGCGACGGCGATAATTACGGCGACCCCGGCAATCCCGGCAATATCTGTCCGGACGATAACTGCCCGTCGCTTTACAATCCGGACCAGCTCGACGGCGATCTTGACGGTGTCGGGGATTTATGTGACAATTGCGACGCCGCGGCTAACCCCCTGCAGGAGGACCTCGACGGCGACGGCGTGGGCGATTCCTGCGACAACTGTCTTTCGGTTTACAACCCCGAACAGACCGACACCGACAGCGACGGCATCGGCGACCTCTGTGAAAGCTGTTGTATCGGCTATACCGGCAATGTCAACTGCTCCGAAGTGGAAGAACCGGACATTTCCGATATTACGCGGTTGATTGACTATCTGTATATCACTCACGAAGAATTGTGCTGTCCGGATGAGGCCGACGCCAATGTCAGCGGCGGCGAACCGGATATTTCCGACATTACCACTCTGATTAACCACCTTTATCTTAATCACGATTCGCTTCCCGATTGTCCGTAAATCGACTTGTCTTAAGATTAAAAGAAGGCCGTTTCCCCCTCGGGACGGCCTTTTTTATATGGCAAATCGTAAGTGCTTAACTTACCAGAGTCTTTTCGAACGTAACGGCGTTAAACGTCGAGTCGACGTAGAAATAGTTTTCGTGATGGAACGGGGCAAAGAACAATCCGGCCTCGGTGGGTTTGAATTCAACACGTTCTACTTTGTTGGTGAAAGCCGCCCTCTTGTCCAGCTGTTCCCGATAAATCAGGACGTTAGCCAGAGTAACGGCTTCGCTCAGACGCAGGTTAACCGGCCGGAACCGTCGGTCGAAATTGATAGCCTGGGTCATTTTGAACTGTCCGACCGCCGCTGACATGCGTTTCGATAACCGGTAAAGCGCCTCGAAATTGGCCGCCTTAAAAGCCGGCACGACAATCCGGTCAGAACGGTGCAATCCGCCGAATAAACGCCCCACCAGCGGAACCAGAGCCGCAGGCGTTTTAAGCGACCAGAAAGGCAGCATCAGGTCGGTTTCTTTGCTTTCGGAATCCACTTTGGCGATTTCATCAAACGGGATATGAATATTCTCCAGAATATTCAGCACCTGACAATTTTTACAGATATAGACAATCGACTTTTCATCGGGCAAATCCACCCCGCAGTTATAACAGCGATGAAAATCGATATCGAGCTTTCCGAATTCGACCGGGGTTGTTTCCGGCTCTAATGCCTGCTCATCCCCGGTCAGAGCCGTAAGATGTTTGACCACCCGTCCGGAAAGACCATCCACAATAAACCGGTTAAAGCCGCCCCGGCTGTAATCCTCGACAATACAATAGGGGAAATACACGAGTTCATATTCGGGATGCATCAGTTCGGTGAGATTGGTCCCGAAATCCGGCCCGGCGATTCCCCCCACGCTCATAACCGACGACACGACCTCGGTCCAGACTGCATCGATGCTCTTGATGACCGGGAGCGAGTCGTAACCTACCTGAATATTCTCGGCCGAAAACGGTATCATCCGAACATATTCGGTTCTCAAACCGATCGTGTCCGGGATACCCTCGAAATCCCGCCCTGCTGAAACCGTTCCCAGGTACGGCGAGATGCCGATTTCGGTTTTTGGTTTCTGGAGCACCACGCGGTCCTGGTAGTCCGATTCTTCGCTGACGACCTTTTCGTACATCTTGTTGCGGACCTTGAGCAACAGAGCGTTAACCTTCCAGTAAGGATAATAGAAATACTTCGTCTGAAATCCCGAATCGGTCAGCGGCAGGTTTTTTGATTTCAGGTAGCGGTCGATACCGAAGCGGATTTCGCGCGGCTCGACTTTTGCCTTGATCATGAAAGCCGGCGGGGTTTCGGGCATTTTGACGCGGAGAATTGACCCGCAATATTTACAGGTCAGAGTGAAAAAGTCCGCCTCAAGTTCCAGTTCCCCTCCACAACCAGGGCAGGAAACGCCAATATAAAAACCGTTTTTATTGCTGTTGGTCGTCATCGCCCTTCACCGGTTTACCGCATTCACCGCAGAATTTCGAACCCGGTATAAGTTCGGCCTGGCAATGCGGGCAGGTCAGCTTGGCGTCCAGTTTAAAACCGCAGTGCAGGCAGAAATTGGCCTCGGTAGGCAGCTCTTCGCCGCACGAGGGACAGAAATTCTGAGTAATCATGGTATGACCGCAGCGATAACAGTAACGTGACTGTTCCGGCGTCTCACTGTGACATTTGGGACAGGTCACGGTCTTGACCGGCTCGCGTTTCAGCTCGGTCTGATCCGGCGAGAACACCTTGCTCATCAAACCGGGCAACATCAGCCCCACGCCGGCCGCCATGCCCATACCGGAACCGGCTGCAGCCGGACCGCCGGCGGTACCGAGACCCTTGGCCATTTCGAATTTTAAAAACTTGTCCAGATCGCCCACCGCCTCGAGACCAGAGCGCTGGTCAATCATCTTGGAAACCTCTTCCGGAGGCGTAATCGAGGATATATAGAAATCAACCAGTTCCAGACCGTATTTGGTAAACTCGTTTTTAACAATCCCTTTGAAATCAGCGGCCAATTCGGTATAAATAGCCGGCAGGTCGAGAATGCTTTCAAGTTGCTCGCCCAGGAGGTCGTTAAGACGGGCAACGATAACATCGCGCAAATAGCTCTGAATATCGTCAGTAGTATATTTTGCCTGCCGCCCGACGATGGAATTCAAGAACAGGATCGGCTCGACGATGCGGATCGTGAACGCGCCATGCCCCCGCAGACGAATCAAACCCAGTTTGCTGTCTTTGAAGGTCACCGGATGGGTAGTGCCCCATTTCAAATTGGTGAATACTTTCAGGTTGACAAAATAAACCTCAGCCCGAAAAGGCGAATTGAATCCCAGCGGGAACGACAGAAGCCGGGTCAAAATCGGAATGTTCAAGGTCGAAAGAGTATGCCGGCCGGTCGTGAACGAATCGGCGGCATGACCGCTTTTGAAAAAGATTGCCATCTGGCTGTCGCGAACGATTAATTGCGCACCCATTTTAAAATCAGCCGAACCTTGCTGAGGCAGACGATATATCATTTCCTCGCCGGTAGGGTCTATCCACTCAATTACTTCAATTAATAATGACATAGTATCTCCTGAGATTTTAATATAAATTGCTTCTGATATCGTTTTTCGGTAAGATTACCTGTTTTCTTAATCGCGTCAGAGCCGGTCAGTTAAAAGTCTGGGGTAAAACATTGCGCAAAGTTTGAACAAGCCGGCACTATCTGTTGTTCTTGATATTAATACCGACCTTTGACAAACCGGCTTAACGATATTAAATTGAAATATAAGGCTCTGGTACTCAATTTACTCATCCGGCTAATATACTTCACCAGCCGGTAAATATTCGAAAACATTTTGCCTTAGATTTGGCGGCAAATGACCGATTATAATAGGGAAATTATGATATACAAAATATCCCTTATAACGCTGACTATCACCCTGATCCTGTCGACACCTCAGGTTTTCGGCCAGGGGACCATCTACGGGACGGTTACCGGTTCCGATATGGTGGCGCCGGCCGACGGCGAACTTTCTTTCTTCAGTTTTCTCGATAATACCGACGAGGAAATCAGAATCGAAACCTCCGACGGCGCCGGTTATGAAGGTGGAAACTGGTACGACGATTTTCAGAATTATCTGACCGAGGCTCCCGGGAATCCCTATGATTTCTATTTTTATGATTTTGCCGACGGCGACGGGCTGCATTTCGAGGGCGCGATTCCGAATAACTCGTTCCAGGAAGAAAACATTAATATCGCCCCGGTCGGCTGGCCCCAGAAACCGGCCACGGTCAATGCTTATTCCCTGGATACGACCAGAATCAAGATAAGCTGGTTTTTTGAGCCGAGTTTAACCTATCACGTCTACCGCCGCCCGGCCGGTTCCAATGGTTCATTTTACAGGATTGATAATCCCGAGGGCTCTCTGGCCAACCCCGGCGTGGCTGACAGTTTTTACATCGATTCCACTGTCTTTTCAGCCAGCTCTTACAGTTATATCGTCATTGCTGAGGATGGTTCGGGAAATTATTCGCCTCATTCCGAAGTGGTCACCGCTTTCGTCAGGATTCAGCAGATAACGCTCGATTCCGTCACCAATGCCAGCGGACCGGTAAACGAGTACGGTTTTCAGGATAGCATCGCCGCCGGGAAAGACGTCACTTTTTATTTTCGTCTTACCAGCTATTCCGGCGACAATGAATGTACTTACGGGATCGGCGCCGGTTTCCGGGTTTATTCCGAGGACGAGGCTTCGTGGACTTTTACCGAGCCGGATACGGTCGGGATTCTAACCGATATTTTCGGTGGTTTCTCCATGGATTGTTTCTCATGTAACGGAACCGTAGCCGATACGATCGGATTTTCAGGTGAAATTCTTGGAGAGTATGGTATTTATGAAGGTTTCGACGAAGTGGCCTATTCTGTAACTATTCATCCCGACCCGGCTGATACCGGCAAAGTGATTTGTATCGATACGGTGATGATTCCCGAAGACGCCGGTTTGCCGCTGTCGGCCTATCAATGGGAATGGCTCGGTGAAGGCACCTGCCGGGTTGACCGGGTCGTGCCAACCTGGTACGCCGCCCCGCTTTGTTTTACGGTCGTCAAAAACGAATGCTGTACCGGCCTCACCGGCAATGTCAATTGTTCTGAAGCCGACGCTCCGGATATCTCCGATATTACCACTCTGATAGACCATCTTTATCTGACCAAGAAACCCCTTTGCTGCCTGGAAGAAGCCGATGTCAACGGCAGCGGCG
>JBMOKZ010000410.1:0-39145 GCA_049324195.1 Candidatus Zixiibacteriota bacterium | reverse complement strand
CAATATGCATCCGGATGTAATCAAGTTGCTGGGCAAATTGAACTTCCGCACTTCCTACGGCCAGAATGTCCTGGCCCATTCCAAGGAAGTCGCTATGTTGTGCGGTTTGATGGCGGCCGAACTCGAACTCGATGCTGTCCTGGCCAAACGGTGCGGTCTGTTGCATGATATCGGGAAAGCCATCGACCGTGAAACTGAGGGCACTCACACGGAAATCGGAGCGGATTTTATCAGCCGCTATAAAGAAGATGAAATCGTAGTCAATTCGATTCTTTCTCATCACGGCGATGTGCCGATGCTCAGTCCTTACCCGATTCTGGTGCAGACGGCCGATGCAATTTCCGGCGCCCGACCCGGCGCCCGGCGTGAGCCTTTGGAGGCTTATATCAAGCGCCTGCAGCAGCTCGAGGATTTGGCCGACAGTTTCAAAGGTGTTTCCAAGGCCTACGCTATCCAGGCCGGCCGCGAAATACGCGTGATAGTCGAGCATACCTCGATTGACGACCTGGCAGCCTCGATTCTGGCCAGTGATATCGCCTCCAAAATCGAAGGGGAGATGCAGTATCCCGGACAGATCAAAGTGACGGTCATACGGGAAACCCGTTCGACGGAATATGCGAAGTAATTCGCGATTAAAATTAAAATTCTGATTGCGTCGAAAGTGGAGTTTGGTTAAACTCCACTTTATTGTTATAAGCTGAGCCGTTTTGATGGAGACGGCCGAAAACTTGCTTTTCCATCTTAGAAAGTTAAAGGAATGTCACTATTCACGATTCTCTTTATTTCCGATATCTGCGGTAAGTCCGGCCGCCAGGCGGCCGCCCACATGATTAAACCCCTGTGCGAACAATATCACGTCGATTATGTCATCGCCAACGTCGAAAACGCCGCCGGCGGTTTCGGCATTACCCCGGAAATGTCCCGGAAAATTTTCAGCTACGGGGTCAACATGCAAACCTCGGGCAACCATATCTGGGACCGCATTGACATTCTCGATTATTTCAAGGAAAACCCGAAACTCCTCCGTCCGGCGAATTATCCGCCCGATGTTCCCGGGGCCGGGTTCTACGTGGACACCTGCAATAACATCCGGATAGCCGTTATCAACCTGATGGGGCGGACTTTCATGGCTGATATCGACTGTCCTTTCCGGACGGTGTCCTGGGTGCTGCGGCAGCTCAGTGAAGATGTTAAAATTATCTTCATTGACATGCATGCCGAGGCGACCTCGGAAAAACAGGCGCTGCTGTATTTTTTGGACGGGAAAGTGTCAGCGGTTATAGGGACCCATACCCATGTCCAGACCGCCGATGAAAAAATTACGTCGCGCGGTACCGCTTACCTGACCGACGCCGGCATGACCGGCCCGCACGAGTCGGTAATCGGCATGGAAATAGGACCCTCGTTGGGTCGTTTCCTTACCGGGATGCCCAAAAGGTTTACGACCGCCTCGAAAGATATCAAACTCTGCGGGGTCGTTCTCCAGGTTGATTCGGAAACCGGTCGCGCCGAAAGTCTCGAGAGAATTAAAATCGATTTTGACATTAACGATTATCAGGCTCTCAAAGAAAAAGATATTTAAGGGGTACTTTAAGATGACCGCAAAACTGATTACCGGAAAAGAAGTTGCTAAAAATGTACGAGAGGGTTTGAAACCGCGTATCGAAGCGCTGAAAAAAAACGGCGTTACTCCGGGTCTGGCTACGGTGCTGGTCGGTGATGACCCGGCGTCGGCTACTTATGTCAACAGTAAAGCCAAAGCGTGTGAAAACCTGAATCTCTATTCCGAGGTCATCAAGAAACCGGCCAGTTTGACCCAGAGGGAACTGCTGCAAATCGTGAAAGATCTGAATGAGAATCCCAAAATTCATGGTATTCTGGTTCAGTCCCCACTGCCGAAACCGCTCGATGAAATGGAAATTACGCTGGCCATCAGGCCGGAAAAGGATGTGGACGGTTTTCATCCGGTCAATGTCGGCTTGATGCTGATCGGACAGCCCAATATCCTTCCCTGTACCCCTAACGGTATTGTCAAGCTTCTGGAATATTACCAGATTGACCCGGCAAGCAAAGAGGTGGTAATAATCGGGCGTTCTAATATTGTTGGGAAGCCCCTGGCGGCGTTGTTAATGCAGAAATGTCCGATGGGGAACGCCACCGTGACGGTGGCGCATTCCCGAACGAGAAATCTGGCCGAGGTCGCTCGCCGGGCGGATATCTTAATCGCCGCTATCGGCCAACCCGAGTTCGTCACCGCGGATATGGTCAAGGAAGGTGCGGTGATAATCGATGTCGGTGTCAACCGGGTTGAAGACAAAACGACCGAAAAAGGTTATCGCAATGTCGGCGATGTCCATTTCGACACCTGTTCGCAGAAAGCTTCTTATATTTCCCCGGTGCCGGGCGGGGTAGGACCGATGACTATCGCGATGTTAATGGTCAATACCGTTACGGCCGCGGAAAAACTGGCAAAGTAAGATTAGATTGGTTTTGGTTATATTTTGTTTCTGAATAGTTGCAACCGGTTACACACTTTTTTAATAAATATTATTAGCTCGTACTTATAAATATTCTTCAAGTCTGCACCTTGTAAACGATAAAATCTTATTACATTCCTAATCTGTTTAAAATTAGTTAGTTAGCTGTGTGACGGAGGGTACCCCGGACAGGAAATATTTTCCGTATTTATTTGAGCGACATTAAGATAGAAGGCATATTCTTTGCTTTATTATTTAGCAAAATATTAATTCGTTAAACATGAATTTATCGATGTGAGAAAATACTGTTTTTTTATATTTTCCTTTCTTTTTTTACTTCCCTTTACGGGATTCTCTGTTGATTTCATTGCACCCGAAAGAGAGACGGTTCAGAAGGCGCAAGATGACCTGGCTCAGATTGTTTTGACCATTTCCTCGACCCAGGTGGTGGGGCAGACATTTATCACCGAGGCCCGTATAATTTTGCTCGACAGCAACAGTGTCCAGTTGACCGAATTTGACCTCTCCACGCATCCACTTTCGCTGGTGTCCAGTATCGGCGAAATTGTTCCCGGAGTGCTGGATGACCCGGCTCTGTTCAACGGCGGGGTCATCGACCTCCGTCCCGCCGGCGTGCGCTATCTCGGGCCGACCGGAAACGTCGAAATTTATGTCACCGACGGCCTGATTTCTTCTTCGGTCGTTATCGTCTCCTTCAACGGCTATGATATTCTGAACGCCTTCGATTTCATAGGCAATCCCATAAGCCAGATTTATTCTGACCTGCCGACGACCATTCACGTTACGGTCCAAAACCGGGGTACCCGGGAGGCTAACAGTGAACCTACGATAAAAGCTTATTTCCGGTCCGGGGGCGGGTCAATCAAATATATTTTTTACGCGCCGCAGGCCAACGGTATTATCGACACTCTCCCTATTCAGTTGGAAACCCCCAATCTGAACCCGGGCGAGGATACCATGGTACTGGAGTTGACCAGTGAATATTTGGTAAACGAGATTTTGCTTGAGGCTTTCACTGAGTATCACATTCCCGTAACCGTTTACGCGCTGGCTTCATTCGATGTCGTCCCCGGCTCGTTTTTGCCGGATACGGTTTATCAGGGCGTACCGTTTGAAGTCTCCTTTGACGTTGCCGCTACGGATTTCCCCGGTCAGATTGACAGCACTTCGTTGACCATCAAGCTTTGCGACAGCATTAATGGCGCGGAATTGGCAACCATTTACACCGGTTCACCGTCGTATCACTCGTTTTCGGGCGGTGTTATCAGCTATGACAGCCTGACAGCCGAAATCGATACCCTGGCCGGGCTGACCCCGGGGCCGTACATGGTAAAACTGGATTATCACCTTATTTCCGGCGGCAATATTTTTACGCTGGACAATGCCTATCCCGACTCGATTCAACTGCTCGCCCCGGCATCTCTCACCTATGCGGCTGGTTCTTTAGAACCGCTGGAGATAAATGCGGGCAGCGATGTACCTTTCCGTTTCGATTTGATTCTGACCGGCGTGCCGGCTTTGGAAATAGATCCTGACCTTTCGGTTTTCACTCTCAGCGGACAGGGTTATTCCGCCACCGTTAACCTGTCGGTCGCTGACAACATGCTAAACGAGGGAGTTAACACGGTAGTTACCGACCCGATCTTCATTCCTCTCGACCAGGTCGGAGCCAGCCTGAAAATGTCCACCTCGATTCATTACCGACAAACCGGGGCGGCCAATTATATCGAGTATGAAACCAATTTCAACGGGCAGGAAGTTACGGTGCTGGAGCGTCCGACCGTGCAGATTCTGGAACTCCGAGCCCTGATGCCGAACCGCCCCCGGATCAATGTCGGTCAGGCGTTTCAACTGCTTTGCCGGATCGCCAACCAGTCCGAATACCCGGTAACCGGTATGACTTTGAACCTGACGAGCAACGGTACCTCCGTTTTCAATTCCGAGCAGATTGTGGACGAGATTCTGCCGTTGGATACGGTCGAGATTCTTTATGATATAACGGCAGCAGAGGAAACCAACAGTAACGAAGTTTTACAGGTTGAAATCGTTTCCAATAATCTTAACCAGCTCGAGCCGCTGGACGATATCGAGCTGATCGTTATCGAGGAACCGGCGCTGCTTCTTTTGTCCTATAACTCCCAGGGTTTGTCTGACGGCATCATCGAACCGGGGGATACCGTTTACCTGACGGTCAATCTGACCAATTACGGTCAAGCGGAGACGACTATCGGGCGGTATCGTTTTTCGACCGGCGGTGTCGAGATGGGCATACCGGATCCGTTCGAGGGGAATATCGTCGTTGGCGTGCCGCTTCGGTTTACGTTGGTCGGACCGGAAATCGATACCGTGACCTTTTTCACGTTCGATATCATTCAGAAGCCGACCGAGCTGAATACGTCCCTGCCGGCGGAAATCGGCGATACGGCATTTGATATCGGGGTTACCCTTGCCTCTCTCGACGCCGAATTGTTCGTACGACCCGAGAAATCCGACCATCTGATTGCGGCGGGTAACCTGGTGAACCTGTTTTATCTCGACTTGACCAACACCGGGACCTCGTCCTTGACCGATATGCTTCTGGAACATATCGCGGTAACTTTGAGCGATGCTCAGGGGCAGCCGTTGGCGGTGCGTTCCGTGCTGGAAGTGGGCAATTCCGGGTTTTACGAAGACAACGAACAGGTCACTACGGCTGTCGCGGGACAAAACAAGATTACCCTTTATTTCTCCGATTTTATAATACCGGCTTCGCAGACCCGGACGATCTATTTCAAGGCCATGCTGGTAGAAACCTTACCGGAAACTTTCACCGTAAATCTTGACAAGTATGTGGTTAACGCCCGGTTTATCGACGCCATCATGGCCGGCGACAATGTCGCCGTGAGTTCGCCTACCGGCGATTCGACCCTGCTGTCGGAGCTCTATGTGACTTCCGGCAAATCGCTGGAACAGTCTTTCAGAATCGAAAACAATCCCTTCAACCCGTACGATGCCCCGGCCAGTTTCCGCTATTATCTCGAGCAGGAAAGCCGGGTGGAGTTCCGGATTTTCACGTTGATCGGCGAGGAAGTTTTCTCGCTCGATATCCCGGCGGGCGAGGGCTTGGTTGATGATTTGAACGAAATCACCTGGGACGGCCGCAACAACGATGGCGATTTGGTTTATAACGGGGTTTATATCGCCCAGATTACTATTCATGCGACCGGCCAGGAAGCCCGGCTGAAAGTGGCGGTGATGAAATGACGACAAGACGACTGATAATTCCGGTGCTTGTTTTTTGGGCGCTGCTCGCGGTTTCGGTGGCGGCTGATGACGCCGGGCAGGAGTCGGTTTTTTCACATGGCGCCGGCGCTGTGGCACTGGGAATGGGCGGCGGGTATACTTCGCTGGCCGCCGACGCCTCGGCTGTTTATTACAATCCCGCCTGTCTGTCTTATCTCGATTTCCAGGAACTGTCGGTTATGCACACCGTTCTTTTTGAGGGAACGATTTACGATTATGCCTCCTGGGTGTATCCCTTCTCGGATAAAAATGGGATCGGGCTTGGCTTTATGCGGGTCGGAACCGATGACATTCTGAAAACCGTTAATTTCGAAGAACAGTATCTTTTCGATTATACTTATTCCCAGATTCTCATATCTTTCGGACAGAAACTGGGGCGTAACCTGGCGCTGGGCATCAACGCCAAAATTGTCAACCAGTCGCTCGATGATTATTCCGATTACGGTTTCGGACTGGATGCCGCCGTACGGATGCGGCTGTACAAAAACCTTTCGCTGGGCTTGATGGCTCGGGATGTTGTCCCCGCCAAAATAAAGCTGAACACCTACGAGGAAACCGTCCCGAGCTCGCTGATGGGCGGACTCTCGTATCAGGACCTGAAAATATCCGACCGTCTGGCGGTAACCGCCTCGCTGGATTTCGAGAAGTACGAGCAGCGTTCGTTCAAATTGCACGGCGGGATTCAGGTGGCGTTTTACGACGCCTATTACCTGCGGACAGGTTACGACCGCGACAATTTGTCCTTTGGAGCCGGCTTGCGATTTCACCGGCTGAAATTCGACTATGCTTATAAGGTCATGGACTTTATCGAGGATATTCATAACTTCTCGCTGTCGTTCTTTATCGGGTCCTCGACCGCCGACCGCATGGCGCAAAAAGATATCGGAGCGACCTCGCTGCCGCCGGTCGAAATCGATGAAAAACAGCGGGAATTCATGCGGCTCAAGACCCAGGCCGACTATTTCTTCCGTCAATTCCAGCTCGATTCAGCCCTTGTCTATTACCAGCAGGCGCTGGTGGTCGACCCGGGCAACGAAGAAATAATGGAAACGATCGTTTCCATCGAAGAAGCCATGAAAGTGGAGATGGAACAGCAGGAGCGCATCAATCAGGCTAGCCAGGGCTATCAGCAGTTTATCGACCGGTATTACAATCAGGCCGAAGATTTTTACCGCAAGAAATACTATGCCGCTGCCCTGGATATGCTGAACCTTATTTTTGAAATCGAGCCGCACGATGTTCGGGCGGTAAGCCTTGAAAAAGAGATTACCGAAACCGTGACGAAAGAGATTGCCTTGAACTGGGATGCGGCGCGGGCGGCGGAAACGGAGGGTCGTATGATGGGGGCAATCGAAGCTTATAACCGTATTCTCGATTTGGACCCGTACAACGAAGCCGCCTCGACAGCCAGGGAAAGAGCTTTGAACACTCTGGATTTGTCGCAGCAGCTTAACCTGGGTATCTCCCTTTTCAAAAAGGGGCAATATGACGACGCTCGCAAGCGGTTTGAGCAGGTGCTGGAAATCGACAGTCTCGAACCGGTGGCGCTGGATTATATCGACAAGATCGAAAAGGCGCAAACCCAGGCCTCGACCCTCGAGGAACTCCAGCAAGACAAGGAAATCTGGAACCTCTATCTCGAGGGAATCCGCTATATGCGTAACAAGGAATACCAGAAAGCGATTGACGCCTGGGAGAAGGTGCTCGAAGTCTATCCGGGTAATGTCAACACGCTGCATAATATCGAGCAGGCCAAACTGCGCTTGAACCCCGGTGGTCAAACCGAAAAATAATTTTTTAATAGTTTCTGAAACCGTTCTTGCCTAAACTGTACTTATGTTTCATCGCCCGATAAAAGAAATCGATGCCGAGTTTCTGGCCGAAGAAAAATACCTCGATAATATCCGTCAGATCGTAAAGGAAAGCTGCACCACGGCAGGGATGTCGCGTAAGGATGTCTCGGCGGTGCTTCTGGCCATCGAGGAAGGGGCGACCAACATTATCCGCCACGCCTATCTCTACGAGAAGGGCACCCTGCGGCTCCGAATCGTTATCTATAAAAAGATGATCGCTTTTTCGTTGATTGACTCGGGACGTTCGTTCCAGCCGGACGGCTCGGGAAAAATTGACCTGGAACGGCTGGTCGAGTCGGGCCGCAAGGGCGGGCTGGGCTTTTACATGATTCAACGGATTATGAATTCGGTGGAATATATATCGGCCGCCGGCTTTAACGAATTGCGGATGATCAAACGCATTCACGGCGCCCCCGGCGACTCCCCGTCGATTCTCCGGCGGATGTTTACCCTGAGGGTCAAATTCTCGTTCTGGACCATGTTTATCGTCTGTCTGATAATCGGCGGAACTTTTTATTATATCAACGACCGCACCAAAAAAGAGGTCTATGCCCACCTCGACGACACCGTCAAGGCGCTGACCGCTTCCATGGCCGAACAGGTTGCCGGGTATATCATCAACAGCCGCAGCGATGTAGAATTCGATGAATTGATTCAGAGCTATTTGCGTTCCAACCCGATTCTGCAGTTGATTGTCCTGACCGATTCCAGCGGTATTATCCTGGCTCACAGTGAGGATATCCTTAACCTGCGCAAGCCGTATATCCCGCCGAACTATATCGATGTTCAGATGCTCAACGTTACTCAGCGTTTTATCGTTGACGGAAGCCAGAAAAATTATCTGGTTGTGCCGATTAAAGTGGGCGAACGGATGCTGGGCAGAGCTTTCATCATCTATTCCTCGGCGCCCATCTACAAGAAGCTGAACGACGCCCGGATGCGGTTTTTGGCGCTGACCGGCATTCTGTTGCTGGTAGGAGTATTGGGTATATATATCCTTTCCAATTATTTCGTTAAACCAATTGTCCGGATAACTCACCGGGTCAGGCAGTTTACCTCGGGCGACCTTGAAACGGAACTGCCGCTCGAGGGCGCCGACGAGTTTTTCGAGATTTCCCGCGCTCTCAACGATATGATGACCCGGCTGAGTCGCGACCGTAAAAATGTCGTCGCCCGGGAGAAAATGGCCAAGGAAATCGAGGTCGCCTCGCAGATTCAAAAGACCCTGCTGCCCCGCAAACTGCCGCATCTCCCCGGTCTTGAGGTCGATACTTTTTACCGCGCTGCCTCGATGGTCGGCGGTGACCTTTATGATATTTTCGAAATCAGCTCGAACCGGTACTGTCTGGTGGTGGCCGACGTATCCGGAAAGGGGGTCCCGGCCTCGCTGGTGATGTCCATGATTCGGACGGTCATCCGCATCAAATCCGAAGAAGCCGTCTCGGCTAAGGAAACGCTGATTTTGGTCAACGATTACATGGAAAAGAATATCCCGCCGGGAATGTTTATTACGGTGCTGCTGGCGATATACGATGCCTCGGATAGAAAATTGAATTTCGTCTCGGCCGGGCACAACCCCATGCTGTTGTACCGGTACCGGACCGGCAAGATTTCCCAAATTAACCCGACCGGGATGCCGCTCGGGTTTCCCGTGACGCTCGTCCAGACCTTCGAGGAAAGTCTCGAGGAGGTCAGTCTGGAACTCGAAGAAGGGGACGTTTTCTTTGTGTACACCGATGGTATCACTGAAGCCACCGACCGCGAGGGCAACCAGTACGGGATGGAGCCTTTAGGCAAGTTCATGCATGGCCAGTTGAGCCATCAGTATCCCCAGAAGATATCCGACTTGTCCCGGGCGATTGTTGAGGAAATCGACAATTATGCCGGATTCATGAAACAGACCGACGATATCACTTTTATCCTGGCCCGGTCGGTTCTGTCAGGGACCGAAAAAGATACCGAAACGGCCCGGGAAATCAGCCAGACCATCGACACCCAGAATATCGAGAACTCCTCGGTCAAAAAATCCGACGAATAATAATTTACTTGCGAGATTCACTTTTTTTCTCTTTTTTACCGAATAATTACAACAGTTATTGGCTTAAATTATGGAAAATATTAGCATTTCTCTTTCCGAATGCGGAATCAATAATACCGTTTCCGAGGTTAGAATCGACGGTGTTATAGATACCCTGACCGCTGGTGAACTCGAGGAAGTCATCGATTCGCTGGTCAAGCGGCAGCGCTATAATATCGTCATCGACCTGGCCGGGGTGGATTACATTTCTTCCGCCGGATGGGGAATTTTCATCTCGCATATCAAGGACCTGCGCTTAAACGGGGGTGATATCAAGCTGGCGAATATGATTCCCAACGTCTACGAGATTTACGAACTTCTGGAATTCGACAAGGTTCTGCAGGCGTATAACTCCGTGGATGCGGCTCGGGACAAATTCGAAACTCAGCTTGTCGAAGCGGGAGTGTTAAAAAAAAAAGACCAAAAAATAACCCGCGTCACCGTCGTTAACGAAATCGGGTCTTCCTCGAGAGGTACTCACCAGTTATATGACGGTCAGGGGGAATTCACCGACGGTGATTCCGGCAATATCGAAATGCAGGTAATGCGACTGGTGCGGCAGGACCCCTTTATGTCTATCTTTGAAATCAAGCAGGAAATCAATAATCATGGGGCCGAAAGAAACATCGGCTGGTGGGGGATTTTTTCGATTCTTAAGAAAAAAGGTCTTTTAAAAAAGAAATCCCGCTTTAAATACGCCCGTAAGCAATTTTAATTCATACTTTTAGTTGACACAATCAGGATTCGCATTATTTTATATATATAAGCCGTTAGTATTGGTGGAACACAATGCTTGACCAAAATTTTATTACGGCGACCCTGGTTGTCCTGGTTGTCGCCCTGGCCTTTTTATTGATCTTCAGAATCCGGCATGAGAAAAAATATCTATCAATAATTAAAAACATGAATTTGGAGGAATTCTCCGAGTTTCTGAAAACCAACAGCGTTGAGGGTACAATTTTACAGGTGGCTGGGAAAGTTTCCGACCTGTTGAAGAATGTGTTTGAATGCCAACGAATTGTCTTTTTACGAAAACAAAGGAATTTCCTCGAACTGAATTATTATCACGGTATCAATCGTTTCAATCGCAGTGATTTCCGTATTAAATTCAGCGATGAACTGGCGGTTCTTTTCAAGACGACTTTTTTGCCGCAGAAATTGCTACGCCTTAAAGAACAAATCCCTGGAACGGTTTACGAGCGGCTGGAGAGCATGGGTTTCGATGTTTATTTTCCCATTTTCTGGCGAGAGAACCTTTACGGGGTCTATTTTATCCGAAGCACTTTCGAGACCAGAACCCCTTCTTTCAATCTCCTCTTGGCAGCTCTGGCGCAGTCCCTTTCGGCGGCCTACCATATCAAATGGCACGAATCCCGCTATAGCAAACTTGAGCAGAAAATACAGCAGACCCGCCCGGCGCCGCGGGTGACCAGGGAAGTTACGGGCTTTACGGGCATGAATATTTTAAAACTGGTCAAACACCGCAACTCGGAAACCATCGTACCCAAAATAATCGACGCTCTGGCCAAGGACCTTGATTTGAATCAGGTAGCTTTCATTTACGAGAGTCGTCAGCGGGAGATTCTTAACATAATCAAGCAGGGGGTGACCGGCGGTCTGGAAACGCCCTCGTCGGAAGCGTTTAAAACTTGTTTGGCGAAACTGGGTCAGAACGGGTACCGGTCTCTCGATGAGTTTGCCATTGACGACTGCGGTGCAGAAATCCTGAATCAAAATCTAAAAAAAGCCGGACTTCGTTTTGTTATGCCGTTCTCGCTCAATTCCCGTCAGGCGGGTCTGCTTGCGTGGAGCGGCGGGGGAGAACCGCAGGCGACTGTCGCACGACTGGTCCTGGCGCAGCCCCAGGCCGGATATTTGATTGAGAACGCTGAATCTTATGAAAAAATCGAGGAGATGTCTTATACCGACAACCTGACGGGTCTGGCTAACCATCGGTATTTCAGCAAGCGGCTCAACGAGGAAATCGACCGTGCCAAACGTTACCGGCGGTCTCTGGCTTTGATTATTTTCGATATGGATGACCTCAAAAGCATCAACGATAATTACGGTCATCTGGCAGGCGACGCCACCTTACAGCGACTGGGTCAGATATTGCGTAGTTCCATCCGGGCTATCGATATCATCGCCCGGTACGGCGGCGATGAGTTCTGTGTAATCATGCCCGAGGCCGATCAGGCGACCTGCAAGCGTTTTATGAACCGTCTCCAGTTGAAAATCTCGAACTCTAAATTCCGTATCAACGAACTCGACCGGGATTTAAACTGCACCATCTCGCAAGGCGGAGCCATCTTCCCGGACCATGCCGATAACGCCGAAAAGCTGATATTTTCGGCGGATATGGCCCTTTTACAGGCCAAGGAAGCCGGCCGCAACAAGTTTTTGCTGTTCGGTGAAAAAGAAGCCGTCCTTGAATAGTCTTTTTTAGTCGTGTTTTTATTCTTTACACTCATTTGAGTATCCTCTATATTATTTTTCTTAATAAAATCAAATATTATCCGATTTTTAAGGTATAAACTTATTTAACGGAAAAACATAGTTATGAAAAATAATCAGCTTTTGTCATGGAAGACAATTCGGATAAGTCTTCTGATATCCCTTATAATCGTTGTTTCCGCCCTGGCTCAGGGGTATAAAATAGGACCCGAAGATGTCCTGGAAATCAACTTCTGGCAGGACCCCCAACTTAACACGACCGTTCGGGTCAGTCTTGACGGCATGATAACGCTGGATATAATCGGTCAGATTCAGGCCGAGGGCAAGACCACGGAGGAACTTCAGACCGATATCGTCCGCAATATGTCACGACTGAACAAGAATATCTCTCAGGCAGTGGTGCGAGTCACGACTTACAATTACAATTATGTCTATATTATCGGCGAGATTCAAACCTCGGGAAAAAGAACGTTCGAGGAAATACCGGACCTGTGGTCGATTATAAACGAATCCGGCGGCGTGACCGAGTTTGCCGACCTGTCGCGGGTGACCGTCATCCGGGGCGGGGACCAGGCCGGTCAGGTCGAGGTGGTCAATGTCAGTGAGGCGATCGCTTCGGGACGACTCAGCAGCCTGCCCAAAATCCGCCGGCAGGATACCATCGAGATTCCCCGTCGGCTCTTCGGACTGACCGCGGGGGATATCAGCCGGAATATCGAAAAGAAAAACGTTATTTATGTCGTCGGAGCGGTCAATCAACCCGGCCCCGTAGAATACGAGGAAAATATCGACTTCATGGAAGTGCTCGCCCTGGCCGGAGGTCCGACCCCAGAGGCTAACCTGAAAAAGGTGAAAATCCTTACCAAAGACGGCAATTACGCCCAATCGTATCAGGTCAATCTGGAGAAATATACCGAGACCGGTCGCCCGGCCCGATATATTCTCAAGAACGAGGACACCTTCGTCATTCCGGAAAGACGACAGAGCTTCTTCAGCGGCGGGGTCACCACCTGGGTGACGTTAATCGGCGGGATAACCTCGGCGGTGGTGCTCTATGAACTTATCAAGCCGGAAGAAACCACCGAAACCGCCGTGGCCGGCGACTGATAAATTCAAGGGCGATAGAGGAGGACAATGGAAACTTATCGTTTAAGCAGCAGGCTTTGTGAAAAGGATACGGAATATCTGATTCAAACCGTAAACGATTCCAATCTGGGAACGGTCGCCACGACGGTGTTTATCAACGGCGTGCCGACCGAAACGTCCAATAACCTCCACCCGACCGATATCAGTCCCAATGAAATTCTCTCGCTGGTCAAAATGACCCACGAGGATAAGAAAAAAGAACTGGAAAATCTTCTGCAAGCTTATCGCAAGATTGTCAACGCCGGCGATGTCCGGATGTCATATTATCTCGGAACAGCTTTTTATTTTAAGGGCTTTTATCAGGAGGCGCGGACGCTGTTTGAAAACACCGTGGCTCTCGACCCGGCACACCATCAGTCGCTTAATCAGCTCGGTCTGACGGAACTGGCGCTGGGCAATATCGAAGCGGCTATCGCCGCCGCCCGGCAGGCCGTGAACCAGAAGCCCGGCTTTGCCGATTACCGCAACAATCTGGGTGAGGCCCTGCTGGCCGACGATCTGGTCGATGACGCCGTGGAGCAGTTTCAGCAGGCGGTGAATATCAACCTGTATTACAGCGACGCTTATTTCAATTTGGGACTGGCTTACATTTATCAGGCTCTCAAAAATCAGGACCGGCAGCAATGGCCCGGCTACCTGGCGAAAATTTCCGACTATTTGTATAAAGCGACCCTGATATATACCGCTTTCAAAGGGCAGGCGTTCGACGAGGGTTTGAAAGCGCTCAATAACCGGGAACTGAAACGAGCCCTCAATATCTTCAGGAAAATCAGGGAAACCAAGAAAGAAAACAGCCGCGAACAGTTTTCAGGATTTTATATGAAATTCGCCCTGACTTCGGAATGGATTTCGGAAAAAGCGTTGGCGGAACGGATCGCCTACCTGAAAGAAGAGCTGAAGAAAAATCCGACCTATGTGGATTTGCATTCCGACCTGGCTCGCTGTTATCTGGAACAGGGTCGTTTGAACTGGCAAAGAGGGGTCGATGAATACCGCAGTACCCACGAGTCCAATCCCTCCCTTTCCAAAATAAAACTTGCTCTGGAAGATGCCTCGAGCATTTATGAAGATATGAACCTGGTTCTGAAAAAAATATCCGAGAAAGGGTAGTCCCCGTGACGCACAACGAGATATCCATCATCGATTATTTCAGTCTGGAAACGGCTTTCGCCGCCGAGTTCCGAAGGCTTCTTTACAACCTTCAGGAAAGTGAAAAGGATGGCGAGATGAAGGCTGTCATGGTTACGTCGTCGATGCTTTCCGAGGGGAAGTCCACCATTACCTCGCTGCTGGCGATTACGGCGGCCAAGAAAGGGCTCAAGACCGTAATTATCGACAGCGACCTGCGGCGTCCGGTTATTCATCAGCTGTTCAAACTGGAGCGTCAGCTGGGTCTGCACGAGATTCTAGCGGATGAAGCCGCGGCCAAGAGTGTTATCAAGAAAACCAGCCTGGACAATCTCGACGTCATCACCGCCGGGAAAATAAGTGCGCATCCGGCCGAGGTTTTCAACGGCCCGGCGATCGGCCGCCTGATCGAGGAAATGAAATTCTATTACGACCAGATAATCATCGATTCCGCCCCTATCATTCCCGTCTCCGACCCCCTGTTCGTGGCCAACGAAGTCGACGGGGTGGTCCTGGTCATCAAGGCTGGAGAAACCCAGCGCGAGGTGGTGAAGCGGGCGGTCGATATTCTCAAGACCAATCATTTCAAACTGCTGGGTGTTGTTCTGAACAATATGAGTGGAAGTCTGCCTTATTATTACGATTATTCGTATTACGGTTATCATTACGAGCAAAAACCTCCCGGCCTGTCAGGTAAGGATGACCGGATGAAATCGCCTCACGGGAATTCGACGCCGGATAAAAAGAAAAGAAACGATCCGACTCAGGATAAGATTTCACCGAAACCGGAATAAAGTCGCGTTTTTTATTAAACCTCTCATGAGCAATAACCTTAATATTTTGACGGTCGATCTCGAAGAATGGTTCGTGGTCGAAATTTTGACGGGGCGTTACGATGTCGGCGAATGGCCGCAGCTACCCTCAACCGTGGTAAAAAACTGTCATCGTCTGCTGGAGCTTTTTCACAAAAAAGACGTTCGCGCGACCTGGTTCGTGCTTGGCTGGATAGCCGAGCGTTATCCCGAACTAATCCGGGAAATCAGCGATTATGGCCATGAAATCGGCTGTCACAGTTATCAGCACGTGCGTGTCGACAAAATGGGACCGGAAGAGTTTCGCGAGGATACCGAACGGGCGGTCGCGGCGATCGTGAAGGCGGTGGATATCCGGCCGATGGGCTACCGGGCGCCGAGCTGGTCTCTCAGCGCCGATACCCCGTGGGCTTTCGAGATTCTGGCGGAAATGGGTTTTACTTATGACAGTTCCATTTTCCCCATCAAGCATGACCTGTACGGGATGCCTTCCGGGCCGCGCCAGATGTTCAAGATGTCTTTCGATAACGGTAATTTTCTGTATGAGATTCCGTCCTCGACTCTCCGTATTTTCGGCAAAAATATCCCTGTCTCCGGCGGCGGTTATCTGCGCCATTCTCCCTACTGGTACATGAAGATGATGATTCGAAAACTGAATAAGACCGGGCAGCCGGTAATGATTTATCTGCATCCCTGGGAAATCGACCCGGACTTGCCCCGAATCCAAAACCTGACACCAGTGCAGAAATTTCGGACCTACGGTTCCACTTCTCTTTTCAAGTACAAACTGGAACGTCTGTTAAGCGATTTCGATTTCATCAACGCCGCAGATTATATCGCCGTGAAAACCAAAAGGAAAATAGGTTTCGAGCGGTAATTCCTCCAGCCGGTTGATTTTAGTTGCTTTACTTTAATTTTCTCGTTTATTCTATACCTAAGTTTATGTAATTAAGTCTGTTCGGTTGGTTAGGGTGTTGTTTTAAGACCATCATTTAACGAAAAAAAATGAATTAATCCTTGATTATTACGGGTATAATGTTAAAACTATAAAAGAGAAGTAATGCTGGTTGTTAGGAGGAATTATGAAGAAACTAATAATTATTTTGACAGCTTTAATCCTTATTATTCCTGACGTTGCGGATGCCCGGCGGAAGATTAAAATGGCCGGCGAAGTTGATCAAGACGGGGTCTATACGGATGCTGCCTATAATTTCCAGTTCCAAATAAATGATGAATGGTCCTCGAATATCAACAAGGAAAAAGATAACGACCGGGTTGTTTGTGTTCGAAAGAAATACGATATTCCGATGGACTATGCCGATGCTCCGGATTATACTCAGGTGCCGCGCATAGTCGTTTTCGCCGATACTTCGAGCATGCCCACTTTGACTTTCATCGATTCTCTGGTGAGCGAAACTTACAAAACCGACCAGAAAAAAGAGATTTTAAAACAATTCGAAATTCTTTCCGAACAGGAATTGATTCCCAAGGGACGGAAACCGGTGTCGCTGGGGACGGTCGAGAACGAGCTGAAGGGGGTGCAATGGCTCGGCCAGGCCAAATACATGAAGGAAGTCGCCACCAGCGCTTCGGCCGCCGGCGGTAAGCGCGTTTACGGTTCCTACGGCGGCGCCATTGTGGCCACCAAAAACGGCAACACCATCGTATTGTTCTATATGATTTGTGAATATCAATATTTCGATTCGATTTTCAACGAAATGATCGGAATGATAAATACCATGAGATGGATGGAATAATCCGGGGTGGATTTGAAAGGCCGGTTCTGCCGGCCTTTTTTTATTATTGACCGGAGCCAAAGAGCTTTTTATTTTAACTTGCTGACTTATCCTTTAAATATGGAGGGCCTATGTGGGCTATATGGGCGGTTTTAATACTGCTTTTGATTCTGGGCATGGTCTTTTTCGCTTTCAATAACCTGACTCAGACGATCGACATCAACCTGATGCCTTTTTTTGAAGACCGGGCGGATGTTCCGCTTTTAACCGTGGTTTTCTGGTCTTTTGTAAGTGGCGCCCTGCTCTCGATATTTCTTTTTATTACCAACTTCATCAAACAGTCGGTTAATGTCAGGGCGGCTTTCCGGAAAATTAAAGCCCTGGAGTCCGAACTGGCTATTTTGCGCAACCGACCCATCGACGAATCGGCGGATCTCATTAAAGACGCCGACAACCCGAACACGGCGCATAAGTCCGTTTTTAATAAGGATTGAAATGATGTTTGACTTTATATTGATTTTACTGGTCCTGATTTTTGGCGCCATCTCGTTTTACTTCATTTATGACCGGTTCTTCATGACCCCGGAAAAAAAGACCTCCACTATCTATCTCTCCGCCCTGAAAGATTTGCTCAACAGTCGGCAGGAAGCCGCGTTCTCCAAACTTCGGCAGGTGGTTACCGAGGACCCGAACAATATCGACGCCTACTTGCGCCTGGGTCAGATTCTGCGCGAGCATAATAAACCCGACCGGGCATTGCAGGTGCATAAAAATTTAACTCTTCGTTCCGACCTGTCGCTTCAAGATAAACTCGATATCCTTTATCATCTGGCGTCGGATTATCTGGCAATGAACGAATTGAAGACGGCCGAGGACGCCCTCAAAGAACTGATTGATCTCGATGGCAAGAATCACTGGGCTTACACCAATCTGTTGAAAATCCAGGAACAGGGGCAGAAATGGGACGATGCCTATGAAACGGCGGTGCAGCTTTTGAAACTGGAATCAACCAAGTCCAAAAAACCCCTGGCCCGTTTTAAATTTAAAAAAGGCGAGCAGCTATATAAGCAGCGTGAATATCACAAAGCCCGTATTTTTTATAAAGAAGCGATTGGATTGGATCCCTCGTATGTCCCCGCCTATCTGGCTATCGGCGATTCCTATTACGAAGAGAAGCGGCTCGAAGACGCCATTAACTTCTGGAATAAACTGATCGCCTCCGTGCCTGACCAGGCGCACCGGGTGATCGAACGGCTCAAGAAGACCCTGTTCGAGCTGGGGCGGTTCGGCGATATCATGGAAATCTGCCACAATATCATGGAACATTCGCCGCGTAATATCGAAGCCCGGCGAACCCTTGCTGAGTTCTACGAAAAGAAGGGCGACCTTGACCTGGCTCGCGAACTACTGGAGCAGGTTTTGGACGACCACCCCGACGATTATGCCACTGTTATTGAACTGACCAGGATTTATCTGGATAAGGGCGACCGCAAGAAAATCGATATTTTATTTCGCACTCTGGAGCGCCGCTGGGAAAAACAAAAAGAAGCGTCACTCGAGAAAACAGCCAAAACCGCGCCCGTTTAAAATCGTCAAAGTTTTTTTAAACCTTATGAATATTTATGAAAATACTCGTCCTCGTCATAATTTTCCTGTCGCTGGCGGTCCCCGCTTTTGCCGATAACGTTTATTCGCTTATTATGGAAGGACGCCTGAAAGAGGCAGCCGACTCCCTGTCGCGGTTGGCCACAGCGGCGTCGCGCGATGGCGACGTGTTGTTCTTCCAGTCGCTAATCGAGCCGGATGCCCACAAAGCGGCCGATTTGATGAAAGCCGCCCTTCGAGCCTCCGTCGCGGCAATTTATCAGGAAGAAATATATTATCATCTGGCCTGCTATCATTTCGTGAACGGCTCCAGCGACTCGCTGACCGAAATCGTCAACAATTACTTCACGCGCTGGGAATCGGGGCGGTACCGGAAAGATTTTCTGAGGTTTTCGGTGATGATCGACCAGATGAACGGACGGTATGATGCTGCCCTGAAACAGGCGGACCGGTATCTGATGGAAACCCTCGACAACACCGACTGCCAGGAGGGTTTGGTGGACAAGGCCCGGGTGTTAAAGGCCAACGATAAACATATTGGGGCGCAAAAAGTTTTGAAGGAACTTTCCCGTGAGAAAAAAGGTCCCGGGGCACCGCAGGCGCTGTACCTTTTAACCGAGGACGCCATCGCCCGCAAGAATACCGATGACGCCGTTTTTTATTATAATATATTCCGCGAAGCCTATCCTTCGGCGGTCGGGCTTGACGCTTTAATCGAAAAAATCGGCGGCATTTCCTCACGCGGCTCGGAAAGCAACGCCGCCGAGAAAATCACCGGAACTTTCTATTCGGTCAAACTGGGCGTGTTTTCCGAAAAAGACAACGCCCGAAGTATGGCAAAACGATTTGATAAGTACGACCATAAAACCGATATCCAGACCAAAACCATCTCCGGAGTAAAATATCAGGTGGTGTATATCGGCCGGTTCAGCAGCTATGACGAGGCCAGCCGGTTCAAGGCGCAGCTTGAGGCCGCCACCGGTGAGGTTTTTCAGGTAGTGGCCCGATGAGCAAGGGGTCCGGTAAAGAAAACAATTTCACCCCCCTGATGCGTCAGTATTACGCCATCAAAGAAAAGCATCCCGATAAAATTCTATTTTTCCGCATGGGTGATTTTTACGAGATGTTCGGTGACGACGCCATCAAGGCGGCCCCGATACTGGGTATTGCCCTGACGTCGCGTTCGCACGGCAACAGCGAAAAAGTGCCGCTTGCCGGCGTGCCATACCATGCCGCCGACCGTTATCTGGCCCGCCTGATTGAGAAGGGGGAGAAGGTGGTGGTGGTCGAGCAGGTCGAGGACCCCAAACTGGCCAAGGGTCTGGTCAAACGGGAAATCGTGGAAATTCTCACCCCGGGTACGGCGATTATCGAAGGATCCGAGACCGGGCGCACCAGTCGGACATTGGCGGCGGTCGTGTCTCATGGTAAAAATCAGATGGGTCTGGCCCTTCTGGATTTGGCGACCGGTTCGTTTCAGGTCGATGAGGGTCCGGTGGATGACATAGTCGAACGCCTGCGTATCGCCGAGCCTTCGGAGATAATTTATCCCGTCGATGAAAACGGCGATAACCTGCCCGAACAAATGGGGCTGAACCCGCGCGAGAGCCGTATGACCGGATTCGGAGCGTGGAATTTCGATTTGAAAACAGCTCAGCGCGAGCTCAATCAGCATTTCGGGACGGCGACGCTCGAGGGCTTCGGGCTGGCTGACAGCCGCCTGGCGGTGACCGCCGCAGGAGCCGTTTTCCGGTACCTGAAAGAAAATTATCACGACAAGCTGGCGCATATCAAGAAGCTCAACCGCATCGACAACTGCGAATACATGGCGCTCGACTACAATTCCGTCCGCAATCTGGAACTGGTTAAAAATATCGACACCGCGACGGATGAAAACAGCTTGTTTGCGACCATAAATTTCTGTCACACCGCGGCCGGGGCGCGCCGCCTCAAGGAAAATCTGCTGCGGCCGTTCAAGACCGTCACCCCGATCCAGCTCCGCCTGACCGGAGTGGCCGAACTGGTCAAAAACCGGGAGCTGTGCTATCAGGTGCGCGAGGCTACCAAAAAACTGCCCGACCTAGAACGGTTCGCCGGGCGGCTCGGTATCGGCAAGCTCAATCCGCGCCAGATGGCCGGCATCCGGGATGCCCTGACGGTAGCAAACGAAATTAAGAAAAAGCTGACGCAAGCTTACAGCCCGCTTTTGACGAAAATCTATTCTTCGCTACCGGACAACGGCGAAGTGATTGAACGCATCAACGCCGCCCTGACCGAGGAGCCGCCCCTGACCATCAACAAGGGACATATTTTCAACCGGGGTTATTCGGACAAACTCGATACCCTGAACGATTCCATCAGGGAAGCCCGGCTGTATATCGGCTCGCTGCAGCAAAAGGAACGCGAGCGCACCGGCATCAGCACTCTCAAGGTCGGGTTCAACAAGGTTTTCGGGTATTATATCGAAATCACCCGGGCCAACGCCAGACTGGTTCCCGAGGAATATATCCGTAAGCAGACGCTCGTCAATGCCGAACGCTATATCACCCCGGAGTTGAAAGAGAAAGAAGAGCTGATTCTGGCCGCCGAGGAGAAGATTTTCAAACTCGAACAGGAGCTTTATGAGGAACTTCTCGATTATCTGAACCTGCATATCGCCGAGATTCTTGCGACCGCCGACCTGTTGGCCGAAACTGACCTGGCGGCGGCGCTGGCCGAGCTCGCGGTTCAAAAGAATTACTGCCGGCCGGAATTTTTCGACGATACCCGGCTGGTCATCAAGAACGGTCGGCATCCGGTAATCGAGGACGTTCTCCCGGCCGGGTCGTTTGTGGCCAACGATGTCGAATTAGGCGTCGATGCCAGGAGTATCGTCGTTTTGACCGGGCCGAACATGTCGGGCAAATCGACCTATCTTCGCCAGACCGGCCTGATCGTTATCCTGGCCCAAATTGGCTCGTATGTCCCCGCCGATAAGGCTGAAATCGGTCTGGTCGACCGGGTTTTCACCCGGGTCGGGGCGCTCGACAATATCGCCCGCGGCCAATCGACTTTCCTTGTGGAAATGGTCGAGACAGCCAACATTATGAACAACGCGACGGACCGTTCGCTCGTCCTTCTTGATGAAGTCGGCCGGGGAACATCAACCTTCGACGGTCTGTCGGTGGCCTGGTCGGTGGTGGAATATATCAACGAGCAGCTCAAGGCGCGGACGATTTTCGCCACGCATTACCATGAGTTGACTTCGATGGCCGGTCTGTACGAGCGGGTGCAGAATTTCCAGGTGGCGGTGAAAAAATGGGAAGATAAGGTAATCTTTCTGCATAAGATAATACCCGGAGGATGCGATGATTCCTACGGGATCGAGGTTGCCCGGCTGGCCGGCCTGCCGCGGGCGACGTTGAGCCGGGCAAAACAAATTCTGAAACTTCTGGAATCCGGCAAGTTCAACCAGAGCGAACTGGGGAAAGGACTGTACAAGGAGAAGTTCCAGCCGACTTTGTTCGACCCGCAGCCCTCGAAAATCGAGCAGACGCTCCGGGACGCGGACCTGGACAACATGACGCCGGTACAGGCTTTTGAGTTTTTACGGAAATTGAAAGAGGATTTGGAGTAATTGGTGGACAAATCACAAACAAACACCCGCTGGATACGTCCCCTGCCGGAGCGCCTGATAAACAAAATCGCCGCTGGCGAGGTAATCGAACGCCCGGCCGCGGTTGTCAAGGAACTGGTCGAGAATTCACTCGATGCCGGGGCTGACCGTATCGAGATAATCATCGAGAAATCCGGTTCGAAACTGATCAAGATTATCGACAACGGTTGCGGTATCGGCGCCGAGCAAATTGAAGTTGCGTTTTCCCGCCACGCCACTTCGAAAATATACAACTTCAGCGACCTCGAATCGCTGGTGTCGTACGGTTTTCGCGGTGAAGCTCTACCATCGGTTGCTTCAGTTGCCAGGGTACGGATGGTATCGCGACCGCCCGAAGCCGAGATCGCGATGGAGATAAGATATGAAGGCGGGGTGCTTCAGTCAAAACAGCCGGTGGCGGCGCCGCCGGGAACGGCGGTCGAGGTTGAGGATTTGTTCTTCAACACGCCCGCCCGGCGGAAATTCCTCAAGTCCGAAGCTACCGAGACACGGCATATCTCGCGTCTCGTTACCGCGTTGGCGATCGGGCGATTCGGGGTCGGCTTTTCTTATACGCTCAACGGCCGTAATATTTTCTCGTTGCCTGCGGGCGGTTCTCTAAAGGACCGGGTCAACCCCCTGCTGAACCCCGGCAAGGAGTTTATCTATATCGAGGGCGAGACCGAGGAAGTGAAAATCGAGGGTGTGATAGGCAAACCGGACGCCGCCCAGAGTAACCGTCTTGGTCAGTATATTTTCATCAACGGCCGTTTCATCTACTCGGCGTCAATCGCTCATGCCTTTATGTCCGGTTATGGCGAGATGCTCCCCCGGGGTAATTACCCCATCGGTGCGTTGCTTTTGACAGTGCGGCCCGACGAAATCGATGTCAATGTCCACCCCTCGAAAACCGAGATAAAACTTTTCCGCGATCGCCAGATATACAATGCTGTGCATCGGCTGGTCAAGGAATCCCTGCGGCAGGACAATGTTATTCCTTCGTACAGGCAAGCCGCCGGACCGGAAGGTTACACCCCCCAATTCCCGGCGTCCGGGAAACCGTCGTCAAAGTCGCCTGTGATTCCGGGTGTGATGGGTCATTTCAACGTCAATAAGGATTTCCTGAAAGAGCTTTATAACCCCGGAACTCTCAACGACGCCTCGCTGGAACGAAGTATTGTCCGCGTGGACACGACCACCGGGGAGATAATCGAGAACCCGCCGCATGCGGAGCCGCCGGTTAAGGGACCTGCCGCCACACCCGAAACCGCCCGGGTCGAGGATATCGAATCCGCCCTGGCCGACAGTGACGGCGTACGCTTGATCGGGAAATTCGCGGACCTGTATCTGTTGTTCAAAACAGGGGAGAACCTCTTTATCGTTGATCAGCACGCCGCGCACGAGCGGGTGCTTTACGAGGAAACCTCCCGTCAGGTCGAGGCGCGCAGTGTGGTCGGTCAGCAGTTGTTGTTTCCGGTTCAGGTCGAGCTCAGTCCGACCATGCTGGCAGTGTTCGACGAATCCGTGGACCTCTTGAATAACTCCGGGTTTACCGTATCCCATTTCGGGGGACAGATGATAAATATCGAGGCCGTGCCGACGGTGCTCGCGAAAAAATCCCCTGAAAAAGTTATCTTTCATATTCTCGATGACCTGGCTTCGTACCAGAAGGCCGGTTTCGACATGAAAAAAGCCATGGCGGAATCGATTGCCTGCCGGGGGGCGATTATGGCCGGTGACCGCATTACCGATGAAGAAGCGTTGGGACTTATCAGGCGTCTGTTTCACTGCGAAAACCGCTATACTTGCCCGCACGGCCGTCCGACTTTCATCAAAATGAGTCGTGAGGATTTAGACAGGCAGTTCGGACGTGGTTGATAATCAGGTCATACCCATAATCTGCGGTCCTACAGCGTCGGGAAAAACCTCGGTGGCGCTCGAACTGGCTGAAAGTCATCCCATCGAAATAGTGTCCGCCGACTCCCGGCAAATCATCAAGTATCTCGATATCGGCACCGCCAAGCCTACGGCAAAGGAAAAAACTCGGGTCCCAACCCGCCTGGTCGATATAATCGAGCCGGGGGAACGATACAGCGCTTTCCGGTTTATCACCGACGCCAACCGGGCTATCCGGGAGATTCTCGAGTCGGGACGCTGTCCGGTTGTGGTGGGCGGCACTGGCCTTTATATGCGGGCGCTCAGCGAGGGAGTGGTCGAGATTGAAAACGACGATATGGCTATCCGTGACAGGCTGGAAAAAGAAATGGACGACATGGGCGCGGTTGCGATGTACGAACAGCTGGAAAATATCGACCCGCTTGAGGCGGCCCGGATACATCCGCACAACAGGAAAAGAATAATCCGCGCTCTTGAAATTTATTACCTGACCGGTAAAACCAAATCGGAATTGGTAGTCACCGGAACCTATCGACAAAGCGAATACGATTTTATTTATTTCTGCCTGACCCCGGAACGGGAGAAGCTGTATGAGATAATCAATAAAAGGGTGGACCTGATGCTGGAGGCAGGCTGGCTTGAGGAAATTCGGGATCTGGTCAGCCGGGGTCTGACCGAAAATGTCCGTAAAGCCAACGTAATCGGCTATAATGAGCTGCTGGATTATATCGAGGGGAACTTATCTCTCGAGGAAGCCGTATTATTAATAAAACAAAATACCCGGCGTTATGCCAAACGGCAGATGACCTGGTTTCGCAAACAAAAGGATTGCCGGTTTTTTACCGAAAAGGACAACCTTAAAAAAACTTTGATACGGCAGATATGGCCAAAATGATCACAACCCTGAAAAAACTTGACACTATTTTAAGCTCTTTATTATATAACATGGGGTTATACTATTTTACGGTCAAGCGTTTGGATACTTGTTCCGATATTTAGATAGATAACGTTTTGATTATTATTTTTATAATTACAGGATGTCACGGATGATTAAAGAAAGTAAGCTATCCACTTACGGAAGTGCCTTTTTATTCTTTGTCTCACTTATTTTTATTCTGTCAGTTGCCGGTTGTGCCGGCAGTAAGTCCATGTCTTCGCCCCGTATATACGGGCAACCGCCGGATGTTGATTCCATAAAAGATACGATTCTCGTGGTTGATGTTTTCGCTTCGGAACCGACCGGCGAAAAGGACCAGGACAGTTCCACCATCCGGGAGAAGAATACCGGCAACAGTAAGGATGCGGTTGACGACAATATTTTCAGCCGCACCAAACAGGTCGAGGATGCCCACCGGTCAATCGATTCCCTCGAGGAAAACCAGTTCGACAGCCTGACGGAGAATCCGGGCGACTATGACCAATATTATATTCACGTCGATGACGAAGACTCCGCCTCGGCGGTGGATGACGATATCTGGCGCCTTTTCGATCTGGCCGAGGAATATTATACCATGGGCGTGATCGCCAATCGCGAAGCCAGCTGGGAAGAGGCTCAGTATTATTTCGATAAATGTCTCAAGATTATGGCTAATCTCGATGTCGAGAGCGATTCGGTATCTACCCCGGAAGCGGTCAAATACAATAAAATCATGGATAACGTCGTTTCCGATTACCGGGTGACCCTGCGCTCTTTAGGACAGCTGGAAAACGACGTCACGCCGTCGGTGCTTTTGGAGCGGTTCCACGACCTGGAACGCAAGCTCGGGGCGGATTCACTGCAGGTGTTCGGTGAAGCTAACGAGCCGGTCAAATACGATTTGCCGGTGGTCATGAACGACCGGGTCAAGAAATCGATTATCTATTTCCAGACCGTGGCCCGCGATGCTTTCACCAAATGGCTGGGACGGTCCACCAGGTACAAACCCCTGTACTTGAGAATCCTGCGGCAATATGGTTTGCCCGAGGATTTGATGTATCTGTCGCTGGTGGAATCGGGTTACAATCCCAACGCCTATTCCTGGGCGCGGGCAATGGGTCTCTGGCAGTTTATTTCCTCGACCGGTCGGCTCTACGGTCTCGACCGTGACTGGTGGATTGACGAGCGCAAGGACCCGGAGAAGGCGACCGATGCCGCCGCCCGTTTCCTGCGGGACCTCTACAAACAGTTCGGTTCCTGGGATCTGGCGATGGCCGCCTATAACGGCGGACCGGGACGGGTCAACAAGACTATCAAGCAGCAAAAGACAGTCGACTTCTGGGAAATGCGTTTGAAACGGCAGACCATGGACTATGTGCCGCTTATCTACGCCGCCACCATTATCGCCAAGGAACCCGAGAAGTACGGTTTTACCGATATCGAATATGAAGACGAGTTACGGTGGGACGAGGTGGCTATTGACCGTTGTCTCGATTTGAAAGTGGTCGCCCGTGAAATCGGTTGCAGCTACGAGGAATTGAAAGAGCTCAATCCGGAAATCCTGCGGGGCTATACACCGCCTAACTATAAAAAATACAAACTGAAAATTCCGGTCGGTAAAAAGGAAAAATTCCTGGCTTCGCTTGACGGAATGCCCTCCCCGAAAGAAACCAGCTGGGTGAAACATCAAATCCGGCGAGGGGAGACGATCAGTACGATTGCGGCCCGTTACGGCGTGTCGCAGTACGCTATATTCGCCGCGAACAACCTGAGCCACCGCTCTAAGATATACGCCGGCAAGAGCTTGATCGTACCGGTCCCGCTCGACCGGGATTATGACAGTAAACCGAGGGAAAACCGGGAATACGTAACTTCAAAGTCGCTTTACGTGGTCCGCTCCGGTGATACTATGTGGGATATCGCCAGGGCTTTCGGGACTTCGGTCGATGACTTGCGGCGGGTCAATTATATCGAACGCGGCTCGCGAATTTATGTCGGTCAGAAACTAAAAATTCCTTCCAGCGCTACGAAGTTGAAAGAGAAGAACCAGTCCACACCTATGACTTATGCCTCAAAAGATAACGTCGCTTCCTCGGCGAAAAATTCATCGAGCAATTCCGGCGGAGGGTCCTCGAAATACACGGTACGCGTCGGCGATACTCTCTGGGATCTGGCGCGCCGGTTCGGCACCACCACCAGCAATATTCGCCGTATGAACGGTCTGGGCCGCTCCAGCCGTATTTATCCCGGTCAGGTTCTTACGATCGAAGGCGACAGCGAAAAGAATTACGTGATTTATAAGGTCCGTCGGGGCGATACCCTGAGCCGGATCGCTCAGAGATACCGAACCTCGATTTCCAGAATCCTGGCGTCCAACGGCAAGACCGACCCGGATAACCTCAATGTCGGGGAAAACTTAAAAATTTATCTGGATTGACGGCAGGTCTATGGCAAAAAAAAGAGATGTCATAATAACGATTATCATCATCGTCAGTTTTCTATTCGCCTTCGGGTTTTTCGGACTGGTATTTGTCGGGCTGATGTCCGGCGGCGGGGAAATCGGCCTCTCCGGGCTGGGTGGTAATGTCGGTGTAATCGAGATTTCCGGCATAATCGAAGAGACCAGTGGTCGTGAGGCTATCGAGCAGATGGACAGCTGGGCTGAAAATTCCTCGATTAAAGCGGTGGTTATCCACGTCAATTCCCCCGGCGGCGGAGTGGCTATCTCCCAGGAAATTTATGATGCCATTCAGCGACTTCGCAATGAAAAACCGGTGGTGGTTTCGATGGCTTCGGTGGCGGCATCAGGTGGCTATTTAATTTCCTGCGCCGCCGATCGGATTGTCGCGAATCCCGGCACAATCACCGGGTCAATCGGGGTCATCATGCAGTTCTATACTTATTACGGTCTGTTCGATAAGGTCGGTCTGGGAATGGAGACAGTGAAATCAGGCGAGTTGAAGGACGTCGGTTCGCCAGTCAAGGAAATGACCGACAAGGAAGAGCTGATGTTGCAGTCAGTGGTTATGGATACATATGAACAATTTGTCGAAGTCGTCGCCAACGGCCGCCAGATGACCAAGGAAGATGTTTATTCGCTGGCCGACGGTTCGATTTTCACGGGTCTTCAGGCTTATAATCTCGGTCTGGTCGATACCCTCGGGGGGCTTAATGAAGCGGTAGAACTGGCGGCGGAACTGGCTGAACTCGGTGAAAAACCGCATATTGTACGGCCCTACAAACGGGAAAGAGCGACAATTTTTGACTTATTTGGGGCTTTTTTGAAGAATATTGACCAAAAAGTTGAGAATTCGTTTGCCGGACCGCAGTTACTCTATCTCTACCAGTGAATTATGGAAATATTTTTTTAAAAAAATACAAAAATTTCTGGACATTTTAAGAATTTTCCTTTTTTTTCCGTTTTAAATTTATTATCTTTTGTAACCCAAGGGCTTAACAAGAATTGGGGTCGTATATATTAGTTAAGTTACTTTTATATATATATTAGAAGAAGAAATTGAAATTAACGCCATATAAAGTTTAGGGAGGATGCTGTGACTAAAGCTGATTTAGTCGAGAAAGTCGCCGAAAAAACAGGTCTTACTAGAACAGACGTTGCTGTTGTGGTGGATTCATTCCTTGACACCATAAAGAAGTCGGTGGAGAGTGGACACAATATCGAAATTCGCGGTTTCGGGACGTTTAAGATTAAACTGCGTAAAGCCAGAAAAGCACGTAACCCGCGTACGGGTGAAGTGGTTCCCGTCCCTGACCGTAAAGTTCCCGTTTTTAAACCCTCAAATGAGTTTAAAAACATGATTACAAAACTTGCAATATGATTTAGGTATTGAAGTGGAGGATTAATGCCCAGCGGAAAAAAACGTAAACGTCATAAAATTAAAACTCACAAACGCAAAAAACGCAGACGCGCTGACCGTCATAAGAAGAAAAATAGGTAGAATGTAACTGAGGAAATAATCTCCTCTCATTCAGGAAGATATTTCCCCTCCACCTTGATATATTAGATGATATTGATATCCGGAAAGCTCTCGGGCTTTCCGGAACTTAATTTACGATAATAGCTTACTGTTTGTGTGAAATAATTATTGCCCGCCGTTTAAAGCGGGCATTTTTATTGCATATAATGACAGTGTGAAACGGCGTGACTTTATAAAAATTCTGCTGGTTGTCTCGATCAGTCTTGCCACCGGCGCTACCGCACGAGCCGATAGGAGCGATTTTATCGTCAACGATGACGGGGGCGTCGCCCAGCAAAGCAATCCCCGCATTGCCGTGGCCGGCGATGGTACGTTCCTTGTCGCGTGGATCGATAAGCGGGCAGGTAACAACGATATATATCTCCAGAAATATAACACTGACGGCAATCCGGTCGGTAGCAATATTAAAATCAATGATGACGCCGGCAGCTTTTACCAGAGCGAACCAGCTTTGGCTGTTGACCTTTCCGGGCAGTTCTCTTCCGTGTGGAAGGACTACCGCGATGGGTCGTACCCGTTTGGGCCCGATGTTTATTTTCAGCGTTACGATACCGCCGGGTCAAAAATCGGCGTCAATCGCAATCTGACCACCGAGTGGCCGGACTCACTGATTGAGTCGCCCGATATCGCTCTCTCGATGTGGGGCAACGGGGTTGTGGTCTGGGCCGATTACCGCAACGGCGACTGGGATGTTTACGGTCAACTTATTGCCGCCAACGGCAACCTGGTCGGAACCAATTTTAAAATTAACGACGACGCTAGTTACGCCCAGCAGCACGCTCCGCGGGTATCGTACTCGGCCGAGGGCTGGTTCGTGGTAACCTGGTACGACAACCGGATGAACGACGACGATATTTATGTTCAACTTTTCGATTCGCTGGGGGCGCCGCTCGCCGATAATTTGAAGGTCAATTCCGATACTACCGCCAAGCGGCAGGCTTTCCCGGCTGTTGCCGCCGATGGCGGCATTCATTTCACTGTCGTGTGGGTGGACTGGCGTAATGGTGACTACCCGGCCAATCCGGATATTTACTACCGCAAATTCGACACTTCACTTACGGCTCTCTATGATGATACCCGACTCAACACTGACGGCAGCCTTCGGGCGCAACGTGAACCGGCGGTGGCCGCCGACTGCATGGGTAACCTCGCGATTATCTGGTCTGATTCCACCGGATCGTCCTGGGACCTGACCGGGCAGATGATCGATTACGCCGACAAGTTGCAGGGGAGAAACTTTCAGGTCAACGAAGAAGCCGACAGCGCCCAGCTTCAGCCCGCCGTCAGTCTCGACGGGCGCAAACGATATGTCGCCTGGACGGATAAAAGAAACGGCAATTATGATATCTATGCCTCGATAACCACCTACAACGAACCGTCGCTCATCCCGACGCCCCAGGCGCTTCAGTTCCAGATAGAGTACGGCGGTGCGCCACCTTCGACGCAGGCTCTGGTCGTAAACCATGCCGGGTACAACCCACTGCCTTTCACGGTTTCAACCTCGCATCCCTGGCTCGCCATGACGCCGTCGGGGGGAACAACCCCCGAAACGCTGAGCGTGTCTATAGCCGCCGAAACCCTGTCTTACGGAACTTATTACGGGTCACTGAGACTGGTCGATACCGAATCGAGAGATTCCTCCGTGACGGTTTCTGTCCGGCTCGATGTTACCGCACCCATCATGTCGCTCTCGGCGGACAGTCTCGGATTCCGGGCGTACGCGACGAGAGACGAACTGTACCGGCAAACCATGACGGTCAACAATGTCGGCAGCGGACAATTTTCCTGGACGGCGGCAGATACCGCGTCATGGTTGACGCTCTCGCCCGAGACTGGCGATGCCGGTGATTCTGTAATGGTGACCGTCTCAGCTTTATCCCTCTCGGCCGGGAACTATACGGCTGAAATCGTTTTTACCGCTGAGGGTACTATGAACTCGCCCGATACGGTACCGGTTGTGCTCGAGGTTGTCGACAATATGCCGTTTCTGGCGCTGGAGCCGGACTCGTTTGCTCTGCAGAGCGCTTACCCTGAAAACCTGGATACCTTCATGGTGGTTTATAATGAAGGTGTCGGGCTGTTGAGCTGGCACGCGCTTTCATCGGTCGACTGGCTAATACTCGACCCGACTTCGGGCTTGTCCGGGGACACGGTCTGGTTCCATTTCGACACCGCTTATCTGGCCCCGGGTTTGTACCACGCCAGCCTGACGGTCTTCGACAGCTCCTCGTTCAATATCGCGGTGACGGTACCGCTTGAGCTTGATTTTAACCGCTACGATACGGTCACTTTCGGCCATGTCCAGGCTGACAGCGGCGATGCCGCCATCCTGCCGATTGATTTGACAGTGGTTAATGCTCTGGACAAAATATCGCTGCCGTTCCGTTATGACTCGGCGGCGCTGACAGTAGATTCGCTGGTGTGCCATCTGCCTGATTATTTTGATTTCATAAGTGTAATCGACACCGGACAAGGGGTGGTGTTGCTTCAAGCCCGGCGCAACGAGACAGACAGTGCCCTGGCGGCCGGTAACTATTTAATGGCTGAGATGTTTTTCACATCCCGGTTGAGTACATTTACTTGTGTTATCGATACCGCCGTAATCGATACAGTCGGTGTGTATATCGAGGATATTTCCGGAAATCAGATTATGCCGGTGATAGTTCCGGGCGAAATTCAGGGAGGCGTGACCACCGGTGTGGTCGTCACTGATCCCGAAACCCTTCCCGCCCGGTTTACGCTCGCTCAGAATTTCCCCAATCCTTTCAATCTGCAGACAAAAATCAACTTCGAAATTTCAAAGAAATCGTTCGTCAATCTCGAAATCTACAATATCCTGGGTCAGTTGGTGGTATCGTTGATATCGGCCACCCTGCCGTCGGGTCAATACTCGGTCGACTGGAACGGCCAGTTTGACAACGGTCGGTACGCTCCCTCGGGTATTTATTTTTATCGTCTGAGGACGGAAGCGGTATCTCTGGTGAGGAAGATGGTTCTGCTGAAATAACATTTTTATTTCATTTTCCTTCAATTAGTTAGAAAAATTGTAACCTTTTTTACCCGTGGTCGTAATAAGGGATAGAAAAGAAGAAATATAAATATATGACTGCGGAGGAGTAATGAAATTTTATAAAATCGTGTTGCTACTCGGGATGGTATTGTTGGCGACGACAGACGCGAAAGCTGACAACAGTGACCGACTTTACGGCAAGATAACCACGGTTGACGGTGATATTCTGGAAGGAATGATTCGGTGGGATAAGAACGAAGGTTGCTGGGTGGATATCCTCAACGGTGATAAAGAATTATCCAAAAATAATTTACGTGAGATGGACCGCGAATCGCGAAAGAATTATAGCTCAAGACACAAATCCATCAAACTGTTCGGTATGCAGATTATCGATTCCGACGAGGACAACATTTTCTATTCCGACCGCGCCCAGTCGGGCATCAGATTTGGTCATATCAAGCAGATGGAAATGGTAGATGACGACGCGGTGCTTTTGATATTGAAATCGGGCGAGGAAGTGGAACTGGAAAACAACTCGACTGATATCGGCACCAGCATCCGGGAGATTGTCATCGAGGATAAAGACGAGGGAGAGATGGAACTGGTCTGGGACGATATCGAGAGTATCGAGTTCATGTCCGCTCCGGATACGGATCCGTCGGTTTTCGGGGAACGTCTTTATGGTACGCTCACGACCCGGCGCGGTGAGAAATTCTCCGGTTTTGTTTGCTGGGATATCGATGAACTCTTTGAAGATGACGTGCTCGACGGCAACGATGACAACCGCAAGAGAAAAGTTAAATTTGACAAGATTCAGGCTATCGAACGCTACAGCTCCAGCGGTGCCAGCGTGATATTGAAAAGCGGCGATGAGATGATTTTGCGCGGCACCAACGATGTCGACGACGACAACCGCGGGATCGTCATTTCCGATCCCAATCTCGGCGATGTCCAGGTGGAGTGGGACGATTTCGATAGGCTGGATTTCGACAAAGCGCCGAATAAAATCGGCTATGACCGGTTTGACGGCGGGCATCCCCTGAAAGGAACGGTTTATACGGAAGACGGCGATTCCTATAAGGGTCTGATTCGCTGGGACAACGACGAGGAATATTCCTGGGAGATTCTCGACGGCAACAGCCGGGATATAGATTTCAATATCGAATTCGGAAACATCAAGCAAATTCAGAAACAATCGTATCGTGGTGCTGAGGTGACGCTGTGGGACGGCCGAACTTTCTCATTGAGAGAATCCAACGATATCGATGAAGACAACAAGGGCATTTTCATCACGGCGGACGACGGCGATGATATTCTGGTGGAATGGGATGAGTTCAACCGCGTAGAGTTTGACAAATAAAATCCGGCCGGCGCAGGCATAAAAAAACCCTGACCGAGGTCAGGGTTTTTTTTTGCCTTGGACGGAATTACTGGATATCCAGTTTTTCCTTGCGGTCCTTAAGTTCCTTAACGTGCTGTTCGGCCTGGGCCAGTACGGTTTTAGCCCGCGGATTCTTTTTCGCCAGACGGATGAAATCTTCCCAGTTCTTGATGTTGGTATCGATCGCTTCCGGGTCGTTGGATTCCACCGCAATCGCGTAGTTGTACATCGCCAGATATTTATTGGGGTCCGACTGATGGGCGGCTTTGAACGCACCGGCAGCATTGACGAATTTTTCCTGACTCAAGTAAATCTGACCAAGCGCGAAGTTGGCGTTGGCGTTGTCGCCGTTGAGCTCGAGAGCTTTCTTCAAAGCGGCGACCGCTTCGTTGTTCTTTTCAAGGTTCTGATAGCTTTTACCCAACAGGTAATAGGTGTAATCGTCACCACCTCCGAGTTCGTGGCTTTTCTCCAGTGTGCCGGCAGCTTCGGTATATTTGTTGGTGGAATAATAAGCTTTGGCCAGTTCCTTGTACAAATCGGCCTGGTTGGCATTGAGGGCGATCGCGGCATTGAAGGATTCTATCGCTTCGGGATATCGTTTCAGTTTGAAATCGACCCGACCCATATTGGCCAGAGCATCGATATTTTTAGAATCCTTTTCGACGACCTTTTTAAACATTTCCTGAGCATCATCATACATTTTTTCCTTGAAATACAGCGCTCCCAGGTTCAGATAGGCATCCAGAAATTCAGGGTCGAGCTGAATGGCTGTTTTATAGGAGAGGATAGCCTTTTCGTTGTTGCCTTCTTTTACGGCTGTAATACCTTCATTGTACATTTCTTTGGCTTTTTCGGGGTCGTTCTCGGCAAGCGATACAGAAGGCAGGCTTCCCAGAATGAATAAAAGTAAGGATAAAGCGCAGATAGACTTAAGATAACTGGATTTTACCATCTGATCTCCTTTCAATCAGTTTATATAATTTCCTACATTTTAATACAAATTTATTACCGGTTTGTTCAAAAAAGTTTACAGGGTTTTTCGATAATCCTCCAGGGCTTTTTTGATATCGGGATGTTTCAGAGCCAGGATACGGGCCGTCAAAACCGCCGCGTTTTTGGCGCCCGGTAGGCCGATGCCGACCGTAGCCACCGGAATACCCGGGGGCATTTGGGCGATTGACAACAACGAATCCATACCGCCCAGGGCGGCCGGGAGAGGAACGCCGATAACCGGCAACTGGGAATGAGCCGCAGCCACACCCGGCAGAGCCGCGGCCAGACCGGCCATGGCAATAATGGCTTCATAGCCTTTCTTCTCGGCGCCGGCTGTCAGCTCAGCTGTTTTGGTCGGATGTCGATGAGCCGAGGATATCTCGATATCACTGTCAATCTCCAGGGTTTTGAGCTGGCTTTGACATTTCTCGGCGTATTCCATATCGGATTTCGATCCGATTATAATAAGTACTTTAGCCATCATTAACGACGTTTGCCGTTTCGGTCGGCTGAAAAGCCCGGAAACCGATATCCCGGCGATAAGTCGCTCCTTCGTATTTTATCTTTTTTACCAGACTGTAAGCGCTGTTTATGGCGCTTTTCAGATTATTGTTGAGTCCGATTACGCCCAGAACCCGCCCACCGGCAGTGTAAAAGTTGTTATTGTCCTTGCGGGTGCCGGCATGGAAAACGAAATTCCCGTTCGTCCAGGATTTTTTCAAACCGGAAATCTGGTGGCCGGTTTCATATTTCCCCGGATATCCCCGTGAGGTCATCACCACACAAGCGGAAAAACCGCGGCGCCATTCAAGTTTCGGGACACTGCTTAACTTTTTGTCCGTGACGGCGGTCATGATTTCCACCAGGTCGCTTTTCAGCATTGGTAAAACCGCCTGGGTCTCGGGGTCACCGAAGCGGCAATTGTACTCCAGCACCTTGGGGCCGTTCTCGGTTAGAATAAGACCGCAATAGATAACACCGCGGTAGGTAATATTTTCGTTGCGCAGACCGGCGATAGTGGGTTTGAGGATGAAATCTTCGATATGTTCCATTATCTCGTCATTGACGAAGTTCGTGGGGCAATAGGCGCCCATGCCACCGGTGTTGGGACCCTGGTCGCCGTCATATGCCTGCTTGTGATCCTGGCTGGACAAAAGCGGCAGAATGGTCTTGCCGTCGGTGATGGCCATGATGGAAATCTCCTGGCCGCGCAAAAAAGATTCGATTACGATTTGTTCGCCGGCCTTGCCGAAAATGTTTTTGAGCATGATGGACTCGATAATGTTGCAGGCGTCCTCGTAACTTTTAACGATAATCACACCCTTACCAGCCGCGAGGCCATCAGCCTTGATGACAATCGGGTATTCGACCGATTTGCAAAAGCCGATCGCTTCGGCGTGCGAGTTGAAGATTCTGAACGGAGCGGTGGGGATATGATTTCTCTGCATAAACTGCTTGGCGAAAACCTTGCTGCTCTCGAGCTGGGCGGCTTTTTTCTCCGGTCCGAAAATTTTCAACTTCCGTTTCTGGAATTCATCGACAATTCCCAGCGCCAGCGGCTGTTCGGGACCAACCACGGTGAGATTTATTTTATTGCGGATGGCGAAATCCGCTAAAGTTTTGATATTGTCAACTTTTATATTGATACATTTGGCCTGTAACGAAATCCCCCCGTTTCCCGGCGCACAGAATATTTTCTCGACTTTTTTTGATTGCTTCAGTTTCCAGACAAGGGCATGTTCCCGCCCTCCGGAACCGATCACGAGTATTTTCATGTTTTCTCCCATTTTTCTATAAATTATAAATTTAAAAATAAATTCATCAAAGAACAACTAGTTTTTAAAAAGAACTTGTACCCCGGAGAGATTTCTCTCTTTCTCGTTGTCCCGTGCCGATTTAAATATTACAAATTATTGTAATTCAGCCAATTTAATCTATTGACAAACAGTCTATTTATTCATTATTTTCAGTTTTTGTTTGATGAAATTTATGGATTTGGAAAAATAGCACGATATAAATTTGAGGATGTGGTAATGAAAAAAATATCAATACTTCTTATGGTATTTTTGCTTCTGTCGTTAAGTGTGGTCAATGCGCAGGAAGAGGAAGTAAAGGATGATTTGGAAGTCATCGTCTTCGGCGGTCTGGGATTACCGGTCGGCGGCGTGACCGACTGGCACGATTCTCTCGGAGCCGGTTTGGGCTGGAATACGGGACTCGAAGTCGGTTATTTCGTGACGCCTAATCTCGTCCTGGGTTTGAACTTTACTTATTACGAATTGAGTATTGATGTGCCCAGCGACCCGACCATCACCGGTAGTAACGGGATCCCCGGTGTTTCTTTCGTTACCTTAGGCACTTCTCCGGAAGGTCTATCTCATCGTTATTACAACCCCAGCTTGTATCTTAAATATTATTTCTTCGGGGAATCGCAATTGGTACCTTATGTCAAGGGGCATATCGGTATCGACAACGCCAAATTCACCACCCTGATCGACCAGGAGGGCAGTGTAACCCGTTACCGTGCTCTTTCTTATGACCCGAATCTGGCTTTCGGTTTCGGCGGCGGCATATTTTACTATACCTCGGATTTCAGCGGTCTCTTTCTCGAGTGTAATATGCATTATTCCGCCGGTAAAGACGCCGAAAAGGAATTCTACAACAATACTTATATTTTTGATGAAAACGCCATGATTTTCGATATTCATGCCGGGGTGAGCGTTTATTTCGGCGCCGAATGATGGAGAGACAAAGGTAAAATATTCGAACCCGCCTTCAAGGCGGGTTTTTTTTGTTTTTTTTCCTTCACGTTCTGTTTTACTTCAGGGGAGATGAAAGACATCAAACTTTTGATAGTTGACGACGAACCGGGTCAGCGGGAGCTTCTGGCCGGATACCTGACTAAAAAGAATTTTCAGGTGACCGCCGCCGGCAGCGCTGAGGAAGCCCTGGCTATTTATCGGCAGTTGTTCTCGCCGATCGCCCTGGTCGACATGAAAATGCCGGGCATGAACGGTCTGGATCTGTTGAGCCGGTTGAGAGAAATAAATCCGTTTATCCAGGTGATTGTCTTGACGGCTTTCGGTTCGGTGGAATCAGCCGTGAGCGCGATGAGAGCGGGCGCTTACGATTATTTGACGAAACCGGTCGAGGACCTCGATGAACTGCTATTGAAACTGGAAAAGGCCGCCGCCGCCAACCGGCTGGTGATTGACAATCAGGTTATGAGCAGACGACTGGATGAATTCTTTCCCTCGTCGGAAATCATCGGCGATTCTCCGGCTATCAGGGAAATAAAGAAAATGATTTCACTGGTGGCGCCCAGGGACGCGACGGTGTTAATCACGGGACCTTCGGGCACCGGCAAGGAACTGGTTGCCAGGGCGATTCATGCCAATTCCTCTCGGGCGGAAAAACGACTGGTGGCTATCAACTGCGCCGCCTTTCCGGAAAATCTGCTGGAATCAGAGCTGTTCGGTTATGAAAAAGGTGCTTTCACCGGAGCTGAGAAAGCCAAACAGGGACGATTCGAGCTGGCCGAGGGTGGGACGCTTTTTCTAGATGAAATCGGCGAGATGCCGCTGACGATGCAGGTCAAGCTCCTGCGCGTGCTTGAGGAAAGAAAAATCGAGCGACTGGGTTCGGTCAGTGAAATCGCGCTTGATATTCGCATAATCGCCGCCACCAACCGCGACCTGGAACAGCTGATTAAGGACGGGAAATTCCGGGAGGACCTGTTTTACCGGCTGAATGTCATCAAAGTACACCTGCCGCCGCTAGCCGAACGAACTGGAGACATTTTACTGCTGGCCCGGAAATTCGTTGAAAAATACGCCAAGAAAATCGGAAAGCCGGTTACGGGTATCGACAACGAAGCCGCTGCGATGTTGACTTCGTACATCTGGCCCGGCAATGTCAGGGAACTGGAAAACATTATCGAGCGGGCTATCGTGTTAACCTCTTCGTCGTATATCACCCGCCGGGACTTGAGCGGTCTGGCCAGTGCCGGAGCGGCTCCGGTCGGAGGGGAATTGAAACTTCTCAGTGAAATCGAAAAAAACCACATCAAATTCTGTCTGGACCGCCTGGACTGGAATATCGGTCAAACCGCGGAGACTCTCGGAATCCATCGAAATACCCTGCGTGCCAAGATAAAAGAATATAATCTGTCTCAGAACTGATACACATAAATTGTGCCATTCTTTTTTTCGATGCACAAAAAATGTGCAAATATATGTGTCAAAATAATCGGAAGCGAACTGTATCCTGTTGTATAATAATGTGTTACCATTTTGGGCACGCTTATTGATTCTAATTTGTCTAAATAGTAAAGATTTTAAGGAGTAATTGACATGAAAAAGCTGTTTATCCTATCGATAGTCGTTCTGACTTTTTTTGCTATCAGCGGTTGTGATGATGACTGTGACGATATCATATCTTATCATTATGTCGATGTCCCCCCGACCGCTCCCCAGGGAGTAACCTCGGTTACCGGTAATAACGCCGTCACGGTGTTGTGGGACGGGCTTTATGATGTCGATGTTTATGAATATGTCGTGTATCGTTCCGACGAACCTATCGATAATTATGAACCCATCGGTTATGTCGACCCTTACCCGAGACCTTCGACCAACATTTACGGTTACACCGACAATACCGCCCATAACGGGTACACTTATTATTACGCCGTAGCTGCGATCGATTCGGCCGGCCAGAGTTCGCA
>JBMOKZ010000409.1:0-5289 GCA_049324195.1 Candidatus Zixiibacteriota bacterium | reverse complement strand
CGATTCCCCTGTGATACTTATTGCTGGAAAAATTTTCAATGAAAAATAACATACATAGTAAATTAACTACAAATACAGAAAATACAACTGTTGCGCTGAATCAAAGGAATATCAGTTACGGTGTGGCTTCCGGTTTAGATTTGTCGAATCCGTACCTTTACAATCCCGATATCGCATACGACCTGATTTTTAAATTTAAATTTTTAATTGGCGAAATTTTCGGATTATTATTTATTGTTTTTACGTCATTTTATATATTTGCCGTGCCGGAGTTTTTATCGAAGCCGTATCGTTTGAAGATGATTATGAATAATGCCGTAAAAAGAACGCTGGATATCGTTGGAGCCTTAGTCGGGCTAATTCTGGCGTTACCGTTCATGTTGATTCTTCCGATATTGATTAAGCTCGATTCATCCGGACCCGTCTTCTACACTCAGTTGCGGGTAGGCGTGAACCGCCGCAAGAAAGACCGTCGTTATCATCAACGCACGGAACTGAACGCCGATCAGCGGCAACGTGACCGCCGCCGCGAAAATTACCTTGGAAAGCCCTTCCAGGTGATCAAATTCCGGACTATGGTGCAGGACGCCGAAAGCAAAAGCGGCCCAGTCTGGGCGACCAAGAACGATCCCCGGATTACCCGCCTGGGAGCCTTCTTGAGGAAAACTCGTCTCGATGAAATTCCCCAGTTTATCAATATTCTCAAAGGCGACATGTCGCTTGTGGGGCCGCGTCCGGAACGCCCGAATTTCGTGAAAGATCTTTCGACCCAGGTCGACGACTATACCTGCCGACTTGAGGTCAAACCCGGCCTGACCGGACTGGCTCAGGTGGAAAATGGTTATGATTCCTCGCTGGCCAGCGTGACCCGGAAGGTCAATTATGATTTACATTATATCCGCAACTGGACGCTGTTCTACGATATCAAAATTATTCTTAAAACAGTGGTGGTGGTTTTTACGGGTAAAGGCGCCTGCTGATTAAAAAAATAAAGTTTCTTTACCAAGACCGTTGAAAAGCGGTCTTTTTTTTAGCTTGTATCGGCTCTACTTATATTTTATTATTCCGATACTGGTAAAAAGAGTCATATTAACGTTAACCATGGAAAGGGGTTATGTTGTTAAAAAGGATTTTGACAGCCTTTCTGTTTTTGGTAATATCCCCTGTTTTATTATCAGCTCAAACGAACCCTCAGGGCGGTTTTCTGGTTGAATCGACACCGGCCGGAGCGGAAATAATTCTCAGGGGGGAGGTCGTGGTTACCGGGGTCACGCCTACGATTTTCAGCCAGCCGCTGTTTGGTGAATATCAGGTCGAGATAAACAAATTCGGATATGAGAATTACTCCTCACGGGTGGTCCTTGACCCGACCAAACCGCTGACATTGACGGTGAAATTGACACCCAAGACGAGATATAAAGCGGCCGTGCGCTCGATGTTGATTCCCGGCTGGGGGCAGATATACGGCGAACAGAAAACCAAGGGCTTTTTGCTGAATGTCCTGGCAATCGGTTCCGTCGCCGCCTATTTGATTTCCGACCATAATTATAATAACGCTTACGACGACTACCAGGCCAGCCTGCGGACGTATGATTCCACAGTGGCGAACGGCGGCAGTTACGCCGACATCCGGTCCCGTTATTTGAAACTGACGGAAAACCGCGAAGACGCCTATGACGCCGAAACCCGCCGGCGCATCTCAATCGGCGCCGTCATCGGTGTCTGGGGTATTAACCTGCTGGACGCCCTCTTTTTCTTTCCGCAGGAAAAGGGCACCTTTTCCGTCAAGGGCCTGACGGTCAAACCGTCGACAGATTTCAGCACTGTCGGCATCCAACTCTCCATGAGTTTTTAGGGGAGGGAAGACGATGAGAAAAATAATATTGATGATATTGATTGCGACCCTGGTTCTGGCCGCCGGATGCGAACGCGAAATAGACTCCCGTACCCCGCTACGCTCCCTGCCCGATCCCCTTTCGGCTCCTTTCAATGTTTCCGTGGAGCTGGCCGACCGGGCGGTGACGCTTTACTGGGAGATGACTGACAGCAGCGAAGTCAGTCGGTTCCGGGTGTACCAGGCCGAGGCCGATACGGCCACTTATATCCTGCGTGACAGCACGGCCGACTATACAATTACCATCGAGGACCTGTCCGTCAACAAAGTTTACCTGTTCCGGATCGCCGCGGTTGACGGCAACCATATCGAAGGCACCCGCTCAGCTCCGGTTACGACGCTGGTCGGGCTGATGCAACTGACCATCAACGACGACGATGAATACACCGATGACCGTAACGTGCAGCTGCGCTTGAGCACTACCAATACCGCCACGCATATGATTTTATCCGAGGATTCCCTGTTTACCGACGGTAATTACCAGCCTTTTTCCGCCGTTGCCGGATTTACTCTTTCCGACGGGGACGGGCGTAAGATGGTATATGCCGGGTTTCTTTTTTCCAACGGTTCCCGGAGCGCGGTGCCGGTCAGCGACGAGATTATTCTAGATTCCCGAACAGAAATTGATTCCGTGTTTTTCTTGCCGGACCAGACCTCGTTCGTCACCGGGGAGATGATTACTTTCGGGCTGGACGCCGGAGACTATGGTCTCGACGAGGTTGAGCTTGATGGTACGGCTTACGTATATCTGTCCGAGGTCGATTCGGTCCGGCTGTATGATAACGGTACCGGCGGGGACGCAGTCGCCGATGACGGCATTTATACGGCTGATTATATTCTGCCGGATGGTATGGCGCTGGGAAACGTCCAGGTGACCGGCCGTTTTATCGACGCCGCTGGTAATGTCGATACCCGTACAGGTGATAAAACCCTGACCGTGGTCAGTTTCCCGACACCGGTGCAGATAATTACGGTCGAAGCCGTTTCCAGTTCCGAGATTTCTCTGACCTGGACGGAAGCGGTCGATGAAGATTTCGCCAGTTACCGGGTTTACCGCGATACGGACAACAATCCCCCCGAAAGTCCGGAAATGCTGGTCGCTACGATAACCAGCCGTTCGATACTGTCGTTTACCGATACGGCGCTCGATGGTTCGACGTGGTATTATTACCGTGTTTTCGTTCGTAACGTTTTGAGTCAGAGTTCCGGCTCGAACGTGGACAGCGCCCGGACGATGGTCAACGAACCGCCGGTCCCGGTAGTGCTGGCCGGCACGCTGAGTGATTCGACCACGGTCCGGTTGACCTGGTCGCGTAATGCCGACAGTGATTTTGCCTCGTATCGGATTTATCGAAGCACCAGCGCTATCCCCGAGCCGCCGCTGGAATCGCAGATGTTCGCCTTCATCAACGAACAGAGTACGACGCTGTATAACGATTATGTCTCGGCCTCCGGGACCTATCATTATATCATATATGTCTATGACCGGCAGGGCGAGACCGCCGGTTCCAACGAAGTTGTTGTAACGCGGTAACGCCGAGCGGACAAAAGCGGACGAACGATGAATCTCATAACCGGAATAAACCAGTTTATCGGACTGTTTATCAGCACCGTCAAACAAGTACTCCATGCCCGGACCTGGCTGGCGCTCTTGTTGTATTTTCTTTTGAGCGTTCTGGTTCTCTATGCTCATTATGATTTCCTCGCGCCGTTTTTTTATCCCCTTATCAAAGGCTGGGTATCACTTTTCGGTGAAGATAGTTTCAAGGCGTTCAGTCATTATCCCGGTCATTTCCTCTACCTGCCGTACTATTTCAGTTGGGCTAAGATAGTTTTCGGGCTGTTGTTCGAAGGTTTGGTGCTGGGGACGGTGGCGGTGTTTTTCGCCGACCGTTACCGCCATCTAGCCGGTACAACCGGAACCCCGTTTAAAGAGGTCCTGCGCCTGATGTTGCAGTTTATCGCCGCCTGGGTGATATTTAACGGTATGACGGTACTGGTCAATCTTTATCTTCCGGATATGCTGGCAGCCTTCCATCAGGATTCCCCGCGGCGGCTTATGGCGGTTCGGTTCGTTCTGCAGCCTTTGGTTCTGGTCGTGATTTTCGCCATGTTGTTTTTTGCGCTACCGATCGTGGCCGTTTACCGGGTAAATTTCCTGAAGGCGGTCGGGCGTTCGCTCCGGTTGTTTTTCCGGCGTCCCCTGACCTGTTTGTTTCTCGCCGGAATTATCATGATCGTACCCTACATCGTTTCCGCCGTGCCTCCGGACGTCATCATCACCAAGTTCAAACCGGAGCTGGTTTTCTGGATCATGCTATTCGGTCTGGCTGTGGAAACCGTCGCCAGTTACTTCTGGATGGGTACTGCCGTTCGGTTTATGCTGGAAGAGGAGAGCTCATAGGGAGCTCCTTCATTATATGATTCCATAATCCCCCGGTACGGAATTACCGGGGGTTTTTGTTACGTTCAATAAGACTCCCCCTGAACGACAACCGAAACCGGGTCCCCGGTTGCTGATATTGTCCGTCCCGAACCGGATGATTCAAAAAGAAACAGTTAAGGTATGTCCCCGGACATATAATGATGGCAGGACTGAAATTGACCGAAAAAACAGTAATTTTTCGGGGTATATTGAATAATTTTCCCTTTATAAAATTAAACTCCCGTCGATAATATTTATATATATCGAGGAATATAAATAGTATGAAAAAAATTCTTCTCGTGGACGATGATAAAGAGATTTCGCAGTCGTTGGCGAACCTCTTTGATTCCGATAAATATAAATTCAATTTTCTCGAAGACGGCACCGAGGTTACCAGTTTCCTGGAAAAAAACGAAGATGTGGACCTCGTTATGCTCGATGTTAACCTGCCGACCCTTTCCGGGCTCGATGTCCTCAAGCAAATTAAAGAAATCAAAACGGAACTTCCGGTAATCATGATTTCCGGTTTCGTCTCGACTGAAAACGCTATCGAGGCGATGCGTGAGGGCGCTTACGAATATCTGACCAAACCTTTTGAAATCGAAAAACTGATCGAAACCGTCAACAAGGCCTGCGGTTTTCACCCGACCCAGAAAAAGATAACTCGTCCGAATATTGAAGAGTCCGCTATCGAACGCATCAACGAGATTGTCGGGAAGTCTCCGGAGATTGTCGAAATCGCCAAGCTCATCGGGCAGGTCGCCAAGACCGACGCCGCGGTTTTGATATTCGGCGAATCCGGCACCGGGAAAGAACTTGTAGCTCGGGCCATTCACCGCAATTCCCCTCACAAGGACAACGCGTTCCTTTCGGTCAACTGCGCCGCCCTGCCGGAAACACTGCTCGAATCGGAACTGTTCGGTCACGAAAAAGGAGCCTTTACCGGCGCTTATTACAAACGCATCGGCAA
>JBMOKZ010000408.1:0-5303 GCA_049324195.1 Candidatus Zixiibacteriota bacterium | reverse complement strand
TTTTGGCGGCCCCTGTAAGTTGTTGTACAACAACAGACAAATAGTGTCGCCAGAAAGGCGTTGGTGAGGTATTATTTACTCAATAATTAATCTGATGCGGTAAAATTTAATATTATAAATGCAGGTCACATTACTTGCATTTTATTGCGCAAAGACACGGTAATTAAATGCAGAACAAATAAAAAAGCCGGCTATCTGCCGGCTTTTTATAGTCTTACCAGAATTAATCAATTGTTCAGAAAAAATACAATCGAAAAACGGTGAATATCCTGGTCGGAGAGTTTATCCTTCAAAGTATAGGCGTAATCGATTTTTGCCACTTTAAATTTAACGCCAGCCCCTAAAGAAAGACCCATACCGTTGTCATCGGACTGATCCGTATAGTAGTTATACCCGCTCCTCAGATAGTATTGGTTCTCGAAATTGAGCTCCACCCCGTAGCGAATGATAGACTGCCCGTTAATTTTCTTTTCGAGCTCCAGAGCCGTGACAAAGGAGTTGTTAAACGGACTGGCGGCGATACCGATACGGGCTGTCGCCGGAAGTTTCTCCTCGGTATCCTCGAATTTAAGTTTGGTTCCGAGGTTACTCATCACCAGGGCAAAAGTCATCTTCTCCATCTGGCAACGAATACCCAAATCGGCGGCAAAAGCGGTGGCACTGACCTCGTCCAGCCGCTGGTTGATGACCTTACCGGTAAGCCCCACGGATAGGTTCTCATTAATCATATAACCAGCCGAGAGACCACCAGCCCAGTCATAAGCCGTCAAATCGCCGGTATAGTATCCCTCGGCGTCGTAACCTTCGATTTTACCATAACTGAGATAAGTCATCGAAGCCGCCACGACGGTTCCGTTATCGAAAGAGTAAGCAAACGAGCCGTGCTCAAGATTCATATCCTGGAGCCAGGAGAAATGTCCCAGAGCCACCTGGTGTCCTTCCATACCGGTCAAACCGGCCGGGTTCCAGTAAGTCGAAATAGCTCCGGTGGCAACCGCGGTATAAGCCCCGCCCATACCGGCCGCTTCAGCGCCCAGCCCAATCTGAAGAAAGTCAGCCGAGGTCCGCCCGCCGTCCGTTGCCGCAATAGTCACCTTACCAAAAAAGGCAACTATCAATAGCAGTATTATCCAGGATATCACAATCCGATTTAATGTTTTTCTATGCATTCACGCCCCTTCCATATTTACTTGCCTTTTATTAAGGCAAGGTGAATGCCAGAACGGCTCGTTATTTGATCTTGCATCAAATAATTTCGGATTGTTTCCGGTGACTTGTAAACTATTGTAAATCAATCCATTTCCATTACAAAAAAAGTTGACAATAGCAATAATCAGGGAAACTTTCACCTGTTATTTTTTTCTCAAGTTTTTCTTAATGGCAGTTTATTGAGCAACTCCCATTAATAATCGATAACAAACTTCCTTAATTCCCTTTCACTAAAGCTATTATCACTTATGTACAAAAAGCCCACACCTTTTATCCTATTGTCGGAATTATGAACACAAAGTTGACCAGATATGGGCTCATCACCATTCTTTATTTTTTAGCTTAGAAACATCTTTTTTATTACAATGTCAACAAAAAACAGGAAAATTTTTCCGATCACAATTCCCTGTCGGACAGCATGTTACAACTTCATTAAAATTGCTTGACGGGTTTTCTATAATGGATAAAACAATAGAACTTGGGGTCAATAATTATATCCATTATTCCATTATAAAACGACTTGCCGTATGAACAAACCATTGAAAAACAACGAAAAAAATAATGGCGAGAAAATTACTCCGAATAGTGGCGCGACTATACTTCGTAAAAATATAATACGGCGTTCGATACCGTTCAGGAACCGCTTTTTGGCGACAGACGTTTCAGCATTTCCTGATACTTGTCGCGTCCGATTCGTAAACCGGAAGGATACGGTTTCATCTCGGCGATCTGTTGTTTCGTGTTGGAAATTCTTTCCCTGGAGTCAGGGTGAGAGCTGGACAACTGCTCAAAAATGCTGGACGAACCCTCGCCTCCCATCGCCGCCAGTTTCTCGAACATGCCCAATCCGGCAGAGGGATCATACCCGGCTTTAACCAGATAATGCATTCCGTAGCTGTCGGCCTCGCGCTCGTTCTCGCGAGAATAGCCGGAGAAAATCAGTCCCAGTCCCAGCCCGATGGCGGTATTGAGCACCGCGCTGGTGGAATCTTCCCCGAAAACCAGCTCATAAGCGGCCGCGACACCCAGAGAAGCCTGCAGCCGTTTGATACCATGGCGAGCGACAACGTGGGAAATTTCGTGCGAGAGAACCATGGCCATCTCCGCCTCGTTATCCATTTCCTGCAGTAGCCCGGTGTAGAAATAAATATACCCGCCGGGAGCGGCGAAGGCGTTGACCTGGTCGGATTCGATGACGGTAAAGTGATATTGGATGTCCTTGCGGTCGCAGACGCTGACAATTTTCTGGCCAACTTCGTTGAGATAACTTTGCCAGACCGGGTCATCGAGTACTTTTTCCGTCTGCGCGACTTCCTGGGCCATGCCGGCGCCGATCGCGACTTCCTGGCTGGTCGGAATAATTATGAGCGATTTCTTACCTCCCGGTCCGGTGGTGGCACAGGACAGCACCAGGGTGGCTATCAGGACGATTATCGTAAAAGTTTTTTTAGTCATATTCATTAAAGTTTGGATTTATCGGCCAAATCACTTATAACCGGCAGCCGATAGTTTTTCCCCTGCAGGGCGAAATATATGCCCGTCACCGACAGCGCCGCCGCGACAATCAGGACCGCCTTGAAAACGAAATCAGAGACGCTGTCAATCAAAAAGAAGACGGCGATAAGTTCTATCAGGAACAGCATCACGCCCTGGCGGGCATGAAAACGGGCTTCCTTGTTCTCTTTCATGTTCAACAGCGGAACGAAACAGAGAAAAGGAATGTACGCCATAATAGCAGCCAGCCGACCTTCTTCGGTCTTGAACGTATCTTCCTTGTCCCCGGTTTTGGATTCGGTCCCGGAATTGAGGTCGGGAATGGCGGCCGAAGGTTCTTCGTTGGGCTGATTGTTAAAAAAGGAATTCATCGTTCCTCCATGAATATCTATTTAAATTATCACGAAGGCCAAAATATCTCTTTATTTTTTTCCGGAATCTCGAATTGAATAGGGTCGTTTTCCGGCCAGCTTTCGAGAGTTTTGTCACCATCGTATAAAGTAACATTAAAACTCATCAAACCGTAGCTTTCCGGCCAGATATAATTCCGGTCAATCGCCAGTTCAAATATCTCGTCCAGAGTATATTGATACTGACCCGATATTTCGCCTTTAAAACCATCGTTACCGGCTTTGAACTCCAGCACCAGCGGCTTGGAGAGAAAGAAAGCCAGGACGATTTTCATCTTTTTTAATAATTCTATATTTTTTTTATTGCAGAAGTCAAGCCGAATATAAAACTGATTGTGGTCATAAGCGAAATGAATCCCGGAAATAAAGCGTTCCACCCGGTGCATGGCTCCCCCGGCCTTGAGACAGTCGAAATAACCGGAACCGGTCCATTCATAGAAATGAGACACTCGCCCGTCGATTTGAGCCGTCACCATATCGTAGGGCAGTATTGTATAAGAGGTTGATTCTGCGCCGTGAATCGGCTTGTGCAGGTCGGTCGGGATGTCCAGCCCGAGCGCCTCGTACACGGCCTGCAGATGCTTTCGGAAAATCCGGTCAAACTCGTCGTTGTGCATCCCCTGATGCTCGTCGCCGTACCACCAGCACCAGTCGGAACCCTCGGCGATAAAAATCTGTCGCCAGGCAGTCTTGATTCTTTCCGGGTCGAAATCGGGGTGTTCGGCCTGAAAACCGACGAGAGTTCTTCGCGCCCGGCTCAGCAGGTCCCAGGCTGAGTTGTCCTCGTGATGACCAATCCAGATCCGGAAATTGTGGTTAATCCAGGAACCGGCCAAAACCGATGGAAGGCGCCGGCTCGGCAGCTTATCGGCCGCCTCGGAGAAAGTAACGGTTTCTATATCCGGGTCATCGTTGAGAGTCCGGTAAAAAAGTTTCAAGAACTCGGTGCCGTCGTTGGGGAAAAATTCCCAGGCGTTTTCGCCGTCGAGAATCACCGGCACGACCACTTCATCGAGTCGACCACGGAGCAGGTTGCGCAAGCTTTTGATGTATTCGACGAAATCCGCTACTGCTTTGTCAGCGTTCCAGCCGGAATAAACGAACCCGATCCGATCGGAGAGATTATGGTCGCGGAAAAGCACCTTAATTCCGGGGCCATAGTCATAAACGGCGTGAAGTGGATTATACTCGCGGGGAAGTTTCGATTTTATCAGCGAATGGTAGAGAATTTCCTCGTCGGTCGCCGTCCAGGCTACTCCCAGCTTCATCATGATCTGCAGGACCTCCTCGGACACCGAGCCCTCCGAGGGCCATACCCCTTTCATGGGACGGTTGAACAATTCGCGATATCTTTCCATCGCCATGACGATTTGTTTCTCGGCGTCCTCGGGATGCACGAATTTTTCCCTGGGCAGCTTGATGCTTGGCAGAGCCTCGCGGGCGCTTTCGATATTGCACAGAAGCGGCAGAATCGGATGATAATAAGGGGTGAACGAGATATCGATTTTCCCCTGTTGCAGAAGGGCGCGGTACGTGGGGATGATCCGCCTCATGAAATTCAACTGCCAGTCCAGAAGAGCGTGCTTGTCTTCCTCGGTGAAATCTTTTTTCCGGGCGAACAGACTCTTGACCGGTTCTTCTTCACGGAATATCGGGTCCGTCCAGACCAGGTTTGACCAGACCTGGAGATCGCGGATTTCGCTCGAGGAAAAAAGCGCCGGCAGGGTTTTTTTATGATTAATATCGCGTACGTATTTTTTATAAAGCGTCCGGTACCGGTTGTAAGGTTCGATCATCTGGACGGGATTGGCGCAGAAAAAAGTTTCAAGAATTTCCAGCTTGTCGTCGTCGCGCAAATCCTCGGCTCTCATCCGGGACAGTTCCAGGTGACGGTCGGCGCCTCCGTTCAGATAAAGTTCGAGCTGGTCGATTAATGACGGAACCAGGTTGAAAGTGACCTTGATATTTTCCTGCTCGGCCGCGTGCAACGGCATATCCAGATAATCCTTCAAGGCATGGAGACGCACCCAGGGCATAGACAGCCGCCGGGAATTGGGTTCACAATAATTGGGTTGATGCATGTGCCATAAAATGGCAACTTTTATGGCTGATGTTTGAGACACGAATAAATTTAGCTTTGCGGTTGGGGCTGACCCTTCTCATAGTACAGCCGCGTAGCCTTGGCTGCCA
>JBMOKZ010000407.1:0-5309 GCA_049324195.1 Candidatus Zixiibacteriota bacterium | reverse complement strand
CACTCAGCCCACCGTTACTGTCACCTCCCGTCGGTGAAACATAATAATTAGTCGCCCCGAGCGGTAAATTGATCAAAAAAATGACTAGTATGGTTAATAATTTATATTTCATGGCCGTTTATTCATGACTTATTAAGTATTTTATCGGCAGAGACGAATTTTTACTTAATATTCAGGCGTTTTTGGCGCTTTCAATGACATTTAATCACTGAAATGAAAATTTTATAAATTATTATGGTTTAATGAAATAGATTATTTATGACAGACTCGGACACGAAACGACATAAAAAAATATTTCGATATCTCATTAAAAGTTATATATTTACAGTGTTGATAAGGTATCGGACAGGGAGTATATTATCAATATGTCAGTCCCGCATAAAATAATATTCTTTTTATGGGTATTATGTCGGTTGGTTAGTTATGCAGAGTAAACCGGATTCACAGATATATTTGTTCGAAAAAAAGATTTCGGAAAATAATCTGGCTCAGGCCTGGCGCACTCACAGAATCGATAACAACGAACCGTGTTTTGTCAAAGTTCCCTCCCCCGACTCTACTTTGCCCCATTCGGAAATATTGTCCCTGTTATCCAAATCATTCACCTGCCAGAAGACTCTGAAAACCTCACGCGTCCTGACCGCCCGGCGCCGGCATCTGGAGAAAGACTCGGTCCGCATCGAATATCCCTACCTGGACCCGGAGCGCTGGCAGGTTTTGACCCCGGAGCTGTTCTTTCGATTCTGGCCGGAATCCCTGTACCAGATATGCCTGATTACCGACCTGCTCCATCACCGGGGACTAGTGCATCTGGATTTGAAAATGGAAAATTTTCAAGTCCGCCTCTCCGGCGACAAGCCTTTCGTTATCCTGACCGACCTGGATTTCCTGGCTCTCTCGGGCACGTCCCTGAACGCCAAAATTCTCGGCACGCCGGAACATATCGCCCCGGAAATTTTAAACAACGATATCGTGACCGCCCAAACCGACAATTTTTCGCTCGGGAAGTCTTTCGATAAAATAAAGGACGAGCAGACCAGAGATACCGCAGGAATCGCCGAAAAAGATAATAATTCCTTCGGGCGGTTGATTAAAACCCTCACCGCCGAAAACTGTATCGACCGGCCTTACAGCCTGCTCGATGCTCTGAAAGAGTTTGACCTCGTAACGCCCGACCGTTATCCTTCTTTGAAAAAAGAAGTACTGACCAATTTACTGTTGGGTAGTTTTCGCAATCTTCATCCGAGCCGCGAGGCGGTCAACGGCTGGCTCAGTTCTTTTCTACTCGACGAAAACCGGTTATTCGGAATTCCCGAGGAATTGATAGTGGAACTGGAACAGAGCTATCGCGCCAGCCGGGCGCCCATCTTCCGTATTTTCATCGACCTGATCGAAAAAGGCAGTCTTGAGAATTATGGTGATTTCTGGCAGTTTAAAACCACCGACCGGCACCTGCTCGAAACGATGAAAAACCTGGACCGTCTCAACGGAACCGAGGACGAACCGCCGGCGGCGGAAAACGGCTCCGCCTTGAAAAGATATTTGTATTTGAAAAACCGTTTCCCGGTCAACGGAACAAAAAGCGATAATATAAATCCCGACAACCGAGAGAAAGACCTGAAAGAACTCAGCCGGTTGGCGCTGGATTTGAACCGTAACGAAGACGCGATCGCTTTTATCGAGCAGTACCTGTCATCCATTGAACCGGACCACCCTGAGTATTTCCAGTGGACCCGGGAGCTGGCGCTACAGATAACGTTGTCAGGCCGGCAGGCGGAAGCTCTGGCGTTTATCGACGAAGGTATCGAGAAGGCTCGTGTGCATGAAGTCCTGGAGGGTGAACTCGAACTTTTGAACCTGAAAACGTATTTGAAATCTTTACAGGGAAAGCATAGCGAGGCCGGGGTCATGATCGACGACATCATCAAGAGAGCCTCTGCCGCGAAACTGGAAAAGATTGTCAGCCAGGCTTATTACAACAAATACGGTCTCGAGTTTTACCAGGGGCACAATCAAGAAGCCGAGAAAGCGGCTCTGAAAAGCATTGAAATCGCCAAAAAAACGAACAACCACAATATCCTGACAAGTTCGTATTCCTCTCTGTCGGGTCAGTATCAGGAAACGGGCGAATATCACAAAGCCATCAAGTATGCCAACCGGGTCATCAAGATGCTCAAAGACAGCAAAAAAGAGCGTTTCCAGTTACCATATTTGTTTGCTTATTTATCCTCGGCTTACGCCCGGCTGGGTGATTTCAAGAACGCCGAGCATTACCTCAACCAGTTCCTCGCCGGTAAAGCGGTCAAATTCAACCGGGAAGCGTATTTGCAATATTCGCTCATGAAAGGCTGGCTCGAGTTAAACCGCGGACAGTTCCAGACCGCGCGCAAAACCCTGACGAACATTTCGACAATCGCCCGTTCTTTCCAGGTCGAGAAGTTCATCGGCCGTATCTATTATAACCTCGCGGAACTCAACCTCTTTCAGGGCAGGGAGGACGAATGCCGGGAATATATCGTCAAAGGCGCGGAGCTGGCCGGGAAACTGGACGATAAATCATCGCTCGCCGAATATCGACTGCTGGCGCTCGTCAATAACTTTTATAATTCCGACCTTCAGACCGAAGACTTGCTTGCTCGGGAGTTTTTGGAGGTGCTGGAGGACCTGACGAGATATAATTGCCGCCATTATGCCGCCAGTTGCTTTTTTCATATTGTCCTTCACCACGACGAGAGTACCTTTGAAAAAGCCCTCGAAACAATCAAACCGCTGATTGGATTTTTTGAGGATTCAAAAGCTCCCATGTTTCAGACAGTCAGCGACCTGATCGCTTATCGGCGCCAGGAACCCAGCAGCAGCGAGAAAAAAGTGCGTTATCTGAAGGACGCCTTCCAATCTGTTGAAGCCGGGGGCCAGAAATTTCATGCGATGATTCTATGCCGGAAAATCGGCCAATATTATCTGGGGTCGTCACAGAAACTTGGGCGAAAATTCCTGCTGCAAGCTCTGGCGATCGCCCGACAGATTAAAAACGACCGCTATCAGGAAATATTCAAAAGGCAGCTGGATACCATTCCCGATAAGGATTACGCCCAGGATCAACTGCTGAAAGCCCTGCTCGGAATCTCCAATATTCTCAGAGATATGGAAAATTACGAGAACGCCCTGTTCAAGGTGGTCGAGTTCACTGTGAACGAAACCGGCGCGGAACGAGGCGTGTTGCTCTTGAAAGTCGAGGGCTCCGATGACCTGCAGGTTAAATCTTATTATAACTGTGACACGGAAAGTCTCAAGGATATTACCGATTTCAGCAAATCCGTCGTTTCCACGGTCGCCCGCGAGGTTACCCCGCTGGTTGTCAGCGACGCTCTGGAAGACAAACGCACCAAAAAATACAAGAGTATCGCCCAGCACAATATCCGTTCGGTCATCTGCATGCCCATAATAGCCGAGGGAACGTTTTACGGGGTTCTCTATCTCGACCATCACACTATCCCGGCCCTGTTCGGAACCTATGACATAACTTTCGTGACCTCGCTAACCAACTTTATGTCGGTTATCTTAAACGTCCTGAAACGCTTTAAAACCGTCACCATATCCCGTGACCGGTATGAAAAGGAGTTGACCAGCCACGGTCTGGTCGGACCTTTTATTACCCGCAGCAAAACGATGGAGGCCATGTTCGAGATACTGCCGCAGATTGCCCAGTCCAACGCCAGCGTGCTGATAACCGGCGAAAGCGGCACCGGCAAGGAAATCATCAGCCAGATGATACACAACCTGAGCCCCCGTCTCAACGCGCCTTACGTTAAGATGAACTGCGCCGCTATTGCCGATACGCTGATTGACAGCGAACTTTTCGGGGTAGAAAAGAACGTCGCGACGGGAGTTGACGCCCGGATGGGGAAATTCGAGGCGGCCGACGGAGGAACGCTCTTCATGGACGAAATCGGCGACCTCCCGCTGAATATCCAGGCCAAGGTTTTGCGGGTGCTGGAATATCAGGAATTTGAACGGGTCGGCTCCCAACGGATTTTATATGCCGATGTCCGTTTTATCTATGCCACCAACAAGGACCTGAACCAGCTGTCCGAGGAGAACAAGTTCCGCAAAGATTTACTGCACCGCATCAATACTATTATTCTGGAAATTCCGCCTCTCCGGGAGCGACCCGAGGACATAGAACCACTCATCAATTACTATCGCACCCTGTTCGCACCCGACGAAACCCGGCAACCGCATTACACCTCGACAGCCCTCAAGGCTCTGTCGTTGTATCACTGGCCGGGCAATGTTCGGGAATTGAAAAACCTGGTCGACCGCCACCATATCCTTTTCCCGGGCGAACAGATAGACGTCGATGATTTACCGCATTATATCAGGCAGGCTACGAAAAGCCGGTCACACAGTAAAAGTCACGCCGAAGCTCTGGAAAAAGCGAAAATAAAAGAAACCTTGATGGAATTTAACTGGAATCAGTCAAAAGCGGCTCAATCGCTGGGAATGCCGTTAACAACTTTTCGAAGAAAAATAGAAAAATATAAAATTTCCAAAGGTAAATAATCCCCTGAATTTACCATCTTGCCGTTTTCGTTTCTCACCCCGGCAAATCTAACTCGTTAATATTAAATAAATTTCGTACACACATGAAAACACCGGTATAAAAAACGGTAATTTTTTGCTGTATAAAAATTGAACAGGACGGCGTAATCACCCACGCCATAATAAGATACCCGATTCCCGCATTAATCGGATATACGGCATACTTTCTGTAATAACCCCTGTGTAAAGCATTCAATCTTTTTTAACCTTTTATTCGAACAGGAGGTTTTTATGACCCCCCCCAGCTTTAACGTCAAAAAATTACTCACCCTGGCTTTTGTTATTATATCCCTTGCGGTTTTTTCGACCGCCTTTATGAGTCCGGCAGTACATGCCGAAGGCGGCAGCGGCGGTACGAATCCGCCCCCAAGTTACGTCGACACGACCACAATCAGTTCCACCGGCGATGATTCCGGGACGGTTGAGGATTCATCGACTGATTCCGTCAGCTATTCCCTGTGGGATACTATTGTCGCGGCGGTCGATGCGTTAATCTGATAAATTAATTTAAGTTAAATATCATAAACGGATTTTTGATATTATGATACGCTATGATAGATTAATCACCTTACTTACCCTGCTGCATAATCGCACTTATGTGACCAGGGAACAAATCAGTAAAGTTTGTGAAGTATCGGAAAGAACGGTATATCGGTATGTTACCAAATTATCCGTGTCCAACATCCCCATATATTATGACCGTGCGG
>JBMOKZ010000406.1:0-39673 GCA_049324195.1 Candidatus Zixiibacteriota bacterium | reverse complement strand
TTTTAAAAAACGGGGGCGGGGGGAAAGACAGAGTCGGATATGAACATGGAAGAATTGAAACTGTTGATGACGTCACTGGGGTTACAGGCGGTCGACAGTGAAATCGACCCCTCCGGGACAATTTCTATATTGATATCGGAGACCGTTAAAATTCGCGATAAACTGAAAGAGGAAACGGGTTATATTTTGACGGTCGAGGACACCCGAATAGCTTTGGATGCTCTGGAAGGCGTCTTGAACAAAATACCACTGCCGGATAACCTGACTTCGGAACAAAAACTGCTGACCCAAATCTGGATTGACCGGCTGACCCTTTTCAACAAATGAGTTCGATACGATGCTGTCCCCCTATGGTAAAATCATCATTGTTGCCGGTATCGTGCTGATGGTGGTCGGCCTTGTATTGTTGTTCGCTGGCCGGATTCCATTTCTCGGAAAACTTCCGGGGGATCTGACTTTCAGGACCGGTAAAACCACGGTTTATATCCCCATCGTGACCTGTCTTATCATTTCCCTTTTGCTCACTCTTATCTTCAATCTCTTCGGGAGAGGGCGGTAAACTGCGGTGGATGTATCCCTCTTTGAGTACAGATTACCTAAAGAGTTGATTGCCCAGTACCCCGAGCGCTCCCGGGATAAATCCCGGTTGTTGATTCTAAACCGTGCGACCGGAGACATAAGGCATGACGGATTTAAAAGTATTCTCGAATACATCAATCCGGGCGATGCCCTAGTAGTGAACAACACCAGGGTTTTCAAAGCCAGGCTGTGGGGCAACCGGGAAAGCGGCGCGAGAGTCGAAATCTTTTTAGTGCGCCGGGAAAGCGATACCGATGAATGCTGGCACGCCCTGGTGTCGCCGTCGCGGCGGGTCAGGGAAGGGGAACGGATTTATTTCGAACGTGCTTACGTAACCCTGGAGCGGTACAAAGGAAGCGGCGGCTGGGATATCCGGTTCCCGTCGAAAACCGCACGGGAGTCGATAATCGCCCGGTACGGTCATGTCCCTCTGCCGCATTATATCAATCGCGACGACCAACCGTCGGATATCCGCCGTTATCAGACGATTTTTGCCGATAAGGGAAAAACCGGGGCGGTTGCCGCGCCGACCGCCGGGTTTCATTTCACCCGACCGATCTTGAAAGAACTCGAAAAAAAGGGTGTAACGCTGGTTGAACTGACGCTGCACGTCGGGCCGGGAACGTTCAAGCCCATCAAAACCGGGGATATCGACGAGCATGTGGTTGACCCCGAGTACGCCGAGCTTACAACTGAAGCTGCGGAAAAAATAAATAAAATGAAATCTCGGGGTGGGAGAATTATCGCCGTGGGGACAACGTCGGTCCGCACGCTGGAATCGGCGCCGATGAAAGCCGGGGCGGTTCTGCCTTTTTCCGGTATGGTGGATTTATATATCAGGCCGGGATATAAATTTAAACTGGTCGAGCGGTTGGTGACCAATTTTCATCTGCCGCAGTCCTCATTGCTTGTGCTGGTCAGTGCTTTTGCCGGGCGGGAAAAGATTCTCAGAGCCTACACTGAGGCGGTGCGGGAACGGTATCGTTTTTACAGCTATGGCGACGCCATGTTAATATTATAATTCTCTTTTGCGGGCCGTATTTATATCATATATTTCTTAACTTATGAGTGTTTATGCCTTAATTGTGGCCGCCGGGCGTTCCGAACGCTGCGCCGGGGCGGTCCCGAAACAGTTCCGGCCGGTATGCGGCCGGCCTTTGCTGGCCTGGACAATCAGCCGGTTCGAGCGGGCGGCGAGTATCGATAAAATCGTGGTCGTAGTCGCCGAGGAAAATTTGCTGTATACAAATAGTAAAGTGGTCAACCCCTGCGGTTTCAAGAAAGTCATCAAGATCGTGCCCGGCGGGGAAACCCGGGCGGACTCGGTGTTTCGAGGGCTAAACGCCCTGCCGGTCTCGACCGCTCTGGTGGCGATTCACGACGGCGCCCGGCCGCTGGTCAGCCCGGACGATATCGACCGGGTGGTGGCGCTGGCCCGTCGGGAGCGGGCGGCCATGCTGGCCCGACCGGCTACGGACACTGTCAAGCGGGTTAAGGACGGGTACATCCTGTCGACCTTGCGGCGGGAATCGTTGTACTACGCTCAGACGCCGCAGGTGTTCCAGTATGATTTGATTCTGGAAGCTCACAAGAAAAGAGGCGAACAAAACACGATTACGGATGACGCCATGCTGATCGAGGCGATGGGATTTAAAGTCCGGGTGGTCGAACCGGAAAACGGAAATATGAAGGTTACCACGCCGGAAGATCTGGTGATGGTGGAAGCGATATTGAAGGGACAAAGTTGTGAATAATTTGAGAGTCGGCCACGGTTACGATTTTCACCGGCTGGTCGAGGGCCGCAAGCTGATAATCGGCGGAGTTGAGATTAAATATGATCGGGGATTGCTGGGCCACAGTGATGCCGATGTCCTGCTGCACGCGGTGGCCGATGCCCTGTTGGGGGCGGTCGGTCTTCCGGATATCGGGCAGCATTTTCCGCCGGACGACGAAAAGTACCGAAACGCCGATTCCTCGGAATTGTTGAAGACAACCCTGGCTCTGGTAAAAGAAGCCGGGATGAAAACCGTGGTGAATATCGATTGCGTTATTGTGGCCGAGGCACCGAAGATGAAAGCGCATATACCGGCCATGCGGGAAAAAATCGCCGCCGTTTTGAATATCGGCCGCGACCGGGTCGGTATCAAGGCGACGACCACCGAAGGTTGCGGCTGCACCGGACGGGGTGAAGGCATCGCCGCGTCGGCGATATGCCTGGTTGAAAAAAATGATTGAATCACTGGCACAGATTAACGAATATCTTGATTATGTTTTCCGGTACGGGACGATTTGGGTTTATCTGCTCTTGTTTGTTGCCTGCTTTATCGAGAATTTCTTTCCGCCTTTTCCCGGCGACAGTTTTATACTGGCGGCGGGCGTACTGGCCGCCCTTTCGCGAATCAACCCGTTCCTGGTGTACGTGCTGGTCATTTCAGGGGGGATGCTGTCGGTGATGCTTTTATATTATTTCGGCCGCCGCTACGGGTATGATTTTTTCGTGCGTAAGAATTATAAATATTTCTCGGCCGCCGACGTCGTCCGAGTGGAAACCAAATTACAAAAATACGGCGCGTTTATTCTGGTCGCCTCACGGTTCATAGTTGGCTTTCGCACCGCCCTGGCAATCGGGGCGGGGATCGGCCGTTACCAGGCGGTCAAGATGTTCGTCTACTCGCTGATTTCTTATCTGGTTTTTGGCGGGATGCTTATGTATATTGCTTTTCAGCTGGTCGAAAATATCGAGAAAATCGATTATTATGTCCGGACCTACAACCGGATTGTCTGGCCGGTGCTGCTGGTACTGGTGATGGTATTCGTGGTTAACCGGTATAGAAATTATAAAAAAAAGAGGACAAGATGAAAGTACTCTTGTTAGCCGGTGGCGACTCCAGCGAACGTGATGTTTCACTCAACAGCGGGGCGGCGGTCTTTGAGGCGCTTAAAAAACTCGGTCACGAGGTAATCGCGCTGGACCCGGCGACGAACCGTTCGCTTTTGGATAAAAAAGGCGTGAATTATATCGCCGACAAGAGCTTTAAACAGGAAACGCTTTCTCTCGAGCGGGATAAAACAACGGCGCTTACGACCTTCACCGAACCGAGTTTGAACGATGTCGAGGTGGTGTTTATCGGCCTTCACGGCGGCGCGGGGGAAAACGGCACGATTCAGAATCTGCTGGACTTAGCCGGGAAAAAGTACACTGGCTCGAATATGACTGCTTCGGCGGTGGCGATGAACAAGACGCTGGCTAAAAGGTTGTTTGTTTCGGAAAACATCAGAACTCCCCGCTGGATGCTGTGCCGCCTGAAAGATGGAGCGCTTGACAATAATACGGTGGCGTCTGTCGATAATCTCTTCGATTACCCCTTAATCGTCAAACCCAACGACGGCGGCTCGACCATCGGGTTAACCAAGGTGACGCGCAAGGAAGATTTGCTCGAGGGTCTCAAACGGGCGGCGGCGGAATCGAGGGAGATTCTGGTGGAGGAGTTTATTCCCGGTCGGGAGCTGACGGTGGCGGTGTTCGACGGCCGCGCCTTCCCGGTGGTGGAAATCCGACCCAAAAGCGGTCTGTATGACTACGAGGCGAAATACACGAAAGGCAAGTCCGAGTATATCGCTCCGGCGCCGATAGATAACGACCTGAGCGCTCAAATCCGGGAAACCGCGGAGAAAGCGTACGATATTATCGGAGCCTCCGGGGCCGCCCGGATAGATTTTATTCTCGATAACACCGGCGCTTTTTATTGTCTGGAGCTAAACACGCTGCCGGGGATGACGTCTCTTTCGCTGGTGCCGATGGCGGCCAAATGCGAGGGTATCGATTTCACCCGCCTGATTGAGATGATGCTGGATTCTGCCTTGAAAAAACAGGATTGAAATATGGATAAATTGCAACCGCGGGCATTGATTTTCGACCTCGGCTCGACCTTGATCGAGTACGAAGCGATGCCCTGGGACGAACTCAACGACCTCTGTCTGGCGAACGCCCGGAAATTTCTGCTGGTTAACGATTATGAAGTGCCGGAAGAAGAGGAATTTATCCGGATTTTTAACGAAATCAGGCAGGAATATCGAAATTCGGCCGCTGAAACGCTGGTGGAATGGAACGTCCCCCAGATAACCTCGGTCTTTTTCGATAGACTGAAGCTCGAGCACGACGAGGAACTGATCGACGAGTTTTTCGATTTTTATTACGAACCGGTGGACAAGCGGCTTTTCGCCTATGACGATGTCGTCGATACGCTGCGCATTCTTAAAAACAGGTATCCGGTGATGGGACTTATTTCCAACACTATTTTCCCCGAACGGGCGCATCTTGGCGAACTGGAGCGCTTCGGAATCGAGCCGTTTCTCGATTTCATGATTTTCAGCTCGTCTTTCAAGTACCGTAAACCGCATCCGGATATTTTTCTCAAGGCGGCCAACCTGGCCGGCTACGCACCCTCGGAATGCCTCTATATCGGCGACCGATATTACGAGGACGTTCAGGGGCCGCTGGGAGTGGGGATGATGGCGGTGTTGAAAATGAAGGAAGATCGGAAGTATCCCGAGGATATGCCTTATAATTTTCCCCGGATCAAAACTCTATCGGAACTTTTGGATGTCGTAGTCTATTAAGTATAGACATAGTTGAACAATTTAATATATTGATTTTTCTGTTCGTAAAAAATTCAATAATGAAACATAAAGGGTTACATTTTGGATAACACCGAACTTTTACTGAAAGAAATCACCGAAGCTAACGGTGTCTCCGGCTACGAGAGTGAAGTCCGGGGCATAATGAAGCGCGAGCTAAAGAAGTACACGACCGACATTAAGTTCGACAAGATGGGTTCGATTGTCGCGGTCAAAAAAGGCACGGCTGACGGTCCCCGCGTGATGGTGGTGGGCCATATGGACGAAATCGGGTTCATGGTCAAGGAATTCACCAAGGAAGGATATATTAAATTCCTGCCGCTGGGGGGCTGGTGGGGACACGTAGCTCTCGGGCAGCGGATGCGCATTATTACCTCGAAAGGTCCGATTCTCGGCGTGATTGGTTCCAAACCGCCCCATATCCTGCCGCCGGAAGAACGTCTGAAAGTAATCGATGTCAAGGATATGTTTATCGATGTCGGGGTGCAGGAGAAGTTCGATGTCCGCAAGAAACTGGGAATCAAGGTCGGCGACCCGATTATTCCGGACAGTCAATTCACGATCATGGCCAACCAGAACATGTACATGGCCAAAGCTTTTGATAACCGGGTGGCCTGCGCCATTGTTATCGAGGTTATGAAGAAACTCATGAACGTCAAACATCCCAACACTTTCCTGGGATGCGCTTCAGTACAGGAGGAAGTGGGTCTGCGGGGCGCCCAGACACTGGCGCACCTCGCCGAGCCGGATATCTGTATTGTGGTGGATACGGGCATCGGGCTGGATGTCCCCCCGGACGGCTTCGACAAGGTCGAGAAGCTGGGCTCGGGCCCGGCAATTTTGATTTACGACGCGCGGATGATTCCCAATCTACAACTGCGCGACCTGGTGATCGAAACCGCCGACAGGAAAAAAATCCCCTATCATCTGACTTCGATGACGGGCGGCGCCACCGACGGCGGCAACATCCATCTCAACCGCAGCGGAGTGCCGACTATAGTAATCGGCCCGCCGGTACGATATATACACAGCCACAACAGTATTCTTAACCGGAGCGACTATGATAACACCGTCAAACTGGTTTTCGAACTAGTGAAGATACTTGACAAGAAGAAGGTCGCTTCGATGACGGAGGCATAACATGGCTTTACGCTTTAAAAATACGCTCTCGGGAATAAAAGAGGAATTCCGGCCGATCGAGCCGGGGAAAGTGCGCATGTACACCTGCGGTCCCACCGTTTATTATATCGCGCATATCGGTAACTTTCGGACTTTCGTTTTCGAAGATCTTCTGCGGCGGTATTTGAAATACAAGGGTTACGAAATTACCCACGTGATGAATATCACCGACGTGGACGACAAAACCATCCGCGATTCCCAAAAGGAGGGTGTCACGCTCAGGAAGTTCACCGACCGGTACACGAAAATCTTTTTCGAAGACCTGGAAACGCTCGGAGTGCAGCGGGCAGAATATTATCCGGCCGCCACGGAACATATCAACGAAATGGTGGCGATTATCAAAAAGCTCATCGAGAAAGGTTTCGCCTACGAGGCCAACGGTAATTATTATTATAAGATCTCGGCTTTCCCGGACTACGGCAAGCTGGCCAAAATCGACATGGACGGCATGAAAGCCGGGGCGCGGGTGGCCTCGGACGAGTACGAAAAGGAAAGCGTCTCGGATTTCGCCCTCTGGAAAGCCTGGGACGAGAAAGACGGCGATGTTTACTGGGAGACCGAACTGGGCAAGGGGCGCCCCGGCTGGCATATCGAGTGCTCGGCGATGTCGACCAAATATCTCGGCAACCATTTTGATATTCATTGCGGGGGGGTGGATAACATGTTCCCGCACCATGAAAACGAAATCGCCCAGACCGAGGCCGCGACCGGGGAGAAGTTCGTCAATTACTGGCTGCACAGCGAGTACTTGCTGGTCGAGGGCCGGAAGATGTCGAAGTCGTTCGGTAATTATTACACTCTCCGCGATGTCATAGCCAAGGGTTATCCCGGCCGGGTGGTGCGGTACCTGTTGATATCATCGCATTACCGTCAGCAGTTAAATTTTACCTTTGACCGGCTTGACGCTGCCCGCAGTTCGCTGGAGCGTTATAACGACTTTATCAAGAATTTGTCCGATTATCCCGGTGGGGAATCGAGCGGCGAAGCCGAGGGCTATATCGAAAAAGTCAAGCAGGGTTTCGAGGAAAATCTCGATGACGATTTGAATATCTCCGGAGCGCTGGGCGAAATTTTCGATTTTATCCGCGATATCAACCGCCTGCGTTCGGAGGACAAACTCTCCGTCAAAGAGCGGGACAAGGCGCTTGAGGTGATGAACGGGTTCGACACTGTGCTCAATTTCAAGATAAAAGAACAGGCGCTCGACGAACAGGTCGAGGAGATGATCGCCCGCCGCAATGAGGCCCGCAAGAACAAGGACTACGCGCTTTCGGACAAGATTCGCGACGAGTTGTTGGCGCTGGGAATCTTGCTCGAGGATACGCCTAAGGGCGTGAAATGGAAACGCAAGATTTAGAAAAATCTTGACATAAAAACAGGATTCTATCTTTTTTTATGAGCTTATACTGTCAGGTCAAACCCGCCTTCGGCGGGCAGGACCTGACAGGACATAAGATATGTCGAATCCGCAAGGGTTTCGACCTACGGTTCAAAAAAGGCCGGCGTAACTCAGTTGGTAGAGTAGCTGATTTGTAATCAGCCAGTCGGGGGTTCGAGTCCCTTCGCCGGCTTTATGTTCATGTCTCGATGCCCGCCCTTGATAAAGTTATTATCCTTGTTTTTTTTCGATTTTATGTTATAATATATTAAGTTATAAATATATCTTTTCCATTTAAGTACTGATGAAATACTGCCTTTTTCTTTTATCGATTATACTTGTATCGTTATCGGTTTCGGCCAGTCCCGTTAAAGAAATCAATGCCGGAGAATCCGTTAATTGGCAAGCGCTTACCTCGGGCGGCGAGAGTTCCGCCAGAGATCTGCGGGTGGTTAGCAGTTTCGGGCAAACTGTGGTCGGCGTAACGTCGAGTGCGTCCAATCAGGTCATTCACGGGTTTTTGCAGAATTTCAATTTCGCGGACTACAGTTGCTGTATCGGTTTTACGGGTAACGTCAACTGTTCCGGACTCGAGAATCCCGACATCTCAGATATTACCAGACTGATAGATTTCCTTTACTTGACTCAGGCAGCCCTTTGTTGTCCCCAGGAATCCGATACCGACGGTAGCGGCCAGCCTTTTGACATCCCGGGAGGAGACCCGGATATCTCCGATGTTATGAGATTGATCGATTATCTTTATTTGAGCAAAACACCTCTATCCAATTGTCCCTGATAATCTGAAAGAGAACCTCATTTGTAACTTCCCTCTTGCCTAATAACAGGTTAGCTGTTATTTTATATAGTTATCGTTTAAACTGTCAGTTCCCATCCCCGCCTTAAAGCGGGGAGAAGGCCGGGCAGGATTTTTCAATTGTAACCTATCAGGGTGAGAGTTGGCGATCGGGAAATTTACCAGAAGAATCATCGTTACCGGCGGGGCGGGGTTTATAGGTTCCAATCTGCTTCTGACGATGGTCCCTCGTTATCCGGAATATCTTTTTGTCAATGTCGATTGTCTGACCTACGCCGGTAATCTCACCAATCTCAAGGATATCGAGAAGAAGGAAAATTACCGATTTGAAAAAACCGATATCCGCGATTTCTCTTCGTTAAAATATATGTTCGAGAAATACGACATCGACGGCGTAATTCACCTGGCAGCCGAGTCGCATGTTGACCGCTCGATTATCGGACCTGCGGATTTTATCCAGACCAATATTGTCGGTACTTTCAACCTGCTGGAACTGGCGCGGGAACGGGCGGTAAAGGACGACGGCTTCAGATTTCACCACGTGTCCACCGATGAAGTTTACGGCACGCTGGCCGAAAGCGGGTATTTCACCGAGCTGAGCGCCTATCGACCCAGTTCACCCTATTCGGCGTCGAAAGCCTCGGCGGACCATCTCGTGCGCGCCTATCACAAAACCTATGGGTTGAACACGGTTATTACCAATTGTTCGAACAACTTCGGCCCGTACCAGTTTCCGGAGAAACTGATTCCGCTGATGATACGCAACGCCTCCCGGGGGAAACCGCTCCCGGTTTACGGCGACGGTCGGCAGGTCCGTGACTGGCTTTATGTCGGGGACCATTGCGACGCGCTCGATACGGTGTTTCACAAAGGCAAATCCGGGCAGACGTACAATATCGGGGCGCATCATGAAATGGAAAATATCGAACTGGTGAAGCTGATTTGCCGTATTATGGACGCTTTGAAAGGCTGCGGCCCACACGATAGATTAATACGATTCGTTACCGACCGGCCGGGTCATGACCGACGTTACGCGATTGACGCGACCCTGATAAAAAAAGAACTGGGTTGGGAATCAAAAACATCGTTTGAAACCGGTCTTGAAAAAACCGTAAAATGGTATCTGGACCATGAAAGCTGGCTGGAGAACTGTATCAGCGGCGAGTATCGGAAATATTATGAATTGAATTACGGAGGACGCTGACGGCGTGGAAACTAAAGTAAAGAAGGGAATCATTCTGGCGGGCGGCTGCGGCAGCCGTTTGTATCCCATTTCGGAAGTGGTGTCAAAACAGTTGTTGCCGATTTACGACAAGCCGATGGTTTATTATCCGCTGTCGACGCTGATGCTTCTGGGAATTCGGGAGATATTGCTCATTTCCACTCCGGAGGACACCCCCAAATTCGAAACTCTTTTAGGCGATGGTAAAAGACTGGGAATCAATATTGCCTATGCTGTCCAGCCCAGGCCGGAAGGTATCGCGCAGGCGTTTTTAATCGGTGAGAAATTTATAGGTCAGGACTCGGTGGCGCTGGTGCTGGGCGACAATATTTTTTACGGCGATTTCGATTTTCTGCAACCGGCGCGGGCGTTCGTCGGCGGAGCGCTGATATTCGGCTATTATGTGAAAAATCCCGGCCGCTACGGCGTGATCAGTTTCGACAAAAATGACCGACCGGTGGCCATAGTCGAAAAACCACCCAGGCCGGCCAGCAATTACGCCGTGACTGGTTTGTATATTTACGACAACGAAGTAGTCACGATGGCTAAAAGCCTGAAACCCTCGCAGCGCGGCGAACTGGAAATCACTGATATCAACAACGCCTATTTACAAAAGGGGGCACTTGAAGTATGCCGGCTCGGACGGGGAATAGCCTGGCTGGATACGGGTACATTCGAAAGTCTTCTGGAAGCCGGTAATTTTATCGCCACGATTGAGAACCGCCAGGGACAGAAAATCGCCTGTGTCGAGGAGGTTTCTTTTCGAATGGGCTTTATCGACCGGTCGCAGATGGAAAAACTGATTGGCGCGATGGCGAAAAACTCTTATCGTCATTATCTGGAAGGCGTGCTCGGGGAGAATGAAGGTGTCACCCCTTAAAGTATTGATAACCGGCGCCCAGGGTCAGCTCGGCGGCGATTTGACCGCCGTCATGAGCCGACATTACGAAACCAAAGGGGTGGATATCAAGGATTTCGATATCCTTCGGGAAAACGCCCTTAAAAGGTGTGTGGAAGATTTCAAGCCGGATTTCGTGCTGCATACGGCGGCTTATACCGATGTGGACGGCTGCGAGGCCAACCGGGAACTGGCGATGGAGGTCAACGCCGAAGCGACCGGCGGACTGGCGCGGATATGCAAAGAAAACGGCGCCTGGTTGATTTATTTCTCGACCGATTATGTTTTCGACGGTTTAAAAAAAAGCGCTTATGACGAAAACGATATTCCCGCGCCGCTTAATATATACGGCCGAAGTAAGCTCGAGGGAGAGAAAAGGGTCATGGAAGCGGCGGGTGATTTTACGATTGTCCGGCTGGCCTGGCTTTACGGCTATAACGGGAAAAATTTTATCCGGGCGGTCGTCAAGCAGGGATGGAAACAGCTCCAGACGCGCCGCAACGGTCAGCTGGTAAACCCGATTCGGATTGTCGACGACCAGAGAGGAAATCCAACCTGGACGGTTGATGTAGCCCGGCAGGTGCGGTTGATTATCGAGAACCGGGTGCGGGGGGTGGTGCATGCAAGCGCCGAGGGCACTACGACCTGGTATGATTACGCGGCGGAGATTTTCACGTATTTGCAAATGCCGGTATATTACCGGCCCTGTACTTCGGAACAGTATGCCAGTCCCGCTATAAGGCCGGCCAATTCCAGTCTGGAGAACACTGTGTTAAAGCAGGCGGGACTAAATGTAATGCGCAATTATAAAACGGCCCTGCACGAATTTTTAGCTCGAAAGGATATAAGGGAGGGTTATGAATGTTAATATAAACGGTGTCATTGTCAGGCCGCTGGAGATACACGAGGACAGCCGCGGCTGGCTGACGGAGGTGTTCCGGCAGGATGAACTACCGCCGGAGCTGTTTCCGCGCATGAGTTATGTGTCGATGACGCGGCCGGGAGTAGTACGCGGACCGCATGAACATCGGGAACAGACGGATATCTTCGCTTTTGTGGGGTCCTCGACCTTCCTTCTGAAACTCTGGGACAACCGTCCCGATTCTCAGAGTTTCGGGACAACTTGCGAATTCGAGGCTGGCCGGGAAAAGCCGCTTCTGGTTATTGTCCCGCCGGGGGTAGTGCATGCCTATAAAAATGTCGGTGAGGAAAACGGTTTGGTGTATAATGCGCCCAACCGGCTGTTCGCCGGACCCGGACGCAAAGAAAAAGTGGACGAGATACGCCATGAAAATAAACCGGGTTCGCCATTTAAAATTGACTGAGATATAAAGCAATAATCTTTTTTATATCCTGTCCGAATTTGTCATTTATATTTTTTCATGTGTCGTCAGGGCTCTGACTCTGACGGTACATGGCGACCGGAGGGTATCAGGAAGAGACCCCTGACACCACATATAGGGGACATCAGCCGGACGCGGAAATTTTCTGGACTTCGTTCGGCTTGTCAGTACTTTCATTCTACTAAAGCAATTTTGAAATAGGTTCTAATAATTCAGAAAATTTCGTATAAGATTAAAAGGGGTTTTTAATATTGACAGTACAGGCAGGTTAATTTATTATAACAAAAAAGTTTAGAAGGAAAAATTGATGCTTTCCGGGAAATCTATTTTAATTACCGGAGGAACCGGCTCTTTCGGTAAGGCTTTTGTCCAGACGGTTCTGAAAAAATATCAGGATATTCAGCGGATTGTCGTTTATTCTCGTGATGAATTGAAACAATTCGAGATGAACCAATCTTTGCCTGAAACCGACCGCAGGAAACTGAGATTCTTTATCGGCGATGTCCGTGACAAGGAAAGGCTGTTAAGGGCCATGGAGCGGGTGGATATCGTGGTGCATGCCGCGGCTCTGAAGCAGGTTCCGGCTTGCGAGTACAACCCATTCGAGGCGGTCAAGACCAATGTCCTGGGAGCGCAGAACGTTATCGAGGCGGCAATTGACCGCGAAGTAAAAAAGGTTGTGGCGCTGAGTACCGACAAAGCGGCGGCTCCGATAAATCTGTACGGCGCCACCAAGCTGACCTCAGACAAGCTGTTCGTTTCGGCCAACAATTTCAAGGGAAAACGGGATATCAAGTTCTCGGTCGTGCGCTATGGCAACGTTATGGGCAGCCGTGGCAGCGTGATTCCCTTCTTTTTGAAACAACGTGAAAAAAAGGTCATCCCGATTACCGACGAACGGATGACGCGTTTTAATATCACTCTCGAGCAGGGAGTGGAGCTGGTCATGTTCGCGCTGGCGCATATGTGGGGCGGCGAGATTTTCGTCCCCAAAATTCCCAGCTACCGGATACTCGATGTCGCCCAGGCGATTGCCCCAGAGTGCGAGAAAAAATTGATCGGCATCAGACCGGGAGAAAAGATTCATGAGGAAATGATTACGGCTACCGACGCTCTCAATACGCTGGAATTCGACAATTATTTCGTAATCCTGCCCTCGATGCGGCTCTGGGACACGGTTCGCTACACCGAGGTTTTCAACGGCAAACCGTGCGAGCCCGGTTTTTCCTACAGCAGTAAAACCAACACGGAATGGCTGACCGTGGAGCAGTTGCGCGAATTGATTCGCCACCATATCGACTCCGAATTCAGGGCGGGAGATGATAAAACAGCTTCCGGCAGTCCCCGTTCGTTAACCATGAAATCAACCCAGGAAATCGATCAGGAAGAGCTTACGGTAAGTAAAAGTGAGGGACAAAAATAACAGCGAGGCCCGGGGGACGGGAGAAAAAAAACGGGCTGAGTATATTTCCTCGACTGATGCCTCCCCGAAATTTCTGCCGTATGGTCGGCAACATGTCTCCGACGACGATATCGATGCGGTCGTGAAGGTGCTGAAATCCGACTGGCTGACCCAGGGACCGGATATCGACGATTTTGAACGCACCCTGGCGGCCATAATCGGCGCCGAACGCGCCGTAGCCTGCTCCAGCGGCACGGCCGCATTGCATCTGGCCATGATGGCACTGGGAATGGGAAACGACGACGAAATCGTAACCTCACCGATAACCTTTCTGGCTTCAGCCAACTGCGCCCGGTTTGTGGGTGCGGAGGTCAAGTTCGCTGACATCGACGCGCGGACCGGGTTAATGTCGCCCGAGGCGCTGGAGAATATCCTATCTGCGGATAAAAATCGGAAAATAAGAGCCGTCATACCGGTGCACCTTGGCGGTCAGCCGGTCGATCTGGAAACGATACACGAACTGGCCAAAAAGCACGGTGCCGCCGTGGTCGATGACGCCTGTCACGCGCTCGGAGCCCGGTATTCCTGTCAGGGAAAAGTTACCAACGTGGGAACTGGTAGTCATACCGATATGAGCGTCTTATCGTTTCATCCGGTCAAGCACGTCGCAATGGGCGAGGGCGGCGCGATTACCACAGCGAGAGCCGATCTCGAGGAAAAACTGAAAAGATTCCGCAGTCATGGGATACGAAAAAACGACTTCATTAACCGGGATATGGCGTACGCCTCCGACGGTTCGGTCAATCCCTGGTATTACGAAATGCCGGAACTCGGTTATAATTACCGTCTGACCGATATCCAGGCGGCGCTGGGGATGAGTCAGCTTCGCCGTTTAACGGGATCGCTCGAAAAGAGAAATAAAATAGCGGCTGATTATCGACAATTGTTGCATGAAAATTTCCCGGAAGGTACGGTAAAACCGCTGGCGACCCGGGCCGGTGTATATAACGCTTATCATCTGTTTGTTGTCGCCATCGAGTTCGACCGCTGGGGAGTTAGTCGGGCTGAGGTCATGAACAAATTACGGGCGGAGAATATCGGAACGCAGGTGCATTATATCCCGGTGCCGTACCAGCCTTATTATGCCGGTCGATATGGACACAAACCGGGTGATTTCCCCGGCGCGGACAGCTATTACCGGCGAGCACTGAGCCTTCCCATGTACCCGGAACTGACCGAGACGGACTGTGAGCGGGTAATTGTTACCCTCAGACGGATTTTGACCAGAGAACTATGAGAACGGTTGTCATTACCCAGGCCCGAACCGGTTCCACCCGTCTTCCCGGTAAAATTTTCAAAGAAGTTCTGGGCAAACCGCTGCTTGAATATCATCTGGAACGCCTCCGGGAAATAAAAAACGCCGAGGCGATTGTAGTCGCCACCACCGATAAGTCCGCAGATGATAAAGTATTTAATTTCTGCCGGGAGAAAAAAATAAACTGCTTTCGGGGTTCCGAGGATGATGTGCTCGATCGCTATTATCGGACGGCCGGGGAATATGAGGCCGAGGCGGTCGTGCGGGTAACCTCGGATTGTCCCCTGATTGACCCGGAAGTAGTTGATGGCGTCATCGCCGCCTTTCTGGAAAACGCGGGTAGATTCGACTATGCGTCCAATACGCTGGTGCGGACTTACCCCCGGGGGCTTGATTGCGAGATTTTTCCGAAAACGGTTTTGGATGAAATTCACGGGCTGACGGCGGAAAAAACCGACCGGGAACACGTGACGGCTTATATTTATAGACATCCCGAAAAATATCGTTTATTGAACGTCCCGCGCCTGCTCGATGTCAGCCACTATCGCTGGACGGTCGACACCGCGGACGATTTTGAACTGGTCAGCCGGATGCTCGAGGCGCTCTATCCCCGCAAGCCTGAATTCCGGCTCGAAGATTGTCTTCAGTTATTCGAGCAGCATCCAGATTGGGAAGCTATCAACCGCCATATCGTACAAAAGGCGCTGGAAGAATGAAAGTGGTCGTCCGCACAGATTCGTCGCTTTTAATCGGCACCGGGCACATGATGCGCTGTCTGACGCTGGCCGAGGAATTGCGCCGGAACGGGGTCGAAGTTGTTTTTATCTGCCGGGAGCACCCAGGCAATATTATTGAACGGGCGGTGTTAAAAGGATTTAAAGTACATCGCCTGCCGCTGGACGATGATAAATTGATGAACGACCCGGACCGATCCCTGTACGACCGCTGGCGAGGCGTGGAAAAGGAATACGACGCCGAACAGACAAGGGCTGTTTTATCGGTACCGGAGAGTGACGCTGACTGGCTGGTGGTGGACCATTATGGTCTGGACGCCGCCTGGGAAGCGACGATGCGGTCTTATGTCGATGGTATTATGGTTATCGACGACCTGGCCAACCGACGTCACGATTGCGACATTCTGCTCGACCAGAACCTGTATGAACGGCTGGAAACCCGTTATGACGGCTTGGTTCCGACCGGGGCTCATCTTTTGCTCGGCCCGGAATTTGTGCTGCTTCGGGACGAGTTTCGCCAGGCTCGCCGGAACCTTAAAAAACGAAACGGGCGGGTCGGGCGTCTGCTGATTTCGTTCGGAGGCACCGATACCGGCAACGATACGATGAAAGCGCTGGCAATGGCAACCTTACCTGATTTCAGGGATTTGACTTTCGAAATCGTGGTCGGGCAAACCAATCCGCAAGCTGAGAAAATAAAAAAAGTCTGTGCCGGCCTGCCAAGGACCGGTTATCATCGAAATATTGATAATATGGCGCAGCTGATGGCCGGAACGGATTTATGTGTCGGAGCCGGGGGCACCAGTACCTGGGAGCGCTGTTGCCTGGGTCTTCCGACCGTCACCCTGGCGGTGGCCGAAAACCAGGTTGAGGTCGCGCGGTTGTCCGAAAAGGCTGGTTTTGCCCGTTACCTGGGTATGAATCACGAGGTCGACGTGGACGATATCTGTCAGGCAGTTCGAGAACTGGTTTCAAACCCTGAAAAACTTCGGAAAATGAGCACTGTCGGCATGGAGCTGGTTGACGGCCGGGGCGCAGATAAAGTCGTAAAAAATATCTTGAAATTCGTTTCTGTCAAAAAACAGGGATAATTCACGTTTTTTAAATTTTGACAGGCATATCCCGGATTTCATATTTTATAATTCGCTGTGACATTTTATGGATGGTAAAATTTCAGGAGGAAACAGTCATGAATCTGAGATTTCGCAATATAAATCCCGATGATTTACCGATGATTTTGGAATGGCGGACCATGCCCGAGGTCGCTGATTACATGTACACCGATTTCGAGCCTAAAATCGAGATCCAGCAGAAATGGTATGAAGCTATCAATAAAGACAATACCCGTCGGGATTGGCTGATTAATGTCGACGGCGAAGATGTCGGTTTGCTGTCCATTGTCAGAATCGACGATTTGAACCAGCGTTGTGAGTGGGCTTATTACCTGGCCTCACCGACCGTGCGCGGGAAAGGAATCGGCAAAAGTGTTGAGCTTAATGTTCTCGAATATGTTTTTGAAAACCTGAAATTGAACAAGCTCTGCTGTGAGGTGCTCGGTAACAACGAACTGGTGGTCAGAATTCACGAGAAGTACGGCTCAAAAATCGAGGGGAACCGCCGCCGGCATATTTTCAAGAGGGGAGAGTTTCACGACATCGTGGAAATGGGGATCCTCAGAGAAGATTGGGAGAAAAAAATCAGGGGTAAACACGAGTACGTAAAGGCGAAATTCGATTAATCAATCCGAGGAGTATCAGAATGGCCAGATTAACGTATGATGACTTAAGTATCGGCGACCAAGCCGAAGTCAGCCGGACCATATCGGAGAGCGACGTTTATCTTTTCGCCGGCATCACCGGGGACATGAATCCGGCGCACGTCAACGAGGTTTACGCCGCCGGCACCGCTTTTGGAAAACGCATCGCCCATGGTATTCTGGTGTGCGGCCTGATTTCCAATGTCCTGGGGAATCTACTGCCGGGCAACGGGACGATTTATATGTCACAGACGGTGAAATTCCTGGCGCCGGTTTATATCGGCGACACCATCACCGCCCGCGTGGAAGTCATCGAGAAAAAGGACGAGAAAAAAAGAGTGGTGCTGAGGACGAGCTGTATCAACCAGAACGGTGATACGGTGGTCGACGGCGAGGCGCTGGTCTCTCCGCCGCGATAAATAAGCGGAGTGGAACATGGAAAAAGAGTTCATTCAAATAGGCGATTTCAGAATCGGTCCGGGGTATCGGCCGTTTATCGTGGCCGAATTATCGGGCAACCACAACCAGTCGCTGGAGCGGGCGCTGGATATCGTACGAGCGGCCGCCCAGGCGGGCGTGCAGGGATTGAAAATTCAAACCTACACCGCCGATACCATGACGCTCGATATCGACGAGAACGAATTTCATATCGACGACCCCGACAGCCTGTGGCGGGGGCAGTCGCTGTACCGGTTGTATCAGCAGGCCTATACGCCCTGGGAATGGCATCGGCCGATTTTTGACCTGTGCCGCGAACTGGGTTTGGCAGGTTTCAGCACACCCTTCGATATCAGCGCTGTGGATTACCTCGAGGGGTTGAATGTTCCGTGCTACAAAGTAGCTTCGTTTGAGAACACCGATCTGCCCCTGATAAAGCGCATCGCCGCGACCGGTAAACCGGTGATAATTTCGACCGGGATGGCCCGGGTGGACGAACTCGAAGAGACGGTGCGCACTATCCGCGAAGCTGGAGTGAATGAAATCATTTTATTGAAATGCACCAGCACCTATCCGGCGACTCCCGAAAACAGCCATATCCGCACGATTCCGCATATGCGCGAGCTGTTCGGCGTCCAGGTGGGCCTGTCGGACCACTCGTTGGGAGTCGGAGTCGCGATAGCGGGCGTAGCCCTGGGGGCGACGTTTATTGAGAAGCATTTTACCCTGAACCGGGCTGACGGCGGAGTGGATTCCGCCTTTTCGATGGAGCCGGCTGAAATGCGCAATCTGGTAATTGAAACCGAACGGGCCTGGCAGGCTGGCGGACGGGTGCATTACGGGGCGACGGATAAAGAAAAAACGTCGTTGAAGTACCGTCGCAGTCTCTATGTCGCCGTCGATATGCGGGCCGGAGACGTTTTTACGCCTGAAAACCTCAGGGTTATCAGGCCCGGCCTGGGATTGCCGCCCAAGTATTATGAAATAGTTATGGGGAAAAAAGTCACCCGCGATGTCAGGAAAGGTACGCCGGTCACCTGGGATTTAATTTAACATGATAAAAACCAGCTTGATAAACATCATGCTGCGGGGACTGACTCTCATCAGCAAGTTCATCCTGCTTATCTATATCGCCTCCTATCTGACACCGGCGGAACTGGGTATCTACGGGCTGGTCTCGGTCAGTATCGCTATTTCCCTGTATCTGCTGGGGATGGATTTTTATACGTTCAATACTCGTGAGATAATCGCCCAGACCGAAGAATGTTGCACTCCGCTCATTCGCGATCAACTGGTTTTTCATGCTCTGGTTTATCTTATCGTACTGCCGCTTTTGCTGATTTTATTTATTTTCAAGTTTATTGCGTGGCAATATATCGGGTGGTTTTATGTCCTGCTGATTTTGGAACATCTTTCGCAGGAATCCCACCGGCTTTTAATAACCCTGTCGCGGCCGACCATGGCCAATATCGTCCTTTTCCTGCGCAGCGGTATCTGGGTTTACGCCGTTATTGCTGCCGGTTATTTTTATAGAGACTCTCGCACCCTGCAGTGTATCTGGGCGCTGTGGTGTGTCGGGGCGATGTTGTGCGTGACGATGACCGCCGTGTCGCTTAGACATCTGTCCTGGCGGGAGACACTTAACGTTTCCATCAACTGGGGTTGGCTGAAAAAAGGCTTTAAGGGTGCCCTGCCGTTTTTCGGAGCGACGATGGCTTTGCTGGGGGTGCAGTATGCCGACCGATTCTTTATTCAGAGTTATCATGGCGAAGATATGGTCGGTTTTTATACGTTCTACGCCAATATCGCCAACGTCATCCAGACGTTCGTATTTACCGGCGTCATCTCGATTTTGTATCCAAAAGTGATTGACGCCTTCCAGAAAAGAAACTATGAGAATTATCGCCTGTTAATGCGCAAGTTGATCGGCGGCGTGCTGGTTGGTACGGCGGTGCTTGCGCTCGGACTGGCGCTGGCGATCGGGCCGCTATTAAAAGTGGTTAAAAAATCCGTCTATGCCGATTATCTGCCGGTGTTCTGGATTCTGATTATCGCGGTCAGTATCCTGGCGATCAGTTTTATACCCCATTACGGTCTGTTTGTGCGGCATAAGGACAAACAGATTTTTCTCAGCACGGTCATTGCTGTGGTGGTCAGCCTTTCGCTCAATTTTTTCCTGGTGCCTGTTTACGGGATCACGGGTGCCGCCTACAGCGGTCTGACCGGTTATTCGCTGCTGCTGGTTTTAAAACTCTATTATCTTCGGCGCTATCGTGACTGTCGTCCGGCAAAAATCGGGGATGAACGGAGGGAAGTGATGTTATGAAAATAGCCTTCGATTTCGTATGTGACGAGGCGCCGATTTTCGCCCGTATCGGACAGCGTTATGTTGCGGACGGCCACGAAGTTTACGGTTTGACGATGGGTCGCCGCTGGAAAAGTTTCTGGCAGCAATTTCCTCGAACGTACCCGATCGATATTCAGACCGACAACAGAACCGACTTACGAATTGAACTCGAACGTCTGGAGAAGGAATATGGTTCCTTCCAACCGGCTTCGTTTCTGACCGCCGACCGTTTTTTGTCGCATTTTCCCAGAGATGAGCAAAGCCGGGCGCTGGTGAACACCTTTAAGGCTATCGAAAACGCTTTTTTCCGGGAAAAGCCGGATTATTATTTCTCGACCGGAATTGCGTACCTTTATAACCTCGTTACGCTGGCGGTGTGCCGCCGGTTCCGGATTCCTCACTTGTCTTTGTATTCTACCCGGGGAAGCTCACCCCGGTTCACGGTGTCGCTGGGTAAAGGGGGAAGCTGGAATCTGGTAGATGAGGAATATAAGGCTCTTCAGGAAGGCGCGGCGTTTTCCAACGAGGAATACCGGGCCGCAAAGGAATATCTCGAAAACTTTCGGAAAAAGACCGAGCAGCCCTATTATATGAAAGCCTCTTATCAGGCGTTCAGACTTAAACCGGTTTTCATAAACGAATTTTTAGTGCGCAGTCGTAACTGGTATTTGAAGGGGTGGGGTCGGAAAACCGGCGATTATATCACCCAGCCGCCCTGGTGGTATGCTCTCCGGGATTTGAAGAAAATAATCCGGGCGCAATGGGTGATGCGCCGTAAAGAGAAAATATTTGACCCGGTGTCTTCCTCGGACCGTTACTATCTTTTCCCGCTGCATCTACAACCCGAAGCCTCAACCTTGGTGCTTTCTCGATGGTACGTGGACCAGCTGGATACGATCAGGAATATTTCGAAAACCCTTCCGGTTGATCGGCTTTTGTACGTCAAGGAACATGTAAGCGCCCTGGGGCGGCATTCTGTTGAATTTTATAACGAAATCAAGGCAATTCACAACGTGCGTTTGATTGCCCCGGACGAAAACACCCCGGAGTTGATCTGCCGGAGCATGGGTGTGATCGTGCTCTCCAGTACGATGGGTTGGGAGGCGCTGCTTTTGAACCGACCGGTTTATATTCTCGGGCGGGTTTTTTATCAGCATATCAAAGGGGCTGAAAGAATCAGCCATTTCGAGGAACTCGCCGTCCGGCTGGCGACCAATCGGGCGCTCGAAACCGGTGCGGAAAAGCTCGGCAATGATGACGATATTATCCGGTTTATGATTGCTCTGAGAAGACAGTCGTTCGAGGGGAATTTCAACGTCGCCAAAATGGATTTGCACAAAAAGGTGCTGCAGAAAGAAAATATTGATAAATTGTACGAAGGGTTTAATATTATCCTTCAACGGGTAACCGGGGTTTCACCAGCCATCAACCCGGATAATCTCTAACGGTAATTGAGTCCTGAATCATGTTTTTATCTTTACTCGGCGAATATTGGCCGCAAATAACGTTGATGCTTATTCTAACCCCGGTACTGGTGCGGCAGCCGCTTCTTCGTCCCGCCAACATCCTTGTGCTGTACTGGCTGGCGATGGTGCTGTTTGGTCTGATGCTTTTTCCGATCAGTTCAAAACTGGTCGGGGTAATTGACACTGGCTTGCTGCCCAAAACGGTGAACCTGTATTTACTGGCATTTGTTCTCTTTGCCATCGGTCTGGTTCAGTTCCGCCTGATGAAACCGTACTCGATGTATCTGGAACCCATCGCCGAAATACGGATGGAAGTGGTTAACTATGTTCCCTGGGTGTTGCTGGGGTTATGCGGTATTTTTCTGGGATTGACCTTCCAGGCGGTCGGTTATATTCCACTGTTGGCCGGCGAAACAAATATTACCAAGTATTTTCAGGGTGATATCGATATCTATGTCAAGTACCGGCCGTTTTATACTTTCGCTCTTAATACCCTGACCGTCATTCTCACTTTCTCCCTGGCCATGATTTTTCAGGCGCGAAACCGTCTTAATTGGATAATCCTCTCAGTGGTGTCCGGTGGGTTGATTCTGCTGACGGCTAAAAGAGGACCGTTGTTGATGCCCTTTTTACACTTCGGCCTGGCTTATTCTATTGCGAGAAATAGCTTTAAGAAGTTTGTGCTAATAATTGCCGCGCTGATGGTTATGGGGGTGGTGTTGCATATCGATTCGGTCGGGGAGAATAACCTGGTGGAAAAAGTGGCGTTTTCGATTGCGATGAGCTTTTTTGTCGGAGTGCGCGAATTGACCCGGCTATTGACAATCGACAACGGGCAATTGCTGTGGGGGAAAACTTATCTGGCCGGCTTGTTGAGTTTTATCCCGACCGAATGGTTTGAATTTAAAGCGCAATTTAATTATATGCGTTATATTATGAGTCTCGAGGGCGCGGACCCCAATCTTTCGGGGGGGATGCGGGCCAGTTTTATCGGCGAGGCTCTGATAAATTTCGGGTTTTTCGGAGTGGCGGCGGTGTCGTACTTTTTCGGTCTGGCGACCGGTTGGGCTGACCGCTGGTTTGTCCAGACCCGCCTGATTAAAGAGTACGGTCTAATCGGTATCATTTTCGTATTCACTATCTTCCAGAACATTTATCTTGGCTTTTTCGAAAACGGCAGTTCCGCTATCCTTTTCCTGATTAACCGGCTGCTGATTTTTATTATCCTGCTGTTTTTATGTCTGCCCAGGGTAAGGCGGGATATCAAACGACTTGTTCAAGGGAAGGAGAGTAAAAGTCAATCTGAAAAGAGGTGACGTCGTTTTTTCTCTTGATTAGCCGGTTTGAGATTTTTTTATATATGATAAGACAGATGAGAGCTTTTTAACGAGTCTGGAATAAAAGGGGCTGGTCGTTTGCAACTTTTCCAAAAAAATGTTATATTGCCTGAAGTTTTAAAGGGTATGCGAATCTTGGGGGAGAGCAACCCGAAGAAGAAGGATTGACATTATGAGTACCTGTGTGATTTTCGGCGGCGCCGGCTTTATCGGGACCCATCTCGCCAGGCATTATCTTGAGACGGGGCGGTTCACTCATTGTCATCTGGCCGATATCCGGGAGAGTGCCCTGGATGGCGATAAAGGTGTCTCGACCTCGCTGACCGATGTCCGTCGGCCGATACCGGAAAATTTGGTGACGGAGCCGCCGGAGTGGATTATCAACTTGGCCGCGATTCACCGGGAGCCGGGACATGTCCGGGAAGAGTATTTCGAGACCAACCTGGCCGGGGCGCGAAACGTGTGTGCCTACGCCGACCGGGTCGGGTGTGATAATATCTATTTCACCAGCAGTATTTCGGTGTACGGTCCGACCACCGGACCCACCGACGAAGGATCCCCGATTCAGCCCTCGACCCCTTACGGCGGGTCCAAATATCCGGCAGAGCTGATTCACGAGATGTGGCTCCGGGCCAAACCCGGCCGGAGGCTCATGATTTCCCGTCCGGGAGTCATTTACGGTCCGGGCGACCCGGGGAATATCCTGCGCATGATCAACGCCATCAAAAGGGGTTATTTCGCTTACCCTGGTTCCCCGAAAATTTACAAATCCTATGGTTATATTTACGGGTTGCTCGACAGCATCGATTTCGTGATGGATTCCGAGATGGAATATTTCGTTTACAATTATGTCGAGACCCCGACTCAGATGCTGGGCGAACTGGTTAAGACCGTCAAACAAACCCTGTCCCGTCGGGCTCTGGTGTTGTCGATACCACTGTGGGTGCTTTTACCGATTTCGAAAACAATTCAGGTTCTGGCCGGTTTCAAGAATCCGATTCATCCGGTCCGGGTGCGGAAGGCGGCGACACCGACCCATATCGTACCGCAGGCGCTTATCGATAAAGGCTTCACTTTTACCTATGATTTCGCGAGTTCCCTGATTCACTGGCAGGCGACGGCGCCCGAGGATTTTGACGGGGTGAAAATCGATACCCGATTACGCCCTCGCACCAGCCTTATTCTGTCCCGTCGTTCGAAGCGAAGCGGCCGGCCGTCACGAACGGACCGCAAAGCAGTCGCCGATGTCGTGGAAAAGGAAATTTCCGAGTGATGAGCACCGCCGGTCAAAATGTCGATCTCGCCCGTTTGCGAGTGGCGATTATCCATGAATGGTTCGTGGATTATTCCGGCTCGGAGCGATTGGTGGAACAGATGCTGAATCTCTTTCCCCGGGCTGACCTGTATGCTCAGGTCGATTTCCTGTCCGATAATTTGCGCTGGTTCATACGGGACAAAAAAATCAGGACCTCGTTTATTCAGAAATTACCCCGGGCGCGGACGAAATACCGCAGTTACCTGCCGCTGATGCCGCTGGCGGTGGAACAGTTCGATATGACCGATTATGATTTGGTGCTGTCGAACAATCACGCCGTCGCGAAAGGAGTCATTACCGGCCCGGACCAGCTGCATATTTGCATGTGCTGTTCACCCATAAGATATGCCTGGGATTTGACCCATCAGTATTTGAAAGAGTCCGGACTTGACCGGGGGATGAAAAGCTGGCTGGCGAGGTATATGCTGCACCGCCTTCGCCTTTGGGATTATCGCACGGCTAACGGGGTGGATAAGTTCGTGGCGATTTCGAATTATATCGCCGGGCGTATCAAGAAGGTTTATGGTCGGGACGCGACGGTTATTTATCCGCCGGTCAACGTGGGTGGTTTCGATTTTTCCGCCGAGAAGGAAGACTTTTACCTGACGGTTTCCCGCATGGTGCCGTACAAAAAAATTGACATAATTGTCGAGGCTTTCGCCGCGATGCCGGACAGGAAACTGGTCGTAATCGGGGATGGTCCCATGTATGCCGGGCTCAAGGCCAGAGCGGGCGCGAATGTCGAACTGCACGGGTTTCAGCCGTTCGAGGTAATGCGCGATTATATGAAACGGGCGCGGGCGTTTATTTTCGCTGCCCGGGAGGATTTCGGGATCGTGCCGCTCGAGGCTCAGGCCTGCGGGACGCCGGTTATCGCTTATGGGAAAGGCGGCAGTCTCGAAACGGTGGCGACCGATAAAACCGGAATCTTCTTTAATGAACAAAGCCCCGAAGCGGTTGTTGCCGCCGTCTCGAGATTTGACGAGATATCAGACAAATTTGATTCTCGGGAAATAAGAAAACACGCCGAGAAATTTTCAATCGAGCGGTTCCGGAACGAATTCAGTACTTACGTTCAGAATGCCGTTAATGATTTTTTTAGCAAACCTCATTCGGGCGGTTCCCGGCAGTTGCAGCTGAAGGGACACACCGAAACGGTTGTGGAAGAGCAGCCACATAAACTATAAATCTGACAATACTACTTCGTTTGTAATTATTTTCATTCGGAACAATTTTCAAAAGTCAGCGGAAAATCTTTCCGACTCCACTCGAAGGTTCGTCAGGTGCATTTTCGTGGTTGTCGTAAGGTGCTGTCTTGCCGTTACTTATAGGGTGTAAAAAAAAGCCGAAAACGGCACGTGGTTTGTAAGATTCTTTATCGGAAAAATATACTTTTTATGATGAAAGAGACCCATGAAAAACAGGATAACTATTACCCGCTCGAACTCCGGTGAAGATAATTACCAGTTGAACGACCCGATAACGACTTTGGAACTGACTCTGGTCGACTCGTTGCGGGTGATTCTGAAACATAAGCGCATGATTATAATAACGGTCGTGGCTGTTATGGTTTTGACAGCGGCGGTTTCCATGCTCTTGCCAAATACTTATTTGTCGACCGCGACCGTGCTGCCGTCGGGACAGGTCGACAAGATGTCGGAACTTAAAAATCTCGCCGGATTGAGCGGTCTGGTGACCAGCGATGAAAACTCCTCGGCGCTGTTTCCGGTCATATTGAGATCGCGGCTGGTTAAGGAGGCGCTTCTTAAGAGAAAATATATCGCCGACCTAAAAACGGAAAAAATGATAATAACTCTGCCGGAGTATTTCAAGGAGGATAACAAGGATGTGCTCTATGCGGCCCTTGACAAAATATCCTCGATCAGTGTCAGTAATAAAGACGGTGTAATCAATCTGGGTGTAGAGACTAGGTATGCGGACCTGTCCCGGGCGGTTCTAACGGCCTATCTTGAAGAGCTTGAAAATTTCAATATTCACAAACGCCGTTCCCAGGCGAAAGAAAACGTCGCTTATCTGACGACGCAACTGGCGGAGAGAAAGCGGGAACTGGAAGAGGCTCAAACCCAACTGGAGGAATTCCAGAAGCAGAATCGGGACTGGGCAGGCAGCACCGACCCGGAAATAATCAAAGCCCTCAGCCAGTATCAGATGGATATCGAGGTCAAGGCGAAAAGCTATCTCTATTTGAGCCAGGAATATGAAATGGCCCGGCGTGAAGTTCAAAACGATATTCCGATCGTGAGTATCCTCGACGCGCCGTCGCGGCCGGAGAAAAAAGCCGGTCCCCGGAGGTCGCTGCTGGTCATGGCGGCCGGGATGCTGGCTTTTTCGTTTACGGTGTTCGGTTTGCTCGTCCGAGAAATTATCAGAAAGCGGGAAGAGGGACCGGACCGGGAGCTTTATCAAGCCCTGAAAAAAGAGGTGATATCGGGGGTTCCGGGCATTAGCCGGCTGCTGGATAAAAAGCCAAAAAGCGCCTCTTTGGAAAGAACGACTTTTATGTGATTTTTTCGGGTTGATATTCGGTCATTTGGATAATTTATCGTTGCTTTTTCAAAAAATGTCTTTATATTCTTTTTCTTTGAAATAAGGCCGACAGGCCGATAAAGAGATATACTGTTGGTGGGGTTCCCGAGCGGTCAAAGGGAGCAGACTGTAAATCTGCCGGCGATGCCTTCGAAGGTTCGATTCCTTCCCCCACCACTTTTTTATTGGTACCGTTATTTTTTCCTCTCTTCTCTAAAATTCTCCTCCGGTCAAAAATAATGGGTGAGTTTAAAAACCATAAAAGGGCAGTATCCGGTCAGATGGATCAGGTTGAAGAAAAGTTAAGGCAGGACTATACCGAAGGTTCGATATTGACCTCCATTTTGAAAATGGGTCTGCCCTCGATGTTCGGATTTTTAATTCACCAGATTTACGGAATCGTGGACACTTATTGGGTCTCCAAGCTGTCCGAGGGAGAATCGGCGGTGGCCGGCATCACTTTTTTCAACAGCATCATGTGGCTGTTTTTTTCGTTCAACCAGCTGGTAGGACCCGGCTCGGTGGCGATCATATCCCGGCGTTACGGTGAAAAGAATTTCGAGCTGGTCGAAAAAGCCATCAAGGAATCGATAATCCTGAAGCTCTTCTTCGGGCTGGTGCTGGGGCTGGCCGGTTTTATCTTTGCGGAAAAAATGCTGTCGCTGATCGGGGCCGAAGGCGACGCTATCGCTCTCGGTGTCGCCTACGGCCGGGTGATGTTTCTGGCGATGCCGATTCTGTATGCGACCTATACGATTTTCACGGCGATGAGGGGGGTAGCCAATCCGAATATGGCGCTGATTTTGATGCTGGTCTCGAATTTGCTGAATATGGTTATCGACCCTCTTTTAATTTTCGGTTATTTCGGTCTGCCGGAGTTCGGCATCAGAGGAGCTGCCTATGCGTCGGTTCTGAGTTATTTTCTGACCTTTATGGCCGGTTTGTACCTGTTCTACGGTGATCGGACCAATGTCAAACTGAACTGGAAAGGGGCGGTCGGGGTCGAAATTAACTCGATGTGGAAAATGATTAAAATCGGCCTTCCGGCTTTGCTGGGGGAATTATCGTTTTCCGGCTCGCGGTTGGTAATCGTGCCGATGATTGCAACTTTCGGAACCTCGGTCGTGGCGGCCTATGGCATTGGTACCCAGGTTACCTCGCTGGGGGTGATGATTCTGGTGGGGATCGGTCTGGGACTATCCTCACTTATCGGTCACAATCTGGGCAGCGGCAAAAAGGATCGCGCGAAAAAAACGGCTGACCAGGCGATCCTGCTCGGGGTTGGCATTATGACCGTATTTGCGCTGTTGGCGTTTGTTTTTGCCCGTTTCGTTTTGGGAATTTTCTTCGACAACGCCGAGACGATAGCTTACGGTGTCACGCTTCTTCGTATTTTCGCTCTCGGTTTTCCTTTTATAGGGGCTTTTATCATGCTCGAGGAGATTCATCTCGGAGTGGGACTCAATATGCCGGCGATGGTAATTACAATAGTACATTCCTGGGTTTTCCAGGTTCTGCCGATTTTGCTGGTAACCGAGGTTTTCGGATTCGGTGAAATCGCCGTTTGGTGCGTATTCAGTATCGCCATTTTAATAAGTTCAAATTTATTTTATCAGTATTATCGGCGAGGTAAATGGTTGACAATTAAATTGTAATTTATTCTTTTAGGAGAGGCAGTTAAATTTAATTGAATATGGAGAGGAGTAAATGATGGAGAAACGAAGGGTATCCAAAACGGTAATAACTTGTTTTCTAACGTTGCTGGCGCTGGCCGTTTTCAACCAGGCTCTGGCCCAGGATATCGGCTTGAAGAAAAAAGCGATTGTCGGCACGTTTGAGGATAAGTCCGACCACCACTGGTATCACGGTAACGACCCCGGCGAGGGGATGGCGGACATGCTTATCACCGCCCTGGTCAAATCCGGTAAATTCCGGGTTTACGAGCGGATGGCGCTTGATGAACTGCTGACCGAGAAAAACTTGAGCCTGTCGGACCTGGCCAATCCCGGAACGGAAGCCGCGAAGAAGCTGGAAATAGGCGATGTTCTCGTAAAAGCCACGATTACCGAGTTCGGTTACAAAGAGGAAACCCTCGGCGGTACGGCCAAGAAAGTTCTGGGTAAATCAATCGGCGGCGGCGTGACCACTTACACCGCCCGTGTCGGTGTGGACTTGCGCATTGTCTCGGTAGGCACCTCGGAAATTTTGCTTGCTGAAGATGTCGCGGAGACGGAAGATTCCAAGTCGCTGGGCGTCAGTACCGAAGATTTTTCGTTTAACGACGAGAAAAGTTTCGACGAACATGTGGTTGGAAAAGCGACCCGGAAAGTCATCAACCGGATTGTCGAACTGGTTTCCAAACAGACCGACAATATGCCCTGGACGGGTGTTCTGATTGTCGCCGATGATTTAATGTTTATCGACGCCGGAACGGAAATCGGAATCAAATCGGGAATGGAATTCGATGTCAAGCGCCAATCCAAGATTGTCACTCATCCCAAGACCGGAAAAGTATTGAAAATTGTCTATGACGATATTGGACGAATCAAAGCTACCGAAGTCGAAGAAGGGGTCACGACGGTGGTGCCGGTCTCCGGTTCCGGATTCGTCAACGAGGATATCGTGGAGTTCAAAAATTAGGGATGGAAGCTTTATTACGACGGGGCGTCAGAACAGACGCTCCGTTTTTTATTTGGTATATAAATCGGAAAAGAACCTGTAAACTTTTAATATTGAGCGTATGTTTGAACGAAAATAATCGATCGATAAATATTTTTAATTGACCTTACTTGCTTTTTATCTTGTCATTTTCGTCGTTAAACAAACGGATTCGTTTCGTCATGCGCCGGTAGTTGACGGGGTCGGTATATCGTTCCTGACGCTGGTTGTCGCCGCTGGTTCTCTTCGGCGGGTCGACTTTGGTTGGATCTAGCCGGATCAGGGCTCATAAGCATGACTCTACCGATGGTTACGCGGGGTCTTTAGCGGGTTATTTGATGGCCGCTCTGATAATTAATGGCCGTCGGAAAAAGAGCCTTGCGTTGAATAGTTAAATAATATAAATTATTGCTTCGCAATTTATTGCCGGAGTGGTGGAATAGGTAGACACCAGGGACTTAAAATCCCTTGGTCCTTTGGGCCGTGCCGGTTCGAGTCCGGCCTCCGGCATGAAAAGCTGAAATCAACTCTCCGATTAAAAAGAAGAAGGCGATTCTGAGTATCCCGGTTATCGCAGAGAAAATTTCAGTACTTTTGGCTTGACCAGACGTTCGAAATCCATGAATTCCATTTTGATCAATTCGGTATGAGAACCGGCGTTAAAAGAAATCTGTTCGTTTTCCGTTAGTGTTTCAGCGACATAAACATCGAGCCCGTACAGGTTTCCGAAGGGGGGCATAGCCCCGACAGCACATTCAGGAAACATGACTTTGAACTCGTTCTCGGTGGCGAGCTGGACACTGTGCGCTCCGGTAATATCGCGAAGCAGGTTTAAATCGACCTTATACGAGGCGGGCAGTACAGCCATCGCGAGCTGATTATCAATTTTGACAATCACGGTTTTAGCCAGCTCCCGGGCCGGAATCCTGGCGCAGGCCGCGACTTCGTGAGCCGCATAGGCCAGAGAATGGTTGATCGTGCAATACTTGATATTGTTCTGGTCGAGAAAGTCTTTTAGTTTTTTGACCGGCATAGTGACCTCCTTTGATTGACATGCCGATTTTATCACACGCATATGTATGTGACCACGCTGTCAGGACAGAGTTGCGGCTGGTCGGTCGAAAAGACTATGGAGTAAGGGCGGGGAGGGTGTCGTTCAATCTCTGCTTAAATATAATATATTTTGATTTTTTGTCAATTTATCCCGAAATGATAAAAAATCGCCGGCTTTTTAGGCTGGCGATTCTCGTTAAATGGCTGTTATGATAATTTTTTTTTACGGGCAATCAGGCAAAGGAGTATGGCTCAAGTAAAGATAGTCGATAAGACGGGTTATGTCGGCAATGTCCGGTTCGCCTCCGGAGGCGTTGACGTCGGCTTCTTCAAGACAGCAAAGCGGCTCATGTCTGAGATAGAGATAGTCAATAAGTCTGGTAATATCGGTTATATCCAGGACTTGCTCGGGATCGCAGTCAATGTTCCCGGTGACCCCAATACAGCAAATTTCGCAGGAATCCCCAACACCGTTGTGATTGAAGTCTTCCTGAAACGGATTGTAAATAATCGGGCAGTTATCGTCGCATCCGTTCACCTCGCCGCCGGTACAGGGATTGTCATCCGAATATCCGCTGTTGTCGCCGTCGTCGAGAATGCCGTCGTTGTCGGAATCGATATTACGGGTCAGACCCTTGATACAGAAGTTGGCTGTTTGCGATAGAGTGTCGTCGGAATAATAATAGTCGTACCAAACGCCGCCGTCCCGATAATAGCTTTCTCCGGGTGAAGCCGAGGATTCAACCAGATAGGTGGCTTTATAACCCAGCAGGACGGGGACTTCGGAAGTACGGTCGTAGGCATGACCGCCGTCGGAAAGATAAAGATAGATATAGAAATAATCACCGTTTTCGAGCATAACCGGAGTCGTTAGATTAACCGTATGGAATCCGCGAAATTCGAAAAAACCGGAATCATCGGATAATTCGTCGAGGAGTAAATTACTTTCGAATTGATCATATACTTTAATTGTATATGACACGCTGTCGGCGGAAGTGTAAAAACTGACCGCGACCAGGTCGGAGTCATCGACTGCCTTAAAAGCGTTGAAAGCTTCGGTAATATCCGTCCGGGTATCACGCCAGCCGTGGTAATCGTGATAATAAATTCGGTTATATTCTGACAGACGGGCATTTTGGAAAGAAATTGCGCCCATCTCGGGATGTTTACAGCAGTGTTTATCATAATAGGAAATCCAGAAAGTGCCGTCGCCGTTCCAGGTACTTCCCCAGCTGTTTTTACAGAGCCAGGCTCCGGGTAAGGGGGCCTGAGTAGTCAAGGTGTCGTCCCATCCGATAATGGCAATAGCGTGGTTAGGGTCGGCAGTGTTTGCGGGGGGCTGGTAATGAATACCATCGACTATAAGCAAACTGCTGTAAAACATGCAGGTTCCCATAACACCGTATTCCATGATTTTATTTTTTATCAGGTCGATGTTGTTTAAGCTCGAATCCGTCGTATACCATTCTATATCGGGAACATAGTAATAGTGGTAAGAAGTGTCAGTGCGCAGGGGAGCCGAATCAAACGACTGACCATCGATATCTCTAACGGCGCCCTCGCCCCGGGTCAGATAGGCTGAGGTAATCAAATAATCGCCGCCGTTGTGAACCACCAGACCGGAGCCGTCAGGAGGGTCGATATCGTCGTTGTTGTGCTGGTTGAACCCGTTCCACCAGTCGAGATGGTACTCAGCCAAATTCGGTTCGCCGGTATCACCGGCCGCAGTCCATTTGCCGGTTATTAAAAGGTTGCCCTCGATAGCCGCCATGGCACCATGGGTCCAGCAGGTACCGCCGGACTGGTATTTGACGGACGATACATAGTTTTGGCCGTTGACGTCGCGAAGGTCATAAGTAAGCGGCGGTTCCTGTGCGGTGGTTGGATTGCTAAATATTATAAAAGTTAAAATATAAAACCAACAAAATTTCATGCTGATTTAATCCTGTCTTTAAGTGCGAAGCAGTATATATAATCTATATATCAATATATCGGTTTTTTGTGGAAGTGTCAATAGCAGGTATGATTGGCGTGTTCTTTCTTTTCACAATGTCAGCATCAGTTCGGTGCGCAGCCAGCTGTAGCTGTCGGCGCCCTCGAAATAATAATCACCGGGCGCGAAGATTTCCCACAAGACATGCCCGGACCATCTCTGGTCGAATTTGTAGGTCAGCATCCCGATAAACAGGTTGCCGCGGGTTTTGCCGTCGCCGCCGGGAAACAAGGAATTATCGGGCGGTTTCTCGGTGGCCATGAGATGATGATAGTCTAAATCGAAATTCATCGAGGGTGTCAGTTTGAATCCGACCTTCCCGAAAAGAGACGCCAGGTTGGTCCAGTAGGCGACCAAATCTTCATTAATCTGGGTGTAAATGTAGGACTCGCTCCATTTGGGCCAGCGGGCGAACATGGGATCCCAGCCGCCCCAGGTATCGTCATCACCGGCGGCATTGCCACTTAAATAAATGCCTCCGAGCGAAGCTTTGACAGGCAGATAAAATATTTCCCGATCATGTTTAAAAATATAATCGAAATGCATATGACCGCCGAATGCCGAGCGGTCGAGCTCACCTTTTTCCCCGAACTGGTAAGCGGCTTCGACCGCATACGCAAATTTATTCGTCAGCGGCAGGCTCAATCGCGAGCCGAGGGCGTTGATGGTCGAAGCCTCGGAAGCCAACTTCCCGGCTTTCTTGACGTTTTTACGGAGGTAGTAGGTTTCGAGATTGACCTTGTTAATTTTACCGGTGAAGTACAGGCCGAGTCCTTCTTCGTCCTGTTCGACCAGCTTTTGCTCCTGGTCATTGATAAGCGGCAGCCAGTCATCGACCGAGGGCATATACGAATAAAAGCCGGTGAGCCGGAGGTCGGATTTTATATCCCAGTCGTAGCGCAAGGCGTTGAAATAAATCCCGCGTGAACCGTCGAGTGGATGACCGTCCATCACCAGAAAACCCTCACCGAGAATGATATTCTGTCGGCCGACAGTCAGGGTGCCGGGCAAAAACCGGTCGCGGCGCCATTTGACATAGAGGAAATCGACGAAGACTTCGTTAAACGTGAACTCGCGGTTCTCGGGCGCGAAATAATAACGAAATTCGTTGGCCAGCTTGAGCGTCAGTTCAAGATGGGGTTGCGGTGTCCATTGACCAATAAGGCAGGTTCGATGGCGCGTGAAACTCTGAGCGGCCTGAGCGGTTTCGTCGAGCGTGATGGCGTTGTCCCAGGCCAGAAACCGAAGGCGTTCGGTGAAAGTCAGTTTGAATTTGGGGTGAAGCTGTCCGGCCGATAGCGCGGTAGCTGAAAGCAGGATAACTATTAAGGAGGCCAGAAAGATTTTTTTCATGTCAATTACGCTTTCTTTAATTCGAGTCGCGGCGCCGGTGTCAGGTAGCTGACGACGGGATTGACAGCCAGCGAGACCAGCATGCCGATGGTCCCGGCTTGGGGAGAGGGCGTCCCGGTAAAATATAATATCAGGCACAACGCCAGCGCCAGCGCGGCCGAGGCGATCGCACCGTATTTGTTCATGCGTGTGCTGAAAAGACCCCAGATAAAGGGGCCGAGAAAAACCGAACCGATAGCTCCCCAGGAAATGCCGAGAATACTGACAATGGTTGCGGGTTTGAAATAGGCGATTATCACCGAGAGGACCACGAACACGGCGCTGCATATCCGCATCAGCAGGGTCAGATGTTTATCGGAAACGGTTTTATTGATGAACCCGGCGTAGAGATCCTTGGCGACGGTGGAACTGGAGATAAGCACCAGCGCCGCCAGGGTGGACATCGAAGCCGACAGAATCAGAAGCAAAATAACGATTGTCAGTCCCTCCGGAATGATATGGGTCAGCATCTCGGGCATAAGGGCGTCGAATATCGGTTGTCCGTCGGCGAAAGCCGCCGGAGAACTTTCGGGACTGAGAAAATATCGGGTGGTGGCTCCGGTGAAATAGCCGATGCCGGTGACGATGATGGCGAAAACAGACGAACCAAACATTCCGATTTTAATCGCCCGTTTGTCTTTGATAGCGTAAAATTTCTGCACCAGCTGCGGCATGGCCATCGGTGCCACACTGGTTAAAAAGACCAGCGAGAACAGCGGCCACCAGCCGGGCGGACCGACCAGACCGGTCAGTTTGGGGTCGATGGCGGCAATGGTGTCGGTGATATTGGTCAAACCGTGACCCCGGTCGAGCACACTCCATAAAAGTACCAGCACTCCGACGAGCATAATCATGCCAAAGAAAGTATCGATCATGGTCATCGACTTATACCCGCCAAGCACCAGGTAGAGAGCGGTGAAGCCGCCCATCAGTAACAGGGCGTAAGTATAATCGATGCCGAAGGTCGAGCGGAAAAGATAGGACAAGCCCATGAAAACCGCGGCGGAATAGGGCACAAAGAAGATGAAAATCGCAATCGCGGCGAACAGTTTCAGTGAGGGGCAGCCGTAGCGTTTGTCAAGGTATTCGGCCATGGTGTGAACGTTGTACTCGACCGACATCGTTTTTATTTTGTAGCCGAGAAAGAACCAGACGCCGAAAACTCCAATCAAGGTGTTGCCAAATGATATCCACAGTCCTGAATAACCGAATCCCCAGCCGATTTTACCGGCAAATCCGATAAACATCACGGCTGAAAAATAAGCGGCTCCGTAAGTCAGGGCGGTCATCCAGCCACCGATATTTCCGCCGCCCAGGAAAAAGTCGGAGAAGGACCGCGTTTTTCGCAATCCCAGAATCCCGATCGTGATTATCATAAGAGCATATACCGCAAGTACGGCTATTTTAATGAACATATATCTTTCACTCCACCCATTTTTTTGGTTTGGTTAAAAAGATAATCTATGAAAATTGAGTTTTAAATACAAGTTGGAAAAAGGTTGTCTGAGCTTTAAGAACCGCTTAATTTTAACCGGACATAAAAAATCGTAATTATCAAAAAAGGAGGAAGTCCATTGAAATACGGTGCGAGAAACCAGATTATCGGCGAGGTAAAGAGCATCAAGCAGGGGGATGTCATGTGCCAGGTCAAGCTGGAAATCATATCCAAAGCGGAGATGAATTCGGTAATGACCATGGAATCGCTCAAGGACCTTGGTATCAAAGAGGGCGACCGGGTGAAAATCGTCGTCAAGGCCATCAATGTCCTGCTGGTGAAAGAATAAAGGGATATACCTGAACTTATAAAATGATTGTTTATGGATGGTTCAAGAAAACGTTTAGGCTGGGGGCTGCTCCTGACCTTTGTCGGAATCGCCGGGATCCTGTACAATTTCGTGTTCGGCTTCGATTTCGCAGGCCGGGTGGTCAGTTTCCTGACGGGGTTTCTATTCGGCATATCGCTTGGGATGGGGATTGCATTTTTACTGTATTCCGTCAGGAAACCGACTAGCTGACAACCTGTCCCGGATTTTATCCCCGCTGCTTGACAAACCCGGCGGATTGTCGCATTATGAGGCGAATTGGGGGGGAATCTTTTGATGACAGAGAACGATATGTCTTACGACAGCGCATACGGTCAGACTGATAATTATTTTGGCAAGAACGCCAGCCGCATACTGGTGGAATACTGGCAATCGCTGGGCAAAAAACGTCCGGTGCTCGATATCGGGGCGGGGCAGGGCCGCAACACGCTTTTTCTGGCGCGGCAGGGCTTGATTGTTGATGCCATCGACCCCTCGATTGTCGCCATCGAGACGATTGCCAATATCGTCGCCGAGGAAAACCTGCCGGTCAGCACCTGCCAATGCGGGTTCGAATCGTTCGTACCGCTGACGGATTTTTATTCCGGGATTTTGATATTCGGCCTGATTCAGGTCCTTCCCCGCGAGGAAATCAGCCACCTGGTCCGGCTGGTCGAAACCTGGACAAGTGCCGGCAGCCTCATTTTCGTGAGCGCGTTCACGGTTGAGGATTCCGGGTACGAGCGATATAAAAAGAACGCGAAAGAAATCGGTCGGAATTCCTTTATCGACCAACAGGGTAACGCGCATACTTATATGGAGCCGGGCGAGGTGCGCGAACTGTTCGGGCGCTACCAGGCGCTTTGCTACCGGGAGGAGTTGGGACCTCTGCACCGGCACGGCGACGGCGACCCGGAACGCCATGCCGAGGTTCTGGCGGTTTTCAAAAAGACGGACAAGGGGGAGTACATAACATGAATTATTATTTCGTCAGCGCTGCCGGTTTGATTTACCTGCTTGGGCTGGTCCATTCGCTTCTGGGCGAGCGGACAATATTTTATCGCCTGTTCGGGATGCGGGTGCCCGATTTGAGAGGCAGCGAGCTGTATTTCAAGCGCACCCTGAGGTTCGCCTGGCACGCCACCACCTGCTTTCTCTGGACGCTGGCCACCGTGCTGGTTTACTGGAGCGACCGGTCGCTTGACACCGCCGTAACCGACGCCACCCAGATATTCGGTTTCGGATTTTTCGGAGCCGCGCTTCTGTCGCTGGTGGTGACCCGGGGGAGACATTTTTCGTGGGTTTTGTTCCTGGCGGTGGCGATTTTGCTGTGGAGCGGAAGCTGAGCAAATAAAAGTAATAAATAAACCAATATGGGGGTTACACATGCGATACGGCAGTCAGTCCGAAACCGGACGGATTGAGAGTATTTTGATCAAGCATCCACGCGACGCCTTCATCTCTCAGGAAAATATCGATGACCAGTGGCAGGATCTTTTTTATTACAACTGCCCTGACTATGCCAAAGCGCTCGAGGAATACGAGCATTTCGAAAATCTCATCCGCAACGAAGTCAACGAAATCTATCACCTGCCCAAGGACAGCCGGGTGGGACTGGACTCGATGTATGTCCACGACCCGGTGATTGTCACCGAACGCGGCGCGATTCTGTGCAACATGGGCAAGGAAGAACGTCACGGCGAACCGAAAGCGGTCGGGGAGTTTCTGGAAAAACTGAAGATACCGATTCTCGGAGCTATGACCGGCGACGGAACGCTTGAGGGTGGTGATGTCGTCTGGCTGGGCCGCGACGCGCTCGCGGTCGGGCAGGGGTACCGCACCAACGCCGAGGGCATCAGGCAGCTTCGGGACCTGACCGCGGAGTTTGTCAGGTATTTCAAGGTCGTGCCGCTGGTGCACTGGAAGGGACCGGAGGATGTCCTGCACCTGATGTCGCTTATCAGCCCGGTCGATGACAACCTGGCGGTGGTTTATTCGCCGCTGTTGCCAGTGCCGTTCCGCCAGTGGCTCTTGAAGCGCGGGATGAAACTTATCGAAGTGCCCGACGAGGAATATGACACGATGGGAACCAATATCCTGGCACTGGCCCCGCGCAAGTGTATTATTCTAGAGGGCAACCCGAAAACGAAATTTCTACTGGAAGACGCCGGATGCGAGGTGTTCGAGTACGCCGGGGAGGAGATATCGAAAGTCGGCGCTGGCGGCCCGACCTGTCTGACCCGGCCGCTGTTGCGGAAGTAGCGGGGAACCGTCATCACTCGACTCCGCTCGGGATGACATAGGAGATGCTCAGTTTTAGAGGGGGGATGTTTGTGCCCACACCTTGGTGTGGGTTCTTTACATATTGACAGTGCCCACAGCAAGCTGTGGGGCACCAGGCGGGGGGATGGTCATCACTCGACTCCGCTCGGGATGACTTCTTAAGTGTGAGGATTGTGCATAGCGTACGTCCCCCGTGCGTCATGTAAAGAAGTTGGTGCACGTGGACGTACATCAACCACAAAAACAATTCTATAGAGAATTTGAGGTTATATATAAAAGTAGGTGAAAAAAATAAATTTTGAGATTATTATTATACTTTTAGGTGGTTTCGGGATAGGAACACAGTAACAACAATAGTACAACATTTATTAAAAAGAAAATCTGAAAAGAGAATCAATATTTTCAAGAAAGAAAAGAAGTATTTATCGGGATTCTTCAATCTATAGAAGAACTTCAGAATAAATGGTCAAAAGAACGGGTAACTATGTTAGGTTATTGGAAAGCAAGAGCGAACCTTGTTGCCAATAATGATTTAATATAAGAATTAAATATTCTTGTTAATACAGAACCAAATACTCCAGAGAGAAATAAGTCCATGGATACTATTCTTAGTCTAATGAGAAAAGATTTAGGTTTCAAGTAATCTTACCTTGTTCCGACGCTCCGCTCTGAAAACAGGCGCAGAGCACCCGTAAATTACGTTGCCACTCAGAGCGTGGGAACGAGGATAAATATTAAAAAATACAGACAAAATAAGAAACTATTTGATTACTTATTGAGTTATATATGTAAATAAGTAAAATTAGTTTGCTTTTATTTAGCACATTGAAGGAGGACTCAAGCAACTGTCTCTTTTTTTTCTTCTTAGGACTGAAAGGAGATTGTATTATGAAGATTGTTACTGATTATACTTTAGACTTTCTGTTTACTTGTATTTCTATTTACGCCTTAAGTAATTTTGAATTGATTTTTACGTTTCCTGCAGTTGCTTGGGTTTTTCCCTAAAATATCTTAGAATTACAAACATTCTTTAATTTACTGCTATTTTTTGAACTGCTCGATTAGTTCGTAGATGCGGGCGATATGGAAATCGTCGTGTTCGGCGACGAAATACACCATGTCCACCAGCCGCATCGGCACGTTCAGTCTTGGATGAAGAGCCGACCGCCCGGCTATGGTTTCATCGAGCGCCTCGAGCTGAGCCACAAACGCCCCCCGCACCAGCCGGAACATTTTCAAAATGGCATCGATATTTTTAGCGTTGTGGTCGGCGTCCGAGGTCTTGCGGCCGTTGAGATTAGCCGGGCTGAGCGTTTCTGAGCCGTTCAGATAGTCGGTCAGGCGGCGGCTGAACAGCGCCTCGGCATCGACCAGGTGTCCGATGTTTTCCTGGATGGTCCAGCCGTGGTCGGGCGGGGCGGTCAGGATTGCGGGGGTCAGGCTGGCCGCGATTTCCTCCAGCCTTGCGGGGGTGCCTTTGACGCGCGCCACCATACAGGGAAAAACCCCCACCGGGAAATTGAACTCGAATTTGCGGTCGATCCATTTCGTCATGGGAAACATCGCGCTCTCCTTGTTCGTTTTTCGTCGTTTGCATATAATTTAATAAGACAGGGCGGGGAGACGCAAGTTTTAATGTCGGTGCCCCATTGCTTTAGGGCGTGTTGAAAAACCCCGGATTTTATTGTTAGTTTATTATTATGGGCGTTGTTTGATAGAATCGGCAGGTTACTTCGCGGAGTTGGCGTATCTGGCCGATCATCGAGCGTAAACCGGTCTGAAAG
>JBMOKZ010000405.1:0-5469 GCA_049324195.1 Candidatus Zixiibacteriota bacterium | reverse complement strand
CCGATGTCGCCAGAATTATCGATATCATCGACCGGTCCGGTCTGGCCTACAAGCTGACGGCAATGGCTACCATCATCGAAGGCAGCTGGGAGCAGGTCATGCCGGTAATCAACAAGGCGCGGCTGATGCTGAAGCGCACGCACAGCCGGGTTTATATCATTATCACGATCGACGACCGCAAGGGGGCTAAAAACCGCCTGACCGGTAAAATCACATCCGTGGAAAAGAAACTCAAAAGGGAGGTCAGCAAATGATGGAAGATATAAGGGTCGTGTTCGTCTCGATGCCGCGCGAGGAAGCGCGCGAGATGTCGAAAGGCATCGTCGAGAACCGCCTGGCCGCCTGTGTCAATATCGTCCCGAAAATTGAGTCGTATTTTCAATGGGAGGATAAGGTGGAGTTCGACGAGGAAGCGCTTTTGATTATCAAGACCACCAGGAAGAAGTTCCCGGCCTTGAAAGAATACGTCCGCGAGAACCATCCGTACGAGCTTCCGGAGATAATCGCCGTGCCGCTAATCGATGCCCTGCCGGAGTACGCCGCCTACGTGAGGGACGAGACGGACAAGGAATAATCTTAAGTAATATATAAGCGGGGAATATTTATGCCCGGTACTATGCTGGTGTTGGTGTTGATAGCCCCGCGGTTTCGATTTTATTACCGTTCTTCTATAATATGGCAAAGAAGGAACGGAAAACTAATTAAATTGTACAATTATAAATGAAGATAAATAATCAGTTAATATTTCTTTTATCCTTTATTTTGACCTGTTTGTTGTTTTCCGTCTATCCCCTTTATGCCCAGCAGAGCGATTCCGCCAAAACCGCTAAAACCCAGTCGGAGATGTTTCTGGATATCGGACGGACCGCCCTCGCGCAAGGCGATATCGCCGCCGCATTGAACGATTTCCGCCAGGCGCTGGCCAAAGCGATAAACGAAAACAATCAAAAGACCCAGGCGGAATCCTGCCTGGAACTGGGTGCGCTGTTTCGCGACTATGTCGGCGACACCGACAGCGCTCTGGTCTATTACCGGGCCGCCCTGCGGGTGGAGCAGATGCTCGCCGACCCGGTCGCCGAGGCCTACTGCCGGAACATGATTGGCAATCTCCTGCGCCAGACCAATGAACTCGACCTGGCCATGACCGAGTTCAACCGGGTGCTCGAAATCAACAGGGAAATCAAGGATGACAAGACACTGGCGTTCACCTATCAGGAAATGGGGCTTATCAATCACGCCCGTGACAAGTACGATTTCGCTTTGGACAATTATCGGGCGGCGCTCGCCCTGCAGCAGAAGCTCGGCGACGAAAAAGCCGAAGCGTTTTTGCATATCGATATCGGCCTGGCGCTGGGGGCGCAGAAAAAAGACAAGGAGTCGGACCAGGCGCTTCAGGCTGGGCTGGATATTCTCAAGGGTTTCGAGGACCCGCAGGACTACGCCCTGAAACTCAACACGATCAGCATGTACTTTTATCAGATCGGCCGATTCAAGCGGGCTATTGCTTATTATCACCCCCTGCTGGAACTTTATCGAAAATACAAAGACCGCAAGGGGGAGGCGTCGGCTTTAAGCATGATCGGGTCATGCTTTTTCGAAAGACATCAGGTCGATTCCTCGGTCGCGTACCTTCAGAAATCCCTGAAAATCAGCGAGGAGATCGGCGACAATTTGAATCTGCTCAACACCCTGACCAATATCGGTGTGGTGTACAAGGACAACGGCCGTTACGAGGAAGCCCTGGAGTACATGGAACGGGTGCACAAGATTCTGGTCGATAATGGCATCACCCAGGGCCGGGACAATATCGAACACACCATCGAAGAAATAAAAAAACAGCTAAAAAATACTTCTCCCTGACGGTTAATTCCGTATAATAAAAAAAATATTGCAAGTAAAAGGTACTTATGAAAAAACAGGTGACGCTGTCGTTATTGATATGCTGTCTGGCTCTGGCCGGTAAGGTCTCGGCGCAGGCCCCTGCCGCGCCGCAACCCACGAAATCGTTCGAGGAAATGTACGCCCGGGGCGACAGCGCTTTCACGCGGGGGGATTTTGAAACCGCCCGTTATTATTATAATGTCGCTCTCATCAACGCCCGCCGGGACGAACAGCAGGAAAATATCTATCCGGCGGTGGAGGGCATAATCAAAGCCTTCAATCGGTATGATAATCAGAAAAACGATTCTTTGATTGCCCTGTTCGGAAACACCCGGTCGCTGGGCGAGGCTGCCGACAAGGCCTTGGGTAATGGGGATACCGCAACGGCCGTGCTTTATTACGGGGCGGCGATTCAAAACGCGGGGCTCGAGGGAGATGCCAACACCGAGGCGACCTTGCTTATCAACCGCAGCATGCTATTCCGCAACCAGCACAAATTCCCCGAGACTATCGATCATCGCCGGAAGGCCCTGCAACTTCTCAAGAAATATGACAAGCCCGTGCTGGCGGCCCGGCAGCACAGCGTTATTGGGTTGACTTTCCTGTTGCTTCGCGGGGTTGACAGCGCACTGGCCAATCACCGGGCGGCGCTGAAGCTTTTCAAGGAGGGTGATTACCGGTTAGGTGTAGCCGAGGCGCTGGGCAATTTAGCCACCGTCTATAACGCCGTCGGTCCAGCCGACAGCGCCATGGAATATTACCGCAAGGCGCTGGCCGTTTATCGGGAAGTCGGCAATACGGAACGGGTTGCCGATCAGCTGGTCAATATGGGCAATATCGAGCAAATCTCGGAACGCTATAGCGAGGCGGAAGCCAGTTACCGCGAGGCGTCCGATATTTACCGCCGTCTGGGCGATGTCGAGAAAGAGGCGATGGCGCGCGAGGGTCTGGCCGTTACCTACAGCGTACAGAAAAAGGCTGACTCGGCGGTGATTGCCTACGAGGCTTGCGCCGCCCTGATGGAAAAACTCAACAAGCCGCGACAACAGGCTCAGATGCTCGGCGAGGCGGGATTATGGTACAGTATCCTGAACGACTCCGGCCGGGCGCGCGCCTTGTTCGATAAAATCGAGAAAATCAGCGATGTCACCGGCGATATCTCGATTAAGACGGACGGCCTGCGGTATATCAGTTCGCAGTTGTTCGAGCTGAAGCAGCCGGCATTCGCCGCGGAGTATTTCGGCAAACTTCTGAACCTCTATAAGGCGAGCGGGGACAAGAATGGCGAAGCGCTCATGCTCAATATGCTTGGTTCCTGCTATCATCAGCAGAGTGACTCCGATAAAGCGCTGCAGTATCTAAACGAATCCCTGGCGATCAGCCGGGAACTGGGGGACCGCGAGGCCGAGGTCAACACCCTGACGATCATGGGGTATGTATACAAGTCCCGGTTCGAAAACGACAAGGCTGTCGATTATTTCCAGCAGGCGCTGGATATTATGACGGAGCTGGGCATTGTCGATGGTCAGGAAGCCCTGCGCGGCGTTATCGATGAAACGACAGGACAATAATCGGGCCAAGTTAAAGAAAGGCAAAATCTGTCATGAGATGTCCGCATTGCGGTTTCATAGAAGATAAGGTGGTTGACAGCCGACCCTCGCAGGATGGTCGGGCTATCCGCCGCCGGCGCGAATGCCTGCAGTGCAATAAACGTTATACGACCTATGAATATGTCGAGCAGTTTACGCTGGTTGTGCTTAAATCGGACAACCGTCGGGAACCGTTCGACAAGAACAAACTGATTCACGGCATGAAGCTGGCCTGCAACAAACGTCCGGTCTCGATTCAGCAAATCGAAACTATCGCCGACGATATCGAGGCTGCCCTGATAGAAATGCACAAAAGCGTTATCCCGAGCAAAGAAATCGGCGAACTGGTCATGAGCCGGCTACGGGGAATCGATGAAATCGCCTATGTCCGTTTTGCCTCGGTATATCGCAAATTTCAGGACAAAGCCGAGTTTTTGGAGGAGATGAAAAAACTGCTGGAATAATCATCTTATTGACAAGCAGAGTTTTTTTCTCCAAATTCATCAAATATGGTACCACCCGAAAAAGAACAACGCCAGGAAGGGGTTTATTCGATGTCTTTCGTGGACCATCTCGAGGAACTTCGCTGGCGGCTTTTAAAATCGGTCCTGGCGGTAGTCATCATGGCTATCCTGGCGTTATATTTCTCCGACCATTTATTCAAGTTCTTGATCATGCCTCTGGGCGATGTCAAACTGCATGTGACCGAAGTAACCGGTTCTTTTTACGCCTACCTGAAAGTGTCATTTATCGCGGGGATTTTCGGCGCCCTGCCGATTGTTTTTTACCAGCTCTGGGTGTTCATCTCTCCGGGGCTTTACAAGCGCGAGAAAAAGGTTATTATCCCGCTGGTGACGATTTCGTCCTTCCTTTTTCTGGGCGGAGCGATATTCTGCTATTATCTCGTCCTGCCGCTGGCGCTTAAATTCCTGATTGGTTTTTCCGGTGAACTTTTGAATCCCATCATAACGGTGGGCAGTTATATCAGTTTTGCCGGGCTGTTAATGATTGCTTTCGGGTTTGCCTTCGAACTGCCGATTGTGGCTTTTTTCTTGGGGAAAATCGGCCTGATTTCCTCGAAATTCATGGCCAGAGGCCGCCGGTACGCTGTCGTCGCTATTTTAATAGTCGCTGCGATTATAACGCCGCCGGATGTATTCACCCAGGTATTACTGGCCATCCCTCTTTATTTCCTTTATGAGATTTCGATTATTGTAGTCCGATTGACCGGGAAAAAGGGTTAAAAGCGACAGTTTTTTAACGATCTGGACAGTTGACAAGCTCCTGGTCGGGATATACATTTAGAAACAGCTGAAGCGGGTGTAATTCAGCGGTAGAATGCAAGCTTCCCAAGCTTGACGTCGTGGGTTCGACCCCCATCACCCGCTTTTTTTATTGGGTTAATTGACATGAAAGTCCTGCAGGTATATCCCGAATCACCCCTTTTTGGCCGGGTCCGGCCGGGTTATCAACTGGTAGCGGTAAACAATCAGGAAGTAACCGATACGCTCGATTTCTGTTTCAAGGTGAGCGGAGAACAGATCAAACTCAAATTTACCGACCCGGATGGCCGGATACTCACTTTCCGTTTTGAGGATATCCTGCCGGGCGAGCTGGGCTTGGAGTTGGACGACAGTGATATCAAAACCTGCCGCAACAACTGTATTTTCTGTTTTATCCGGCAGCAGCCAAGGGGGATGCGGCGGCAGTTGTATGTGCGCGACGAGGACTTCAGGCTGTCTTTTACACACGGTAATTTCATAACGCTGTCAAATATCACCGAGGCGGAACTGAAACGCATCGTGACCCAGCGGCTGTCGCCTTTGTATATTTCCGTACATGCCACCGACGAGGCTTTGCGCCGCCGGTTGCTGGGCAACAAAAAGCTTGCGGATATCATGCCGCAATTGCGCTATCTGGCTAAGCATGATATAACGCTGCATACCCAGGTCGTGCTCTGTCCCGGGATTAACGATGGCATGCAGCTTGAAAAAACGGT
>JBMOKZ010000404.1:0-5486 GCA_049324195.1 Candidatus Zixiibacteriota bacterium | reverse complement strand
TGAAAGAGTTCAGAATATCGATATCGCCTTCATGGGCATCACCGGCTGCAGTCTCGGCGACCCGGAATCGGTTCGCGCGGGTATTTATTATACGCTGGATAAATTTAACATCAATACCCTGTTCCCGATGCATGGCGCCAATAATTTTTATCGGTATAAGGAATTCGCCGACGAGGCTAACGCCCGCGGGTACGCGACGAAAGTCTTTTACCCGATCAATTACGGCGACTGTTTCATATTCAAAAACAGCATGATTCTCGCCAACCAGTAGGTCGCTTTTATATAGATGAATGCCGGCAGAGATCGCTTAAAAAAACAATAAACCTTGTATAATGAAGCCTTCCTCGCCGGCATTTTTTTGTCTGTAATTCCGCCGGGCCGGGCTAAAGTTATTATTGCATCATACCGGGCTAATTGATTATGATGGATTGAAATGATTCGAATTTCGTTCATGATGTAAAATACGAGAGGATAATCATGCGAAAATTGTACCTGTTGATGATTGGTTCGATATTGCTGTTGGTATTAATGGCCGGGTGCGCCGGGGAAAAACAAAAAGATATGCATCAGCCTTATTTGGGGAAGAAACCGCCGGGGATGACGCCTCTGCCGTTTGCCCCGGAGATATTATCGGCTTCCGGGAAAAACGAATACAACCTTTACAGCAGTTTGTTTTTCACGCCCGACGGCAAGCAAGTCTATTTCACCACCCGGGAATTACCGGTCAGCCCGGTTTACAATCTGACCATCCGGTATATGATCGAAATCAACGGGCAGTGGTCCGAGCCGATGGTGGCGCCGTTTTCCGGGCAGTATTCCGACCGGGTAGAATGGTTATCGGACGATGGCCAGCGGCTTTATTTAACTTCGGACCGACCGCTGGATAATTCCGGCCAGGCGCTGCCGACTCGCAATTATTATGTGATTACCAAAACCGCCGCCGGCTGGAGTCCGCCGCGATTGGTTTCCAACCCCGGGGATTTTCACGAACGGGACGGCGACGTATACATGGCCGGGGATTTCGGCGATAGCCGGGGTGGGATCGATATTTACAAAATCGCAAAAGTGGACGGACGCCATGCCGCTCCGTTAAGTCTGGGTGAGCCTATCAACGGTCCCGGCGACCAGTTCTTCCCGCTGGTCCCCAAAGACGGCAGCTGGGTTATTTTCAGTCATAACCTGAACGACAACGTCAAGACCAAAGGCTTGTACCTGTCGTTCAACCTGGGCGACAATAAATGGTCGCAACCGGTGTATTTGAAGGACAAGTTCGGGTTTCCCGGTCTCTGCGCCGCGCTCTCTCCGGACGAGAAATACCTGTTTATCGTGAACCCGGATGACGGCGTTTACTGGGTGGACGCCAAAGTGCTGGAGACGTTCCGATAGGTTGTTTCAAATTCCGTCAGATCACATTCGCCGATGGCGAACAGGACCTTACGGCTAGTTGGGCTGTCGGGAAAGGATTCCCAGCAGTGCTGAATACTTTCAATATTACGTAGAGATTACCACGTCGTCCGCCCTTTGCGGACTCCTCGCAATGCCAAGGAATGAAAATCACCGCATAAAAAAACACCCTGTGAGCAGGGTGTTTTTTTATCGTGCAATTTGAGAAAAGTTGTTTTCTTATTCGGTCTTTTTTTCGGTAGTTTGGCCTGCCGGTCCTTCGGTTGGAGTTTCGGCAGTTTGTTCAGCTTTGGTCTCGACTTTTTCCTCGACCGATTCCCCGGCTACGGCATTCGCCACAGCCTTGGCGACCGGAATTTCCTCGAACTCATTTGGGGAGTCTTTGTCAATCAACTGTTCTTTGATACGCGCCGACTTTCCGGTTAAATCGCGCATATAGTACAGTTTATTGCGCCGGACCTTGCCGACCCGAATTTTCTCTATCCTGGCGATATTCGGCGAATGCAGGGGGAAAACACGCTCCACGCCGATACCGGATGAGATCTTGCGTACCGTAAAGCTGGTGTTGGTGCCGCTGCCGCGGCGTCCGATGACCGTACCCTGAAAAACCTGAATACGTTCTTTTTCACCTTCCTTGATTCGATAATGAACCCGGACGGTGTCCCCAGAGCTAAATTGGGGGTGTTCACTCCGAAAATAGCTCTTTTCTATCTGAGCTATCTGTTTCATTGGTCTGTCCTTTCTATCTCAATCAATCTCAATATTCTCGTTCCACTCGCGGACCATCTTTATCTCTTCATCGGATAGTTCCGCTTTTTTGATAAGGTCCGGTCTTCTGACCGCGCAGGTTTTGAGCGCCTCGCGGCGTCGAAATTTCTCAATCTCGGCGTGATTACCCGATATCAATACTTCCGGGACTTTCAAACCCTCATATTCGGCGGGCTTGGTAAAGCAGGGCGCGCCGAGAATCCGGTTCATGAACGAGTCGTTGAGCGCCGATTCGAAATTACCGAGCATGCCCGGAATCAGTCGCGCCACGGCGTCGACAATCACCGCGCCGGCCGGCTCGCCGCCCGAGAGAATGTAATCCCCGATCGATACCTCGTCGATATCGTACAGGGAACCCAGGCGATCGTCTACTCCCAGATAATGACCGCAGATGATGGTCAGGCGGTCGCAGAGGGAATATTTTATTGCCGTTTCCTGCTCGAATTTCCGGCCGGTGGCCGAGGTCAGCAGGATGCGTTCCCGCTCGTTTTTAGCGGCGTCTTGTCGATGCCGGTAACCGAGCGCCTTCAGGCACCGGTCGAGCGGCTCGACTTTCATGACCATGCCGCCGCCGCCGCCGTAGGGGGTATCGTCCGCGGTGTTATGGCGGTCGGTGGTGTAATCACGAAGATTGATGATTTCGATGTCAAAGAGCTTTTTATCCTGCGCTTTCCCCAGCAGCGACTGTTTCAGCGACTGCTCGAAATAATCCGGGAAAAGCGTTATAACTTCAAATTTCATTTTCACGGCGGGTTTCAGCTGTTCTCGAACAGGCCCGCTTTATCTATCGTTATCTTTTTGTTTTCTATGTCCACTTCCTCGACCAGGCGCCTTATCGCCGGCATCAGCACCTCGCCGCCGTCTTTTTTCTTAATCACGTACACATCGTTGGCCGGCAGTTGTTGAACCTCGACCAGTTCCCCGATCAATTCCCCGTTTTCGGCATCGTAAACGCTGCATCCCATCAGCTCGAAAATGTAGAAACTGCCTTCGGGAAGTTCCACGAGCTGGTTGCGGGGGACGGCCAATTGCCGGTTGGTGAACCGGGCAGCGTCCTCGGGGCTGTCGAGGCCCTCGATTTTAAGAACCGGCCGGCCGGAGACGAGCCGGGCCGATTCGATTTTATACTTTACCCATTGTCCGCGATGGTCGATAAATATTTCCTTTTGATCGACGAATCGCTCAGGGAAATCAGTCAAAGGCGTAACGTAAATTTCTCCCTTTACACCTCGGGTTTTGCCCAATCTCCCAACCGTTATGAATTCCGGGGACTCCGCCAACTATTCCAGAATCTCTAAGACAGCTCGTTTCCCCTTGCGGGCGGAGATAGCCGCCAGAAGCGTGCGTATCGACTTAGCCGTCTGTCCTTGTTTACCGATGACCTTGCCGAGATCACCCTGTCCGACGCGTAACTCGTAAACCGTAGTGCGACTGCCTTCGACTTCGTTGACAATGACCTCGTCGGGGTTGTCAACCAGAGCCTTGACGATGAATTCGATAAATTCCTTCATCTCGTAATCCTTTCGAATAATCAATAGCGTTAGCGTAGCAAAACTTCGTTCTCTATTCGAAAACAAGCGGCGGCAACTCACCGCCTGCCGGGTATTTTACGTACGTTTTTATTCGGAGGCTGTTTCCTCTTTCTTTTCCGTTTGAGTAGCGCCGTCGGTCGTTTCTCCGGCTCGTGAGGCCTCGGCTACCACCGCAGCTTTTTTGGCTTTCCGTGTTTTTTTCTTACGCTCGGTGATATGTTGTTTCAGGGTAATTTCGGAGACATCCTCACCTTTTTTACCTTTGTGGTACTTTTCAATATAACCGATCTGGGTCAGCAGGGTTTTGACCGTGTCCGAGGGAACAGCACCCTGATCCAGCCATTTGGTGAGTTTGTCTTCCACGACGGTAATCACCGCCGGCTTGGTTACCGGATTATAGGTTCCGAGATTTTCCAGAAACCGACCGTCGCGAGCGCGCCGGGAATCAGCTGCTACAATACGATAAAAGGGTCGCTTTTTCGCTCCCATGCGTCGTAATCTGATATGAACTGCCAAGAGAAGATACCTCCATTCTCACCCGGCGCCTAAAAAGGCATCAGCCCTTTGGGTAACCCGGTGAACTTCTTTTTACTCATATTACTAAACATTTTTTGCATCGCAAAGAACTGCTTCAAGAGCCGGTTGACGTCCTGAATCGAGTTGCCCGACCCCGCCGCAATTCGTTTTTTACGGGATCCGTCGATTATGTTCGGATTCCGTCTTTCCTGAACCGTCATCGATTTAATGATGGCGGTCATGCGTTCGATTTCGCGGTCGTCGAATTTGACGCCCTTGAGGGCTTTGCCCATCCCGGGTATCATGCCGATAATCGACTCCAGCGGGCCCATCTTCTTCAACTGGTTCGCCTGGTCGAGAAAATCCTCAAAATCGAACTGGGCCTTGAGGAGTTTCTCCTGCATTTTTTGAGCCTTTTCGAGGTCGATATTCTCCTGGGCTTTTTCGACCAGGGTCACGACATCACCCATTCCCAGTATCCGCGAGGCCAGGCGGTCCGGATGGAATGGCTCTATATCCGACAGCTTTTCCCCGATCGAGGCCAGCTTGATCGGGCAACCGGTAACTTTTCTTATCGACAGCGCGGCGCCGCCGCGGGCATCACCATCGAGTTTGGTCAGCACCACGCCGGTGATGCCCAAGCGCCGGTGAAATTCCTCGGCGACATTGACTGCGTCCTGGCCGGTCATGCTGTCAGCCACCAGCAGCAGTTCGTCCGGTTTGACGAGCTGCTGGATGTCTTCCAGCTCGGCCATCATATCCTGGTCGATATGCAGCCGTCCGGCCGTGTCCAGCACGACCAGGTCGAAAAAATTCTTCCCGGCGTAAGTGACCGCCGCCCGACAAATCTCCTGAGGTTCCGTTTTCTCGAGATGGAAAACCTCAACTCCGATTTCACTGCCGAGCACCTGCAACTGGTTGACGGCGGCCGGGCGATAAATATCCGCCGCGACCAGCAGCGGTTTCTTGTTTTTCCGCTTCGTCATCAGCGCGATTTTGCCGCAAAGGGTCGTTTTCCCCGAACCCTGCAGACCGCAGATCATATACACCGTGGGCGTTTTCGTAATCGGTACGAGCGGTTCGGTTCTACCGCCGAGCAGCGACACCAATTCATCGTGCACAATCTTCACAATCTGCTGGCCCGGTTCGATGGACTGCAGAACCTCGGTGCCGACCGCTTTTTCCTGAACGGCCTTGACAAAATCACGGGCTACTTTGTAGTTGACGTCCGCTTCGAGCAACGCCTGACGCACCTCGCGCAAGGCG
>JBMOKZ010000403.1:0-5511 GCA_049324195.1 Candidatus Zixiibacteriota bacterium | reverse complement strand
TAAGCGAGCCCTTTTTCCTCCCGGATTTTCTGAAAGAGTACTGAAGACATGCCGCCGCCGAGGTAAGAGTTAAGTGACATGACCGTAAATTTCTCGGGATTGGTATAAGCGACCCCCGGAAAACCGATACAATAATGAGTTTGCTGATTATTGTCCTTGACGATTTTGACGGCGCGTTCCCTGGTGCGTATCGGAATATCGGGTGGTTCGACCGGGCCATCCTCGAAATGAAACTTCTCCTTTACCAACCGCACCAATTTGGCGTGTGAAACCGAACCGCTGACGGCAATTACGACAGACTCGTTCCTGTAATGTTTTTTCAGGAAATTAAGCATTTTCGAACGGGTCATCCCGGTGATATTTTCAGGGGCGCCCATAATGGGTTGACCCAAAGGGTGCTTGCCCCAAAAGGTTTCGGAGAACAGATCGTGGATATAATCAGCCGGGTTGTCGAGAACTTCCTTTATTTCCTCGCAGATGACCAGTCCTTCCCGTTTGATATTGACCGGGGTAAACGAAGCGTTACAAGCCATATCGGCAAGGACATCGATCGCCTCGTCGAGATAGAAATCGAGCACCCGGGCGGTAAAACAGGTATGCTCGCGCGAGGTGAACCCGTTCAAAGAGCCGCCGATCGATTCCAGGGACGAGGCAATCTGTTTGGCGGTTCTCTTGCGGGTACCCTTGAAAACCAAATGCTCGATAAAATGAGAAAGCCCGTTTTCACTGGGCTTTTCATTTCTGGAGCCAACGTCAATCCAGACACCGATAGAGATGGAACGGACTGAGGGTATTTTTTCGGTAATTACCCTCAACCCGTTCTTGAGCGTAGTTTTCTGGAAGAACCCGTTTTTATCGGATCCTTCCCTCATACTGATCATCAGTGTCGGCTCCTGCTGCGGCGGTTATTGCCGTCTCTGTCGCCCCGTCCGCTGGGAGAGGAGGATCTGGGAGCCGAGGGCCTCGGGACATCGCCGCCCGGAAGCAGTACCCGACGGGAGAGCCGTACCCGACCATCGTTATCGATACTGATAACCTTGACTTCCATACGGTCGCCGAGCTTGCAGATATCCTCTACCTTATTGACCCGTTCGACATCGAGCTCGGAGATATGCACCAGGCCGTCGGTATTGGGCAGGATTTCGACAAAGGCGCCGAAATCAGTGATGCGCCGAACAATGCCGTTATAGATTTTGCCGACCTCCGGTTCCTCGACGATAGCCTGAACACGGGCCAGGGCCGCCCGACCGGCTTCGCCGTCAACCGAGGCAATAAACACCGTGCCATCGTCGGAGATGTCGATTTTGGCGCCGGTTTCCTCGACAATCGAGCGAATCATCTTACCACCGGGGCCGATAACCTCGCCAATCTTGGCAGGGTTAATCTGAATAGTGATAATACGCGGCGCGAACTCGGAGAGCTGGTCGCGATGTTTCGGGATGGTCGACTGCATAATGCCCAGAATATGCAATCGGGCTATACGGGCTTTTTCCAGAGCCAGACGCATCGTATCGATATCCAGACCGGTTATCTTGATATCCATCTGGATGGCCGTGACGCCCTCGGTGGTGCCCGCCACCTTGAAATCCATGTCGCCGAAATGGTCCTCGTCGCCGAGAATATCGGTCAGGATAACGACCTTTTCGTCGGTTTTGATGAGACCCATGGCGATGCCGGCGACGGCCGTTTTAATCGGCACTCCGGCATCCATAAGCGAAAGCGAGCTACCGCACACGGAGGCCATCGAGGACGAACCATTGGATTCCATGATATCCGAAACCACCCTCAGGGTATACGGAAATCCGACTTCGTTGGGAATGACCGGGGTCAGGGCGCGTTCGGCCAGGTTGCCGTGACCGATTTCGCGGCGATTAGTACCGCGGATGGGTTTGGTTTCACCGGTGCTGAAAGGCGGGAAATTATAATGCAGCATAAAACTTTTGGTGGACTCACCCTCAAGTTCGTCCAGTCGCTGTTCGTCGATTTTTGTCCCCAGCGTCACCGCTACCAGCGCCTGGGTTTGGCCGCGGGTAAAAACCGCCGATCCATGGGAACGCGGCAATACGCCGACTTCGCAGGTTATGTTGCGAACGGTATCGACATCACGGCCGTCAATCCGCCTGCCCTCGTTGAGAATCATTGAACGCATCGAGGCGGAGTCGAGTTCGTCCAAAACCATCTTGATTTCGTTTTCTTTTTCCGGAAACTGTTCGGCCATAGCTTCAAGGATTTCCGTTTCCATCAATTTCTTACTCTTTTTCCGAGTATCTTTATCGGCGATATGGTTGAACTCATCAAAACGGGAGCCGGCCAGTTCCTTGACCCTGGCGACAATCGCTTCTTCGATTACGACGGAAGTGTATTGGAATTTCGGTTTGCCGCAGAAACCAACCAGTTCCTCGATTTTGGCTACGATTTGTTTCACATGTTCATGACCGAACATCAGCGCCTGAATGATATCTTCCTCGGCGGCTTCAGTCGCTCCGCCTTCAACCATCGTTATCGAATCCGCTGACCCGGCGATCGTGATATTGATATCGCAATCTTCATACTGGTCGATGGTCGGATTGATGACGAACTCGCCGTCGATACGCCCGACCCGCACGCCCGCGACAATCTTGGAAACGGGGATGTCGGAGACCGCGAGACAGGCGCCGGTCCCGATCAGGGCCAGGATATCGGTATCGTTTTTCTGGTCATGTGAGATGATATAAGTGATACACTGTGTTTCCCCCTTGAAATCGTCGGGGAAAAGAGGACGGATAGGCCGGTCGATAATCCGTGCGGAGAGAATTTCCTTCTCCGAAGGTCGACCTTCGCGCTTGAAAAAGCCGCCCGGAATTTTTCCGGCGGCGTAAGCACGCTCGCGATATTCTACCGTCAACGGGAAAAAATCAGAACCTAACTTGGGTTCGGGGTCCGAACATACGGTGGATATTACCATCGAATCCCCGTAACGTACCGTAACCGCTCCGTTGGCCTGTTTTGCCAGATGACCGCTTTCGATGATCAGTTGCCGACCACCGAGTTCCATTTCTACTTTATACGACATAACTACTACTTACCTTGTTTTTTAACGTCTTAACCCAAGCTCCGCAATGATTGACCGGTAGCCCTCGATATCGCGATCTTTCAAATAATCGAGCAGGCGACGCCGGTGACCGATTTTTTTCAACATGCCGTGACGGCTGTGGAAATCCTTCTTATGGACCTTCATATGCTCGGTCAGGTGATTGATCTCTTTCGTCAAAAGCGCAATCTGAACTTCCGGAGAGCCCGTGTCATTTTCATGCAGACGATACTGCTGAATGATACTCTCCTTTTGTTCCTTGTTAATTGCCATCTTTTACTCCTTTATTTAGTATTTCTATTATTTTGTTTTTATCCTTCTTTAATTGTTTTACCAAATCCTCCGGCGTATTAAACTTCCGGTTTTCCCGTACATAAGTTGTCGGGAAAACGATAATTTCCTTGCCGTAAATATCCCGGTCAAAATCAAACAGGTTAACCTCGATAGTCAATCGGGCTTTGGGGTTAAAATGGTTCTGACCGATAAACATCATACCATTTTTTTCTTCTTTGTCAATCAGAATCCAGCAGGCATAAACCCCTTCCGGAGGCAAAAGCTTACGACCGCTGCAACTGACATTGGCGGTCGGGAAGCCGATTTTCTTGCCCAGGCTGATGCCACTTTCGATTTTTCCCGAGATGGCGTACTCATGGCCGAGCAGCCTTATAGCCTCAGGGTACCGGTTTTTGAGCATGGCCTTGCGGATACGGGTGGATGACACCGGCTGGTGGTCGATAATGACCGGTTCCACGACTTCGACTTCAAAACCGTACTTATCACCCAGCTTCCGGAGCTGGTCAATATTCCCGCTGCGACCCCTTCCGAAAGCGTGGTCATAACCGACAATCAACTTACGGGTATCGATTCTGTCAATCAATATTTCCCTAACGAAATCCTCGGCCGTCATGTTCATCAACTGCTCGTTGAATTCCAGCACCAGCACCTGACCATCAAAATAATCTGGAACGAATTTTTCCTTTTCCTCGATTGTGGTCAGAAGCATCGGAATATTGTCCGGGTTGACCACTACCTTGGGGTGCGGATGAAAAGTGACCAGCACCGATTCGCAGTCGGTGCGGATGCTTTCCTCTCGAACCCGTTTGAAAATAGCCTGATGACCAAGGTGAATGCCGTCAAAGGTTCCTACGGTCGTGACGGTTCCGTGGTTTCTTTTCAGGTGGAAGTTCTCCAGGCCTCTGATAAATCGCGTGGTCAATTCAACACCCTGATATAGTTAAACAGTTGATTGTCTTTTCGGGTTTCGAATTCATCGGAACCGACTCCGGCGATACCAATCGCCAGCGCCGCACCCCGGGAGTCTTTTAGAAGAACCCGGTCCCCGGCCGAAAACCGGCCCTCGAACCCGGTCACGTCCTGCCAGTTGAGATAACGGCCATTGATGACAAAGCGGCTGAAATCATCGGTGATTTTAATGGCGCTGTAATCGAGAACGTTTTCTATCGACTGAAGATGCGGTTCGAATTTGTTTAATTTGATGTACCGATCCACATCCTCGAGCGTCAAGGCTTCAGCCAGCCTGAATTTGCCTACGGCCGTACGCCGCAACGAGGAGAGAAACGCGCCGCAGCCAATTTCCCGGCCGATATCGTCAGCCAGCGTCCGAATGTAAGTTCCCCTGGTACAGGTTACGGCGATTGTCAACAACGGTTTTTCGAAGGCGAGCAGTTTTATATCGTAAATTTGCACCTGTCTTTCCGGAAGTTCGAAGGTTTCTCCCCTCCTGGCGCGCGTGTAGAGCGGTTTGCCGTCTATTTTCACCGCCGAGAAAGCCGGAACCTGCTGAGTAATTTCACCGATGAACTTCATCAGCAGCGAGTTCAGCCGGTCATCGCTCAAATCCGGAATTGGGGTCGGTGTTTTGCTGAAATCGGCGCCTTCGGCGTCATACGTAGTGGACCTGATTCCGAGATGTACTTCCGCCTCGTAAATCTTATCCTGCTCGGATATGTACTGTGCGATTTTGGTAGCCCGGCCGAGACATATAATTAACAGGCCCTCAGCCAGCGGGTCCAGCGTTCCGGTGTGGCCTATCCCCTGCTGCTTGAGTATATTTCTCAGGCGCAGAACCGCATCGTGGCTGGAAATTCCTGACGGCTTGTTCAAAAGCAGCACCCCGTTGTACAAATCACGCCCGGCCATCGATAACCTCATCCAGAATTTTAAGCAGGGCCTGCCGGGTTTCGAATAATGGCCTGCGAATGGTACAGCCGGCAGCGTTGACATGACCGCCGCCACCGAATTTTTCGGCTATCGCGGCCACGTTGATATTGTCGCGGGACCTCAGCGATATCTTGGTTTCCTCTGGACCCGTTTCTTTAAGCAGAGAGCCGATCGCCACACCTTTGTTGAACATGGAAAAATCCACCAGACCTTCAGTCGCAGACGGGTTTGCACCGGTCCGGCGCAACATCTCCCGGGTT
>JBMOKZ010000402.1:0-5556 GCA_049324195.1 Candidatus Zixiibacteriota bacterium | reverse complement strand
CGGTGGTTTCGTCGTTCTGTTTCTTTTCATTCATAACGGATACAGCGTTTTTCTAAATAATACGAAATAAAGCGGTGGGGAACATTAAAAAAAACACGGCCGCCGTCGATAATGACGGCGGCCGGCATACATCGTTCGAAAATAATCCTTCGGGAATCAGCCTTTTTTCTTGAGGGCTGCCTTAATCTTTTTCAAGGTCTCGATATCGGCCGTATCGACGAGGTTCTTGATTTCGCTTTCGAGTTTGACTTTTTCGGCGACCGCGGTTTCCTCGGCGGTCGTGTCCATGCCTAAAAGTTTTTTGATGGCGGCGACATAATTGGTGGGTTTGACCGGTTTTTCGAGATAGATACCGGGACCGGACATGGTCAAATCTTTCAAGTCGGCCTTGCCCAGCTCGTCGCGGGCGTGACCGGTGACGATGATAATGGGAATTTTGGCCCACTCCTTATTTTTGGTCATATTGTGGTAAAATTTCGCCCCGGAATGTTCCGGCATGACCAGGTCGAGCGAAATGAGGTCGGGTTTTTGCTGTTTGACTTTATCGAGCGCGTCGGCGCCGTTGACGGCGGTAATCACCTTGAACCCGGCTTCCACCAGAGCGATCGATAAAAACTGTCTCACGTCCTCTTCATCGTCAACTACCAGAATGGTTTTTGGGGATGCATCGGTCATGATTTACTCCTGTTTATCACTTGCATTATTTTCTTTTTCTTCATACAACATCATCAGCCGGTTGCGGGGCAGTTTGATTTTGAAGCGGGCGCCTTTGCCCGGCTCGGAATTGACGGATATGTTACCGCCGTGTTCCTGAACGATTTTCCGGGTGGTCAGAAGCCCCAGCCCCGTACCCTGGCCGCCCTTGGTGGTGAAAAAGGTAGTGAAAATCTTTTTCTTGACGTCGTAATTTATTCCCCGGCCGCTGTCGATAACCTCGAACACCAGCGCTCCCTGCTCTTCGTCGGTGCGAATCGTCACCATGCAGTTTTCTTTGTCGCTCATCTGGCAGGCGTCGATGGCGTTGGAAACGAGATTGGTCAGGCAGGTGTGGATGCCTTTCGGGTCGAGCGGCGCCTTTTTGATTTTCGGATTCAGGTCGAGCTGCAGTTCCACACCCGACTTGCGGGCGATTTCCCGGTATAAATCGACAATCTCCTGCACCAGGTCATTGGGATCGACCATCTCGACCTCGGGCAGGCGCCCCTTGGAGAAACTCAGAAAATCCTTCACCAGCGTCGTGGTTTTTTCGAAATTCCGCTCCAGCATCTCCCACCCCTGGGAAATCATATCGCGGTTATCCTTTTTGAAGCCGAGACTGACGATATACATGCCGCCCTCGAGCCCCATCAGGATATTTTTGATGCTGTGCGCCAGTCCGGCCACCGTCTGGCCGACGGCGGCGAGCCGTTCGGATTCGATCACCTCGCGCTCCAGTTTGCGGATTTCGGTGATATCGTTGGAAATCTCGATAACGTGACGTACTTTTTCTCCGCCCCGGGTAAGCGGCGAGGTGGTGACGATGTACTCCGATTTTTCCCCGGTTTTGGTGATACCCACCTGGTTGGATTTGTGGACGTTGCCGTCGCGGAAGGTTTTCGCCGCCGGGCAATGGTTGCATTTCTTGTTGCGGTGCTTGTACACCTCGTAACAGTACTTGCCCTTGACATCGCCGAACGCTTCGCGAAAACTCTCGTTGGCGCGGAGAATCTTGTAATTTTCATCGATGACGGTGATATAGCAGGGTACGCGGTCGAACAGAATCTGGTATTCTTCCTGCCAGCTCTTGGTGGCAGTGACGTCGGAGGACATTTCCACGCAGTACTCCACCGGGCCGCCTTTTTTCTTTCGCAGGGGGGCGATATGCACGACGTGGTGCGTCTGCCGGCCGTTTTTGTCGACGCCGACCTCGTCGGTTACCCGGGTTTTACCGTCCTCGAAAACTTTGTCGGTCTGACATTCCCTGCAGGGGCGGTCAAGTTTCTTGTACACCCGGTAACATTTCCTGCCCTTCCAGGGGCCGAAATACTTTTTGAAGTTGTCGTTGGCGTCGACGATGTTATAGTCGCGGTCGATGATGGCGACATTGAACGGCACCTGCTGGAACAGTTCCCGGTGGATCCATTCGATATCCGGTTTGGCTGCTTTTGTCTTTTTCTCCGGCAAATCAGGTTCCCTTTTTCAGCCCGATGCGGCTCTGGGCGATTATTCTTTCGACGGTTTCGAGAAACTTTTCCCGCTCGATGGGTTTTTCGAGATAGTCCTGTGGTCGGGGAATCTTTTGGTCCGGGATGAAATTGCGAAAATCGAATTCCTCTTCCTGGACCACCCCGCTTAAAATCAGGACGGGGATGTTCTGCCAGCGGGCGTCTTTTTTCATCCGGGCATAGAGCGTCAGACCCAGTTGCCGCGGCATCATGATATCGAGGCAGACCAAGTCCGGTGTCATTCCCTCGAGCAGTTTCAGGCCCTGCTCGACGCTTTCCGCCGAGCAGGTTTCGTAGCCGTTATTTTCCAGCACCGCCTGCAGGTAAGTTAAGACATCAGGCTCGTCGTCAACAATAAGAATTTTGCCTTTGGCCATAAATTTAATTGTCCTTTTGGTTCGCGACCGGGAGGATAACATGGTTGAAGTACTTGTCCTCCAGCCGCGACATCACCTCCGGTTTGAGATGGTGCGGGGCGAAACTCTTATGGCAGGCCGAGCAGATATCAATATGTTTTTCCTCGCCTAAGGTAACCTGCTCTTTCTGATGGCAGTCCAGGCAGAGGGCGTGCATGGCGTCGGCGTACGAGGGAGCCATATACTGGTCCACTTTTATCGTCGCAGCGGGAAGGAACAGGTCGTTATGGCACTGGTCGCAGGTTTTGGCTGACTGAGCCGTTTTTTCCATACCCGGCGTATGGCAGTCGAAACAGGCGATACTGCCGCCCGCCTTAGAGGAGTGCCACTGATGTCCGAAAGCGTCGGTGGAATGATACATGTCGGCGTGGCAATGATAACAGCCGCTCTGTTTGTCGAGAGGCAGGTTCATGTGATGGCACCGGACACAGGAAGCCGTGTCGCCCAGGCGTTCGATATGCGCCTGGTGGGCGAAACCGACCCCGAAGGTATCCCGGTTGCCGTCGATATAGAGCGTGTCACCGCCCCGGGCAGGCATCGAGGCGACATCGGCGACGCCGTCACTGTGGATTTTTTGTCCCGGAATCAGAGCAAAACCGATCGCCGTGCAGAAAATCAAAGCCAGTGAGAATTTCGTCCGGCCGGCGATACCCGGGGTGCCCAGCCAGACCTCGGACGAGCGGTCGAATTTCGGTAAAGAAAACGGGTCGGCCGCCGGATCTTCGGGGGGACGATCCCAGACCTTGAATTTCTCGATGAAAAACAGGAAGACCAGAATGGCACCGGAGATGACCCCGGCGGTGACGGCGATTTCCATCCACGATGGCGTATAAAATTCGCCGGTGGTGCCGACCATGGTCAGGCCACCGACATTGATACGGTTGAAGGCCATGCCGAAAACTACCATGAACGACCCGATCCATTGGCCGGCCAGGCTGTTGCGTGAGCGCGGCACGGTGAAGATAATCATCGGAATAATGACGCCGATCAGCAATTCAATCATATAGAGCGAGCTTTCCCAGCTGCCGTTAAAGAGTAGTTTGAAATCGCCGGAGACCAGCAGCTCGCCCAGCTTTACCGCCAGGTAGATGCCCAACACCCACACGGCGATTTTACCCAGCTTGGCGACCAGGTGGGTTTCCGGTTTGCGGCGATACAGCCAGGTGGTGATCAGACTTTCGAACGAAACCATCATCAGACCCAGCGCCACCGCCGAGATGAAGAACTGAATCGGCAGGATTTGCGTGTACCAGAGCGCCGGCAGTTTGAACGGCATAATCAAAATCAGCGAGCCGAGCGAAGACTGGTGCAGGGTGGAAAGCATGATTCCCAGCAGCACGAAGATGAAGCGGAATTTCATCAAAAACGCCCGGATTTTGGCGTAGCGGCTGAAAGGTTCCAGCGGCACGGGCGAGAATTCCAGAAGCAGGACGGTAGTGTATAGCATCACACACCAGCCGACTTCGAACAGCGGAGAATGAGGATTCCAGAAAATAATCATGTGCCAGATGTTCCAGGGCAGGCCAAGGTCCACCAGTAGACTGACGATAACGGCGACATAGCCTAAAAAAGCGGTCAGCACCGCCGGTTTGACCAGCGGGTGGAATTCTTCGCGGCGCATGATATAGAACAGGGCGGTAATCACGAAACCGCCGGCGGCCAGCGCGACGCCGCCCATGACATCGAAGCCGATCCACAGCCCCCAGGGAGTGGTGTCGGACAGGTTGGTCGTGGCGCCCAGGCCGAATATAAACCGGGTGACAGCCACCGAAAAAGCCAGACCGACTATCATCCAGAGGAAAGTTTTTGCAGTGTTTACTCTATCCATAATTTATTCCTTGTCGTTTTCCTTGTCGCCCTGAATTTTTTCCCGGCGTTTGATTATCCAGTTGATACTGTACATGACAGCACCCATGCCGACGAAGGCGAAGGGAACCGATTTCATGGCCAGTTCGGTCGTGGACGGTAGCGGCTGGTCGCCCAGACCCGGCTTGAGAGCCAGAAAATCCAAATCTATATCGGAAATGTAGAGCACCGAGGTGCCGCCGATTTCATACTCGCCCCAGACCTTGTTGATATACAGGTCGGGTTTTTCCTGCAGGCGTCGCTTGGCTTCGGCAATCATCAGGTCGCGGTCGCCGAAAATGGTGGCTCCGGTCGGGCAGGCTTCGGTACAGGCCGGCTGTTTGCCCTCCTTGATGCGGTCATAGCACATAATGCATTTCTGAACATAGGGGACGGCCTTGTCCCAGTCGTAACGAGGGACGCCGTAAGGGCAAGCCATCATGCAATAGCGGCAGCCGAGACATTTACCGGAGTCGTACATCACCGGGCCCTCGGGGGTCTTGTATAACGCCCCGACCGGGCAGGCTTCGGCGCAGGCGGGTTCCAGGCAGTGACGGCACTGTTTGCGGACGAAATGGTTATCGCCGCGAAGCATGATTGAGGTCCAGTTGTTGGCCGAAAGGCCATCGCTTTTCTGCCAGACGCGGGGCACCTCGCGGTCGAGGCGGTTAGCCTCTTTGCAGGCGGACACGCATTGCAGGCAGCCGATGCATTTCGTTATATCGGTCAGAATGGCTATCATACCGGGGCTCCCTTCTTGTTAAGGGTGGTGCACACAGCCTCGTCAGTCTTATCCGGAAAACGCCAGGCGACGGTGATGATGAACTGCGACAGCGGCATAATCACGCAGTGTGCGATTTTGGTGAAAGGCAGGAGGATGAAAAGCAACTCCGCCGAGAGAATATGAATCAGCATCGAGTATTCGTATACCGCCGGACTGACCGTCATCTGGGCGCATATAAATCCGGTAACGAAGGGGACGATTATCAGCAGCGGCCAGAGATAGTCCTACTTGCGGCTGATAAAACGCGACTCGACCACGAACAGGCGACCGAGAAATAGCATCAAGCCGGCGACGATGGTGACGATGG
>JBMOKZ010000401.1:0-5596 GCA_049324195.1 Candidatus Zixiibacteriota bacterium | reverse complement strand
GGTTTTGAAATCGGCTTCGAACGGGGCAATAAACACTTTCGCTTCCTCCTCGCTGTACTTTCCGCCCATATCCTGGTAAGTATCAACTCCGATAAGGGCGATCGTCTGCTCCGGTAAAAGCCGGGCCGCTTCGATAATAACCGCGCCGCCCATGGAATGTCCGATTAAAATGATTTTTTTCAGTTCAAGTTGGTTGACCACAGCCGCAACATCCGCCCCGTAAGCCGGCATTGTCCATTCCCGGCGGTTGAGACCCGAAGCCCCGTGGCCGGCCAGGTCAATAGCGACTGTTTTGAAATCGGTTTTAAAGGCGTCGATTTGATTTCGCCAGTAAGAGCGGTCACAGGACCAGCCGTGGACGAAAACCAGCGCCGGGCCGTCGCCGGTACCCTCGACCTGGTAATATATCTCAACGCTGTCGGGCGAGAGCACGCTGTCGACGAAAACAGCCGGGACCGTTACCTGCTGCTGGTCTTTTTTTCCACAGGAAAGTAAAGTCAGACAGAGCAGGAGCAGATTGAAAAGACCGGCGGCATAAAAAAGAAAACGTGAATTACGCATTCTGATTAATCTCCTTATTGATTGGTCATTGACGTAAAATTAATGTAATGTTAACCTTTCCGAAAAATGGCGCAACATAATATTATTAAAAAAAACGATGCCGCTTGCGTTTTTTTCTCGGTCGCGGTTTCACGATAGCGGCGGGAGAAAGTTTTCGTTAAACTATCGGGATTATGAAACGTAAAATAGAATGTAAATGATAAACAAGGTAAATATATAATGTTAATAAAAGTTGTCGCTTTCCAGGGTGAGGTCGGTCGGAAGCTTACTCTCGAAGAAAAAATATACATTTTCAAACAACGGCCGGATTTTGTCTGTTTGCCCGAGTATTTTCTGCTCGATGATACGGTGCACGATTATCATCGGGCGGCGCTCAAGCGCAGCGAGTATCTGCAGTACTATGCTTCGCTCTCTTATGAGCTGGCCACCTGTTTGGTCGCGGGCACCTGTGTCGAGGCCGCGGAAGATCGGCTTTATAATACCGCCTACGTTTTTAACCGGGGTCAGATTATCGGGAGTTACCGCAAGAAATATCCCGTTCCTCGGGAGCAGGAGCGGGGCATTACTCCCGGCGCGGATATTTTCCTGCTCGAAATCGAGGGGGTTCGGGTCGGTCTGATGATTTGCGGGGATGTTTTTCACAGGCATCTTTATGAGGATATGTTCCGGCATCGGGCGGATATAATTTTTATTCCGACTACCTCGTCGTTAAAGCCTGATGATTCCCTGTCCAGAAAAAGGCATCGGGATAAAATATATTTTATTGAGGGTTCGGAAGTATCCGGGGCCTATGTCGTCAAGGTTTGTGGCGTGGGTCGGATTTTCAACCGGCCGCTGCAGGGTCGGTCGCTGATTACCGCACCCTGGGGGATTCTCGATCAGACCGATGTCAACGGCGAGCACAAGAAACGGTTTTTGACGGTGACGCTGGATATTACCGAGGTTCGCGATTTCAGGAAGAAATTAGCCCGGCGTCAATCTTCTGTCAGGGCCGGCGAACTGTTGACGGGAGTAATTCCCTGAAATGTTCTTTTAATAAAAAAAGCCCGCTCGCGGCGGGCTTTTTTTATCGTCTGAAAGTCTTCCTTTAACGGTTAGCCCGGGCCGTGTAGTTCTCGACCTCGGCGTTTTCAAGCAGAGCATTGAACCATTTTCCATACAGGTCTTGTTGCTTCTGGTTGATAAGAGCGGTATAAAGAGAATCGTGTTTTTCGGTATAGAGCGTCAGGTCGGGATTAACCCGCTCAATCAATTTCAGGATAACGCATCCGGTTTTATGACTGAACGGTTCGGAAATCTGTCCCGGTTCCGTTAACGAAAACGCCACTCCTATCGGAGCCGGTTCATAACCGACATCCTGAAGGTAATTGTTGCGGTTAATCAAGTCGGTTTCCACATAATTGCAGTTGTAATCTTTAGCCGCCTTGGCAGGCGTAGTGCCGTTTTTAATTGCGGCGTAAATGGCGTTGGCGGTGTCTTTACAGATGACGCTGAGAATCTCGTTTCTCATATCACCCCGGACGGTACTCTTAACTTCCTCGAAAGTCGCTACCCCGGCCGGTAGTTTCTCGGCAATGGATACGACATAGTAGGACGAGGCATTTTCGAGAATATCGGAAATGCTGCCGACCTTGTCCTCGAAAGCGAAATTCATCACCTCTTCATTGTATCCGATATAGGGGATATTCGATTTATCGGTAAAAGGCATGGTAGTTTTAACAGGCAGACCCTGTTCCTCGGCCGCGACCTTAAAGCCGCGCTCGTTGGCCGCCGTCAGTAATTGCTCAAGCTGAGTGAAAAGGTTGTCCTCGGTTTCCGACGAAATCGTGACTTTGATGAGGATGTGCGAAACGTGTGCCTTCTTCATCATCTCTTTTTTGTCTTTGCCCCGCGGCGTATCCAATTCCTGTTTGTAGCCGTGGTGCTGGATAATGTGCCAGCCGAACTGGGTGCGGAAAGGCTCGGAGATTTCACCCTCTTTCATCGAGAAGGCGAGCGTGTCAAACTCCTTAACCATCTGATTCTGTCCGAACCAGCCCAGGTCGCCGCCATTCTGGGCGGAATTGTCCTGGCTGTACGTTTTGGCCATTTCGGCGAAGTCGGCGCCGGTCATCAGTGAATCATAAATGGTCTTGATTTCTTTGTGGGCGATTTCCCAGTCGTAGTCGGAGGGTTTCTTTTCGAGCTGGACGATGTCGAGCACGACGCGTTTGTCGACCTGATATTTTTCCTTATGCTGATTGTAATATTCCTGCAATTCCTCGTCGGTAATTTCTTTCATACCGCCCTGGTACTTGCTGAAGCCGACATTAATGACGCCCAGCTTGACCTTCTCTTCCTTTTCCATGAAGGACTCTTTAAGTTCCTGTTCCGTCACGGTGGCGGCCTGAATGACCAACTCCTGCATTTTTAATTTGAGAATGTCGTTTTTGACAACTTGTTCAACCGAGTTCCAAAAAGGCGCCGCCTGGGGGTCGATCATGGCATTGAGATATTTTTGATAATCGAATTTACCCTCAGTCTGGAACTGGGGAATCTGTTGCAGGAACTGAGGCGGGGATAATCTCAGGTAAGCGTACAGTTCGTCATCAGTCACGATTATATTGTTCTTGGCTACTTCCTGCATGATAAGATGGTCGTACAGTAACTGTTTCCAGGCATTATCTTCAATCTCGAACGTTTTATCTTCCGGGATATCGCCGTCATACTTTTCCAGTTCTTGCTGGTACATGGAACTGACCATCTGGTTATATTCCGTAATCTGAATTTTTTCACCGTTGATGACAGCGGCCAGATTGGGATCGCCCCCCAGTCTCTGGCCGGTATAATCGGCGCCCCATTCCAGAACAATCAATCCCATAAAAACCACCAGGGTAATAATTATAATAGGGAAAATAGCTTTTCGCAGGGCATTAAACATGAACCAAACTCCTTATCGCAATAAATTTTTTTTCTGCTTAATATAGTTTCAAGCTTTCAAATATAATTAAATCGTCAGAATTAGCAATAATAGCCTGTTGCAAATTTTACAAAAAAGTGTTTTAATTGTATAATTAAAAAACCCGTAAAACCTATTATTTTAAGAGTTTTGACAACATGACTAAGGTATCGACCAAAATCCCCGGTTTGTTAATCATTGTAATGTTATTATTATCAACCGCTTATGCCGCGGACGGATTCTGGCCGGTGAAACGGAATATTGATCTTTCCTCGGGTTTCGGGGATTTAAGAACCAATCGTTTTCACGCCGGTATTGATATCCGCACCGGCGGTAAAATCGGAGAAAAGCTGTATTCGCCGGTCGATGGTTATGTCTGGCGGATAAAAATGTCTTACGATGGTTACGGGAAGGGTCTGTATGTCAGGGGATATGACGGGCTTTTGTATGTTTTCGGACATCTTGAGGATTTCGAAGAACCTCTCAACAGCCTTGTCAAAACCGCTCAACTGGCAGAAAAAAGATATTATCTTGACCTGACTTTTCCCGATGACTCTATAAAAGTCATTCAGGGACAATTACTTGGTTATTCGGGACAAACCGGAGCCGGGGCTCCACACCTTCATTTTGAAGTGCGCACTCCGGATAACAAACCCATCAATCCTTTGTCTCACGGCTATGACCTCAAAGACCATACCCGGCCGGAGTTTACTCGGCTGGGTTTTAAGATGACCGACAACCGTTCCCTGTTTTATGACGGCTCCAGAAAATTCTATGTCGATGTCAAACCTGAAAAGAAAGCGGGCCGATACTATCTCGGTGAGGTCCTGTTTTTCAACCGCCCCTTCGGAATTCTGACCGAATGTTACGACCGGATGCGTCCAGAAGGGATGAAACAGGCGGTTTATAAACTGACCTTGCAGATAGACAATAAAACCACTTATGAAGTGGTGTTCGATACGGTAGATTTCGACCTGGGTCGGATGATAAATTTTGAATACGATTACCTCGAAGCGGTCGAGGACCGGCCGCGTGTCCGACGACTGTTCGAGAAAGACGGCAATGCTTATCCCGGTAGTCACGGTCATGATATTTACGGCGGGATTGTGGGATTGGACACAGTCTTGTCAATCGGGTTGCACCGGGGACGGATTCTCGCCGAGGATTGTTTCGGCAATAAATCCGAGCTGAACTTCAAATTCATATGGGGACCGGAAACGAACATGTTTCGTCTCGATTCCACCGTCACGTCGGGCGATATCTCGACTTTGTTTTATTTTACGCCCCTTGAGAGTTTTCGCAGTTTGAAGATTAACTCCGTGACAGTGCTTCGATGCTGGAAGGACAAATGGTTTCCCGATTCCACTATTATCCCGGTCACGCTGAAACCCGATTTACTGGTGGTTGAGTCCCGGAAAAAAAATTTGGACCGTACGACACTGAAACTTACCATGAAAACGGAGGATGATGTATATATGGAGGACCATCCGTTTTACGGTATCGGCAACAGTTTCCTCAAACAGATGGAATTGATTTACAAACCCTTAGATGACGGGTTGATGATGACCGTAGAAACCGGGGGCAACGACATGGGCAACCTCTTTATCAAGCTCTACCGCGGCGAGGAAATGGTCAAAGAATTATTCCCGAGTCGTTATTTAAACGCCAACCAGTATCTGTTTTTCATCCCGCCCGAACCCGAATACAAAGATATCGACCGGGTGGAAGTCATGATCCGGTTCGACGACGGCCAGGATTACCTTCGATATACAAAAGAATTGAACTGCCGGCTGGTAGGTCTTAAAGACAGTGAAGACATCGTGGTTGACAGTTTTTACACAATACATCTGACCAGGGATAATTTTTATAACCCTATGTTCATTACTTGGGAAAAGTCCGAAGTCAGGAACAAAAGCAGTTACAGTCTGAATTCCGAATTATACCACATCTTCCCGGAGGCGTTTATCACCCGAAGTAATTTTGAACTTTCCTGTCGGATCTCAAGCCGGCTAACCAAAGACAGTTTAAACGGTCTTTGCTGGCTTGACCCGAAGAAGAACAAATGGGTATGGCTTGAAGATAACGAAATCGAAAACG
>JBMOKZ010000400.1:0-5621 GCA_049324195.1 Candidatus Zixiibacteriota bacterium | reverse complement strand
GACAGAAGAAATCAACAATGCTGTCATAGGGAATCTCATGCTGGGAATGAACGATGTAGCTGCCCCAGAGACTGGAGATTCGCACCCAGCCGTGATTCTGACCGCAGGCTACGGTTACCCTGATCGAGGGATGACCGTCGATTACATGTTCGGTATCCATAAGACTGTGATTACAACGGGCGCAACTGACCTGGATCGGAAAGACCCGTTCGTCAGTGTCGATTTCCACAATATCCAGTCCCTTTCGCGACTTCTCCAGAATGTCTCTCACCTGTGAAGTTTTCACATTGGAAAAATAATGACCATCGACCACCACCACGGGACCAATGGCACAAGCCCCGAGACAATTGACCGTCTCCAGGGTAAATTCTCTATCCGGAGTAGTTTCGCCCGGACCAACCCCCAATTGATTCTGGATTTCAATCGCAATCGAGGGTCCGCCCCGTACATGACAAGCCGTGCCCAGACATACAGATACCAGATGCTTGCCCCGGGGTTTTAAAGTGAACGCCTTATAAAAGGTCGCCACACCGTAAACATCGGTCATTGATCGGCCTGTTTTTTCAGCTACCGCCCGCAACAGTTCTTGCGGTAAATAACTGTACTTAGCCTGGATTTCTTCCAGGACAGAGATCAATTCTCCTTGCTCACCTTTATGACGCTCAAGGATTTTCGCTACCTCTTCAGAATTCATTTTCTCCCTTCTATATTCAGAAAAGCTGGTTTATTTAAGGTAATTCTTCATATTCTTCACAATGCCACACCCCGGTTTTCGGCCGCGGTAAAGCGCAGCTTCCCCGGTATATGCAATTCTGACAAAGACCCTTTAATTCTGTCGGGTTGTTTTTCTCCCTGGACGACTTTCTCCATGCGAGCACCATCCGATCCTCCGCATCGTCGTCCTCGACGACAGTCTTACCCGAATCCCGAAACATGTCGCAAAACAGAACATCGTACCCGCGCAAATAACGGTTCACACAGTCCGGGGCATCGACACAACTTGAGCACAGTGTGACTCTCATGATACCTCCATGTTTGGACATGTCTTTCCCTCCAAGACCTTCTTAGATTCCCTATGTCCTGACTGTAACCAATATTGATTCCCGCACTCCGAGCATCGAAGTTGCATGTGACGGCTGAATGCTATCTTTCGGGATTTGATTTTTTTTATGTGATGTCAACGAACCACTCACACCTGATGACGCATTATAAACGCAATAAGTGTGCCAAGGTAAAAGGCGGACTTTAAGCGCTGTCACACCCTCTAAAATATTGTGAAAAAAATAACCAAGTTTAAGAAAGAAAAGAGATTAAAGAATTATTATATTTTGGCCGGGAATGTGGTACGAACTGTAACCGTCTCTTGGATATAGTCTTAAAAGTGGGGCATTTCTCCCCGCCGATGAGTTTCTCCCCGATTTTAGGGCACTGAAAGCTATTTTAAACGGATTTTATCTGTTTTTTTTAGTCCTGAGGTTTTTCAGTTTCTCACGCAGGGTTTTGCGGTCGATTTTGAGGATTTCCGCCGCTTTAGTCTTGTTGCCATCCACACTGTCAAGCACGTTGGCGATGTGCTCCGCCTCGACCTCGGCCAGGGGACGATTGATTCCGGTGCTTTTGCGGGGACTGAATCGCATGTCGGGCGGTAAATCGGAGATATCGATCTTGCCGTTTTCAGACATAACAATCAGGCGCTGGATGAGATTTTCCAGCTCGCGGACATTGCCCGGCCAGTCGTAGTCGTCGAGAATCTTCAAGATGTTGTCGGAGATGACGGGCGTCGGGCAGGCCATCTCTTCGGCATACTTGGTCAGAAAATGATTGATAAGGATGAATTTGTCGTCCCCCCGCTCCCGCAACGAGGGCAGGTTGATGGTCAGCACACTGAGTCGGAAATAGAGTTCCTCGCGGAAGGCGCCCTTTTTAACGAGTTCGACCAGGTCCTTGTTGGTGGCGGCGACAATGCGCACATCGACCTGATGCGGCCGCGAGGCGCCGACCATACAAATTTCCTTGTCCTGCAAAACCCGAAGCAGTTTGACCTGCAGGGGCTGACTGATTTCGCTGATTTCATCCAAAAAGATTGTGCCGCCATCGGCCGTTTGAAAGAAGCCGGCGCGCGAGACGGTAGCCCCGGTGAACGCGCCCTTGACGTGCCCGAACAGCTCGCTCTCGAACAGTTCCTGGGGAATCGCGCCGCAGTTGATAGGGATGAAGGGAGCCGATGCCCGGAGACTGTTGTAATGAATGGCGCGAGCCACCAGTTCTTTACCAGTGCCGCTCTCCCCTGTTATCAGAACCGTGGCGGGAACATTGGCGGCCTTGGCAATCAGGCTGAGAACTTTCTTCATCGAGGCCGAATTCCCGATCAGGCCGAATCTTTCGGCCTTCGATTTCTTGCCGTTGCTCAACGTGGCCAGGCGCATGTGCAGCTTGTCGAGCGCCATCCGCACGGCGCCCAACAGCTCTTCCTCGGTAAACGGCTTGGCCAGATATTCTTCAGCCCCCGTTTTAACCGCCTCAACCGCCCCCGTTACCGAGGCGTATCCCGTTATCATGATAACCTCGGTTTCCGGCAGGTTCTCCCGAATATGCCTCACCAGATCAAGACCGCTGATACCCGGCATCTTGAAGTCGGTAATCACCAGTTCGACCGGCGTTTTTTCCAGCAACCGCACGGCTTCGGCCACTCCCGGCGCGGTAAAAACCTGATAACCCTTGGCGACCAGATTACGCTGGACTACTTCCAGCGTATCGGGAGCATCGTCCACGATCAGAATTCGCTCTTTTTCTCCGCTACCCGTCATTATCCGTCCTTTTCTTTTTCACTTTCGCCGGATTTGAGGGGGAAGCGCAGTTCGAACTGCGAACCTTCACCCTTTTTGCTGACAACATCGATCGTCCCCCCATGCAGGGTGACGATATCGTCGACCACCGCCAATCCCAGCCCGGTGCCCTCGTCGATTTCCTTGGTCGTGTAAAAAGGCAGGAAAATATTCTTAATCGTCTCTTTGTCCATTCCTTCCCCGGTATCCTTGACCGTCAATGCGATGGCGTTGTCCATTTTTCTGGTGCTGATAGTCAAAGTGCCGCCGTCGGGCATAGCCTGGATGGCGTTGACCACGAGATTGACCAGAACCTGATGCAGCTGCGAGGGATCGCCGATTAACTCCGGAAGGTCAGACGCCAGGTAACGGACCAGTTTGATTCCGCTCGTGTGACAGCGCGATTCGAGAAAATACAAGCCGTTAGCCACCAGCTCATTCAACTTCACCGGTTCTTTTTTAGACGGCATCTGACGAGCGAAAAGAAGCAGTTTCTTGATCACCTCGCGTGAGTGCAAAGAAGCCGCGACGATTTTATCCAGGTCCTTCATGACCTGAACCGGCATTTTGGGGGATTTGCGCGCCAACTGGGCGAAACCGAGAATATTTCCCAACGGCTCGTTCAACTCATGAGCCACGCCCGCCGCGACCTGACCCAGCGTGGCCAGCCGGTCGGCGTGCATCAACTGCGAATGAAGCCGGGCATGTTCTTCTTCCGACTGTTTCTTCATGATTATCAGGGCTATCTCGCCGGCCACGGTATTGATCAGATTTCTTTCTGCCTGTAAAAAAGGACCTTCGTCCAGACGGGGCATCTTTCTCAAATACACTACCTCGACCTTGCCCCGCTCTTTTCCGGCGATGCTGATCGGCGCCTTCTGCCGGTCGTCGGAATCCCGGTAATTATCCGTCTTGTATTCCTCGCCGTCGAAAACGATTTTCGCGCCGGTTATTTCCGGGTACTGCCAGGCATCGGGCAGCAACCGCACAATCTCCCCGAGTATGTTCGACCGGGTCAGTCCCGGCTGTGTCGCCAGGTGGGAAATATTATAAAGACCGGTCAACTCCTTGACCCGTTCGCGAAGAGCGGACTGGGCCAGATGATTTTTGATGGCGAACGCCAGGTCTCGAGCGATATCTTCGTAGAGATCAATATTTTTTTTGAGGAAAAAATCGTACCCCGCGCTTTTCAAATGCAACAATCCAATCGTTTCATCGAAAAAAAACAGCGGTATTATAACCCGCGAACGATTCGGATCCTCATCGTCCACACGGGCCCAGTGTTTTTCACCGGCTTGCCGTTTCCAGGCTTTGAGCGTTTCCACCAAATTACCGCTGAAAAAACTTCCCCGCGTCGAGATGAAAGGAAGCACCCGACTGAGATTCCCCAGAATCAGTTCCAGACAGAGCCGCTCCATATCCGAATACGGCTCGTCGCGGCTTTCATCCGGATGGCCGGGGTCAATCGAACAGGGTTCGAGACTATAGACAACTCCGCGGGACTTGCGTTCGACGACGTGGCGATAACTGCCCCCGCTTTCGAACAGCCACAATTCGGCGGCATCACATTTAAAAAAATCAAGCAACAGTCGGATGATTTGTTCAAGGTATTCATAACGGGGTGTCCCGTTGTTGGTATGTTCCGCGAGCTGTCGTTTCAGAAGGCGGATTTCATCCTCAAAGCTTAACGCGGGTTGAGCTTTCGAATTTCGTTCCGAATCTTTTTCTAACACCTTATAAAGCCTTGACATCATTAAGGTTAGGACAAGGGGTTTCAACCATACGGCCATCCTTTAGACTTTAGTCCAAAGGAGTAACGATGTCAAGAGAAAAAAGGCTTAATGACCGCCCGTTATCCGGGTGCGGTTCAAAATACGGCACCGCTTATTTCCATCGTTGTCGAGTTGCCGCATAGCCCGCAGAATCCCCAAAGGGCTGCTCCCGGTAGCCAGTCTGGTCAACTTATCCATGCGCTCGAGGTACATTCCACCGCCGAGTTGACCGACAATCCGGAGTCGTCATCAGGACAATCGCGGCAAACAACAGCAGACCAAGCAGAATCATACCGGGGTGGGAATGGTGCGAACCGGCCAGCCATTTCCGCTGTGAGCTTTTTTCGATCCGGGGGACTTCGTACCGATCCATGACATGAACCTTGTCTTCCCGCGCGGCATCGATTACTCCCACCAGCTTGTCGAAATCGCAGGGTTTTTCAACGTAGGAATAAGCTTTCAGGCACCCGGTCTCGACCGCGGACGGCATTGTCGCGAAAGCGGTCAGCATGATGACCTGAAGTTCCGGGCGGAAACTCTTCAGTTCCCGAAAAACCTGTTCCCCGTCCATTTTCGGTATTTTGCCGTTGAGCACTACGATATCGATTTCACTGTTGCGTCTGCCCTCTTTAATGGCGTCTTCACCGTTGTCTACATCGATAGTCTCGTAGCCTCGTAAAGTCAGCCGACGAGCTGAAGATGTCCTGAATTTATCCTCGTCATCGGCCAACAGCACCTTTGACATAATATCACTTCTGATAAAATATTTTTAAAAATCACATTCATTCTTCATGTAATCGGCGACCGCCTGAAACACGTCCGACAATCTCAAAAGACCGACGACATCGTTACCCCGCGTAACCAGCACCGACAACGTCGACCACATGACCATTTTGTGGATGGCTTCGCTGAGGGAAGCGTTCTCGTCGATACTTTCGGTGACCGGTCGCATGACATCGACCACATTGATATTACGCGCCCGCTTGCACAAATCACACAGGTCTTCCTGAAAAAAACGGAAATT
>JBMOKZ010000399.1:0-5653 GCA_049324195.1 Candidatus Zixiibacteriota bacterium | reverse complement strand
AGACAAGGTCAATTTGACAGGGTACGATTATGTCAGCGGTGATTCGGCTATCCGGGTGGACACTTTGCCGGACGAATTTAATTTTATCATTACCGACGTTGAAAATCATACTTTTCTTTTCCGGCCCAACGGTTCCAGCCGTTATAACGGTGGGGGAAATGTGGTCCTTTTAGCCAGTTCCGAAAATGTTGTGGCCATATTTACGGACAATATTTTGACCGCTACCGGCCGGATTCAAAGCATCTCGGACTTCTATTAATATTCATTTACGGCTTTTTAAGGGCCTCCGGGAATATCCCGGGGGCCTTATTTTTTGTCCCGGAACGGGTTACCGATCGCTAAAAAAGAGGTAAAGCCCGGACGTCACGACACCGATAACATCTTAGACAACTAAATATTTAAGATTATCTCGGGTAGGCCGGATTTATTCGGCCAGCCGGGTTTTTTATAAACGGGAGTTAATTGAATACCTTTTTTGCCGATAGATTTAGATAAGGCAATGCTGTGTAGAAACGAAAAAAAAGTTTAAAAAACAGAGTGATATATGATTTTTCCAAGAAGGAATAAGAGCGCAGTTGGTCTTGACATAGGCGCCAGCTCCATCAAGCTGGTTAAGCTTGACCATGGAAAAAACGGCTATTCTGTCTCTAACATCGGTATCAGAGAACTTCCGCCCGAAGCTATCGTTGCCGATGAAATCCGGGACCGCGAAGCCGTCATTTTCAACATCCAGTCACTGATTGATCAAACCGATCCCAAGATAAAGGATGTCGTGGTGTCAATCTCCGGCCATGGCGTGATTACGGACAAGTTCACGATCGACAAGAAAACGGGTCCCGAGGCGGAACAGGCGATTCTCTTCGAGACCGAGCAGCGGGCACCGTTCGATGTCGACGACGTGACTCTTGATTATCACATCATCAAGACCGATGAAGAAGTCAGCAAGATGGAAGTACTGCTGGTAGCCGCCCGGAAAGAATACCTCCAGATGTATCTGGATTTGATCGAGGATTGCGGTCTGCGCCCGGTCATCGTCGATGACGACGCCTTCGCCATTTTGAACGCCTACGAGAACAATTACGAAGTTGACCCCAGCCGGGTTACCGCGCTGGTGAATATTGGTTTCGACGTGACCAATATCACTTACATTTCTGAGGGACTGTTCAAGGCAACCCGCGACGTTTCCGCCGGAACCCGAGAAATTTATAACGCTATCCAGAGAGAGTTCCGTCTCAATCCCGAACTGACCAGCAAGGCTATTAAGGGGGAGATGACCGACTCGATCGACCAGGACATGCTCAAGGCGACCATTATTTCCGCCACCGATGAGCTGATTTCCGGAATCGAGATGGCGTTCTCGTACTTCAAGTCGCAGAATAAAATTGATAATATAGACTGGCTGGTGCTTTCCGGCGGTGGTTCTTTGCTGCCGTACCTTCCGGAATTCCTGCAGTCGAAACTGGGTGTCCCCCTTGAAATCGCCAACCCGCTGAGGAATATCGATTACGATCCGGAGCTGTTCCAATATCTCCAACCGGAAAAGATTGCCCCTCTTTTGTCAGTAGCCATTGGTCTGGCGATGCGGAAAGTGAGGTAACGATTATGATAGAAATAAATCTACTTCCGAAAGATTACCTCAAGGGTTCGAAAATATCGCTGGGTAAGACCGGTGTTTATGCCATCGCTGGCGCCGTCGGGCTGGTGTTGATGCTGGTGGGCGTCACGTTTTTCCAGATATATCAGCTGAGCGCGCTCGAGGAAAATATCGTAAAAGCTCAACAGCGGGCATCCATCTTACAGAAAGATATCCAGATCGTGGACGCCCTGATTGACCTGAAAGGCAAAATAACCAAACGTATGACAGCCGTGGAAATGCTCGACCGGCACCGGACCGTCTGGGTCAGGATTCTCGAAGATCTCGCTCAGAATGTCCCGGAATATGTCTGGATGGGGAATTTCCGTGAAAACGTTGAAATGCCCGCCGCGCCGGCCAGCCAGGGAAAAGACAAGGATATGAACCAGCCGCAACCGGCGCCGAGCGCCCCCGGCAATGAGCCGACCGTCCGTAAAGTCGAAATCGACGGTTATGCGTTCACGCTCAATTCCCTGGCGGCTTTTATGATAAAGATGATGCGGTCGGATTATTTTGACGATGTGGAACTGCTTTCAACCAGCGAAACCAAGTTCGGCGAGGACGAGAAAGCGTTCAATTTCGTTCTGTCCTGCAATCTGCATTATCTGTCGGATGAGGACCTGCAGCAGCAAATCGCTCAGACAGGAAACGAGATTCAGTCCCAATCCTCAGAAACCAGTCATAAGACTTTAAATGAGGGAGTAAGGATTAATGGACTTCAAGGATCCTAAAAATCAGAAAATTATAATTGCAGTTATCGCTTTCCTGATTGTGTTATATTTCTGGTACTCGCGTGTTTATTCCCGCTACGACAACCAGATATCGATGAAGAGCCAGGAATTCGAAACCATTACCACCAATCTGAAAAATGTCGAGTTAAAAGCCAAATCGCTCGACGCCTTGAGGGTGGAGTACGAGGCGCTCGTGAACCGTTATCACGAAATCGAATCGCTGCTTCCCGAAGTAAAGCAGATTCCCTCGTTTCTGGTGCAACTGCATACGGCGTCGTCTCTGACTGGTTCAAAAATCACCCGAGTCCAGCCGCTTCCGATTACGTCGGAGGAGTTCTATAACGTGGCTTCATTCGAGATTGAACTGACCGGGACTTATCACGATTTCGGGACTTTTGTAAGTTATATCGCCAATTTCCCGTTTATCGCCAATATTTCCCGGATGGAGATTAAGGCGCAGGAGGTCGCGGTGGCGGCGACCGAAGCCGAACACGATGAAAACGTCCAGGAGGTCGGGAAAAAGAAGGAAACGATGACCGCGACCTTTATCCTGTCGACATATTTTGTTAAAGAAGATGAGCGACTCAAAGAGCTTGAGCTATAGGAGATGGGTTAATAATGAAAAGAACGATTTACATATTGTTGTTGCTGGTCCTGCTCGGGGCTTCCCAGGTTTTTGCCGCCCGGGTCAACAACGTCGAACTGAGTTATCAGGACGGCAATACGGTGGCGAAAATCTTTGTCGAGGGCAAGGTTCGCTTTGTCCATCAGACCGAGGAAGCCAAGGACGGAAAACCTAACCGGGTGATTGTCGACGTTCTCTCCGCTACCCATCAACTGGGTCAGAAAAATTTCGACCGGCTGCCCAGCTGCCTGGTTCAGGCTATCCGGACCAGCCAGTACAGTGTCAGCCCGGAGCAGATTGTCCGTGTCGTCTTCGACCTGAAAGAAACGTCGATTTATCGTGTGGATTCCGACAACGAATCCATCAGCGTTTTCTTCCAGGATAAAAAGACGGCGCCCTTTGCCGCCTGGATGTCCACGAAAGAACCGGTGACGGAAACCACGAAACCGGTGAGTGAGAAACAGGCTAAAACGCCTTCGACGATAGCCCGGACCGACACCAAAATTACGGCCGTACCGGTCACCAAGGCGAGTACTCCGAAAGAAGAGCCGACGCCGGCCAATACGGTCACCCGTAACGAAAAACCAGCGACACCGCCGGTCGTCAAGACGGACACGAAGGTTGAAAGCAAACCGGAAACTAAACCGGAAGCCAAACCTGTGGTTGCCGATGTGAAACCGGTAAAAGAGAATAAGCCGGTGACGACGGCCAAAGAACCGGAAAAAGGAAAACCGGTGAATCAGTTTGCCGATGCTTCCGACAACCAGACGGTACCGGCAGCGCCGACAACTGTTAAAAAGTTGGAACCGGAACCGAAACAGACTCCCAAGACTCCGCCGGCCAAAACCAAAGCCGCCACCGAAGCCACGGGTAATAACTCCAAAACCGAATCCAAACCGGCTGAAAAGCCGAAAGTTACGGAACCGGAACAGAAGAGTAATTCCACGACGACTTCACGTTTTCGCCGCAGTCCAACCAGCCCAACCAAAATCAAGGGTACGCTGGTGGCGGAATTCCCCAAGCGGTTGGTGGTTAAATATAAAGCCCGTTCCTATCGGGATCCCTTCGAGACCCTTATTAATGACAATCGGTCTTATCAGGGACCGGTAGCCGAGCGGCTGCCCAATGTCGAGGGCCTCAAGCTGGTGGGTATTATCGAGGCTACAGGTGATTCCAACCGCGCCCTGTTTGAGGACAAGGAAGGCTACAGCTATATCCTCAAATCCGGCGATAAGGTGAAAAAAGGTTACGTTTTGAGAGTTGAAAGCGACCGCGTTTATTTCCAGATTTTCGAATATGGCTGGAGCCGCACGGTTGCTCTACAGATAGAAGAATATTAAAGAAAACGAAAGGCTGGTGCTCATATGTTTCGGAGTAAATTATGGAAACCTGTTTTAGTGCTGGGGATACTGACCCTCATAATGACCTTCCTCAGCCTGGTGGCCGAGGAAGTGAAAGATCCTTCCCAGCCCATTAAGAACCTTCAGTTCCAGGCCGGCGAAATCAGATCCGTCCTGACTTTCCTTGCCGATTACGGCGGGGTTAACGTCGTTGTCGCTCCGGATGTTACTGGTACGGTCACTATCAAGCTGCAGAATATCCAGTGGCGGACCGCCATGGATATTATCGGCCGGACTTATGACCTGGCCGTGGTGGACGAGGATGAAGGTTATATCCGCGTTATGCGCTCCGAGGATTACCGCATGGAACTCACCGAGGAACAAAAACACCTTCAGTCGCAACACCAACTGGTGGAACTGGATACCAAGATTATCAAAGTGTCCAACTCGACCTCGGATGATATCGTCAACGCCGTGAAATCCCTCATGACCGATCGGGGTAAGGCTTTCAGCGACACCCGGTCCAATTCGATTATCATTCAGGAAGTCCCGACCAATATGGACAACCTGCTTAATTACATTGCCGAGCTGGACAAACCGGCCAAGCAGATAAAAATTTCCGCACAGCTTCTCGAGATCTCCTCGTCCGGCCTGGAAGAACTGGGTTTGAACTGGATTGTTCAGGGAACCTACGAGACCGAGTCCGGTCGCAGTTACGACCAGACATTCGAGACTTACGGCAGCGACCAGGTGTCCGATCCATTCGCCCAGTACACTGTCACCGCTCTGCACAGCGGCTGGACGGCCGAAGCGATCGTCAACGCCGCGGTTTCCAGCGGCAAGGGCAAAATCGTCGCTCATCCGGAAATTACCACGATCGACAACAAGGAAGCCCGGATTCAGATGGGTCAGAAAGTCCCCATCAAACAGTTTGACGAATCCGGTAACGTGGTCACCACATTCGAACAGGTTGGTACCATTCTGGCGGTAACGCCTCATATTACCGCAGAAAACCAGATTTTGATGCACCTCAAGCCGGAACGGTCGACTTACGAGTTCAGTTCCGACGGGGTCATAATCAATACCAGCAACGCCGAGACCAACGTTATCGTGGCTAATGGCCAGACCGCGGTTATCGGTGGCCTGACCACGCAGGATGAAGTTGATTCCGAGTTCGGCGTGCCGATTTTGAAAGATATCCCCGTCCTGGGCTTGATTTTCAAATACACCAACAAACGGACCGAGAATCGGGACCTGGTGATTTTTGTGACGCCCACGGTGGTGGATGATGATTTAGCCATGGGTGGATGATTGAGCTGGCTAA
>JBMOKZ010000398.1:0-5655 GCA_049324195.1 Candidatus Zixiibacteriota bacterium | reverse complement strand
ACATTTAATAAGATCGCCCAGGTCAGTTTGCGCCCGGAAACATTATGATGTGGCTGGTGACTGGTCATAACATATTATAACGAAATATTAGTCCGGCCGGTTAGGTTTTTTTCCGGGATTATGAGCTCGATATCATTCGCTCCCGAGCAGGCTGATAATCCAGAACCCGAGCGCCAGCAGGACAACGAAGGCGACAGCCAGATAATTAAAATAACGGTCGATAAAGTTCCGGATACGGTTGCCGAATTTTTCATACAGCAGCCCGATAATCCCGGCCACGATAAAAAAACGCAGCGAACGGCTGACGACCGAGGCGATGACGAAAACTACGAAATTCATTTCGAAAAAACCGGCGGCGATGGTGAAAACCTTATAAGGAATGGGCGTGAACCCGGCGACACCGACCGCCCAGGCGCCGACTTGCATACCCCATAGCTCTTTTTCATTGAACCAGTACTGGGCGATTCGAAGCATCTCATCCGGGTTGCCTCCCGAGAATGAGGCGACGAACCCGAGAATTTTCTCGCCGATCAGACCGAAAGCGGCGAATCCGATAAAATATCCGAGCATTCCCCCGAAAACCGAGCCGACCGAGCAGTACAGGGCGAAGCGTACCCATCTCTTGTGCGCTCCCATGCACAGGGCGATTAAAAGAGCGTCGGGCGGAATCGGGAAAAACGAGGCTTCGGCCAGGGACAGGAAAAAAAGAGCTGTCACACCATGACGGGATTCCCCCCAGCCGAGCACCCAGTCATAGAGGGCGCGGCTCCAAATGAACGGCAATTGCAGTATTTTTTTCATTTCTCGACGGGGCGCTTTCTCACTTACTAACGGGCCGGTCCGTAATCTTTTCAATCTTCAGGCGCAGGATCCGGTTTTCGTCGATTTCCAGAATAGTCAGCCTGATATCGGCAATTTCCACGGCCTCGTTTTTCTGCGGCATTCGACCCACCTCGTCCAGAAACAGCCCGGCCAGGGTGTCGGAATCGTCTTCGGGCAGATGACTCTTGAACATCTCGTTGATTTCGCCGGGCCATACGGCACCGTCGGCGAAAGCCACATTATCGGAATGTCTTACCAGCGGAGCCTTTTCGTTATCATCATACTCGTCCTGAATTTCCCCCACCAGTTCCTCGAGGATATCCTCGATCGTTATAATCCCGTCGGTGCCGCCGAACTCGTCGAGAACGATAGCCATATGGTTTTTTCCCCTCTGAAATTCCCTCAACAGCCGGGACAGCGGCATCGAATCCGGCACGAACAGGGGTTTGCGGAGGATATTTCTCAGGATGATATTGTGTAAATTGATATCGGTTTGGAGCAAATCTTTGGTATAAATCACGCCGATGACGTTATCGATTGTGTCCTCGAAGACCGGGTAACGGCTGTAACCGTACTCAAGCACGGTATCGATAATTTTCCCGGGGTCAGCCTTGACCTCGAATGCGATAACATCGGGCCGGGGCGTCATCGCCCGGCTGACGGTGGCGTCGGCGAACTCGAATACCGAACGCACAAACTCTTCCTCGGTTTCGTCGAAAATACCCTTGTCTTTTCCCTCGAGAATCATCTGGTTGATTTCTTCCTCGGTGATGACTTCCCGGGATGGTTCCCGGCGCACGCCGAGCAGACGCACGATAAATTTAGCCAGTCCGCTCAAAAAGCGTGAGAAAAACGAAGTCAGCTTGATAAAAAGATTGATGGGCCGGGCCACCCTTCGGGCATAGCGCTCGGGATAGGTCAGGGCGAGGTATTTGGGCACCAGTTCGCCGAGCACGACCGACAGAACGGTAATCAAAATAACCACCACCACGACCGAAATCGGCGTGGCGGCGTCGGCGAAGCGCTGAATGGGAATCGCGGCAATAAAACTTTCCAGTTTCTTGACAATCGTCACCCCGCTGAACACCCCGACCAGAGAGCCGACCAGAGTAATCCCCACCTGAATCGTGGCCAGAAAATTTTCCGGTTGTTTACGGATTTTCTCGGCGGTGGCTGCTCCTTTTTTGCCTTCCTCGACTTTTTGGTGAAGTTTACTGGAACGACTGGCAATAATGGAAAACTCTGACAGGGCAAAAAAACCATTAGCCAGCACCAGAACCAGGATAGCCAGTATTTCATACATGGCCTGACTGCCCATCGTACTTACCAACCCTGAACATCATTAATCCGATTCACCTCTCCTAGTATCAGGCAATCCCCTGATAGGCATGCTCCTGGGCCAATTCCTTGAGCCGGATAATTCTCTTTTCAACCGGGGGGTGGGTCGAGAACATCGAGGAAAATCCTCTCGCTGACAGGGGATTGGCAATCATCAAATTGGCCGTGCCCGGACGGTCGTTGAGGTTCAGCCGCACCGGAGCACGATGCAGTTTCTCGAGGGCGGAGGCCAGAGCTAAATGTTTGCCGGTCATCCGGGCGCCTTCGGCGTCAGCCTTGTATTCCCGCTGACGGGAAATGGCCGCCTGTAAAATAAACGCGATAAAAGGCGCCATGATGGCCGCTACCAGCAACGCTATCCCGCCGTTGTTGCGGTCATTATCCCGGCTGTATCCGCCGAATATCGCCCCCCAGCGGGCAATCGAGGCCAGGATACCGATCGCCCCGACAAAAGTCGCGACTACCGTTCCCAGCAGCATATCTTTGTTGCGAATATGGGCGATTTCGTGCCCGATTACGCCCTCAAGCTCATCCTCGCTCAAAATTTCCAGTAAACCTTCAGTAACCGCCACTGCGGCATGTTCGGCGTTGCGGCCGGTCGCGAAAGCATTGGGGGCTTTCAGAGGCGTGATATAAACCCGGGGCATCGGCATCATCGCCTTCATCGTCGCTACCCGTTTGACCACCCGGTACAGGCGGGGATAATCATTCTCGGAAACTTCTCGGGCTCGATACATCTTCAAAACCAGCTTATCCGAATACCAGTAACTGAAAAAATTAATCGCCGAAGCCAGGACAAAAGCGATAATCATGCCGTTCTGTCCGGCGAAAGCATACCCCAGCCACATAAAAAGGACCATCAGGGCCGTCATCAAAACGAAAATTTTTATCGTATTCATTCCTGTCATTCCTGAAAGAAGATTATAAAAGACTCATCTTAAATCAAGATCTTTTACTTTTCTATAACATAAAAGATTAAAAAAAGTTTTTCTTAAACCAGCATAAGACACGAAAGCCGGACAGCGTCCGGCTTTCATGAAAACCTCCACTAACGGGTGCGCTTCTTCTTGCTGCGACCGAAAGAAATGTTCTCGTTGGAAAAGCTGTCTTCCGGCTCCGGAACGTTATTGTTGTTTTCCGCCGGTTCCGGGGTATTCTCCGCTTTGGATTTCACATTTTTCTTGTAACGGGAACGACCGTACTCCATGACCGCGGCTGATTCGTTTTCAGCCGTTGTCGGAGTCAGTTCTTCTCCGGTTCCTTCCGCATCTTCAATTTCGGTAAAGTCCTCGATCCGGTCGTATTCTGCCTGCTCGTCCGCCTGGTATCGGTCGAGGAAGTTCAATTTGGGAGTTATCGATGTTTCCGTTACCTCCTCGTCAGCTTCCATCCTTCTGTCGAAAACTTCCGTATCTTCATCTGTCGAAAGATCTGCAGTAACGTTGTCGGTCGATATTACCGGGGTATCTTCCAAAGCAGCGCCCGGAGTTTTCCTGAACTCGTTTTCCCGGACCGTCGTCTCGGGAGGCGTACTCACGGCTTCCGGTTTGGTCGGCTCTTCGTCTTTTTTCGCCTTATCGATAGCGTGCAAATGAGCCGAAACCCGGGCTAGTTCTTTTTTGAACATCTCGTTGTCAAGAATATCTTCTTTCGGTTTTCTGTCGGTTTTTCGTTCGACAGTTTCTTTCGGTACGGCGGGTGCCGGTCTCTGTGAGCGGTTCCTATCCTGCGATGTCCTGGCCGATGACGAGCGGGAAGAGTACGGCTCGGAACGGTGCCCCCTTACGGGTGGCGTCTTTTCCGGAGCGCTGCGCCGCTGTTGCTGACCCTCGAATTCCGGCTCGAGTTCCGGCAGCGAGGATTCAGTAAATTCAAACGGCGATGATGGGGATTTTACCGGCGAACCAAAACCATTTCGTTTTGTCTCCGGCGCGCGGCCGCTCGAAGAATACGAGCCGCTTTTATCGACCCGTTCTCCGGGCCGGGAAGAACGGGTATCTTTCTGCTGAGCATAGGGCTGTTCCGTCCGGTTAGGACGCATTCTGTCCCTGCCATCTTCTTTTCGGGCGTCGGTACGTAATAATTTGTGATCCTTGCGGGGGGTGCGGGTTCTCGTTTCCCGGGGTGTGATAGTCACGGTGGTTTTGCGCCCGACCGCTTTAAATTCGAGTGTTTCCGAAATAACCGCTGCGCCGATGGCGTCGCCCCAAACATTCAGACTGCTGCGCAAACGGTCGGTTATCCATTCCGCCATGAACAGCATCCCTGTTCCGACCAGAACCAGTTCCGGAAAACCGGACAAGCTCATAATAACCATGGCCGCCGCAATGGTAATGCGCGGCACTCCGGCGAGACCGATTGATACCAGAAGCGAGAGCACCGCTACTAAAATAATCTGTATAACCGTCAATTCCATTCCGGGTGTCATCCGGATCAGGGTTATAATCGAAATAATCAACCACATCGCGGTCGCGGAGACATTGAAAACCGTTCCCAGCGGCAATACCAGCGAACCGGCGCGCTGGTCAACGTGATTATGTTCAACTGTCCCGTGATAGGTGATGCCCAGGTTGGCGGTCGAGGACCCGGTCGCAAAAGCGGTAAAAATAGCGGGCAGCATCCCCGCTAAAAACTGAAACGGCGACCGGCTGGTGACCACCCGGTAAATGATCGGGAGCACAACCAGGCCGTAAACCAGAAAAGTACCGGTCAGAACCAGTAGATAAACACCCAGCACCCCGAACATATCGGTCAGGTTGTCCCGGGCCAGAGCTACGGAAGTGCCTACGAGTGATAACACTCCAAGAGGCGACAGATACAAAAGAAACTCAAAGAGCTTAATTAAGGATTCGTTCACGTCCCTGAAGAAAGAAGTTAAATTCCGGTTTTTTCTGGGGCCGAAAATCGAAAGGATGCCCCCGAAAACGACCACCAGCAGGACCAGGGACAGATACTGAATGTTGCTGAACAGCTCTCCGAACAAACTGGAATCCCCCGCATTCATCAAACGGCTGTAATTAAGATAGGGACTGCTCGTCCCCGCCAGATTCTGGTACAAATTGCTGACCGGCGAAGAACCGAGGCCGAAATTGACCAGCGAAACCGCCACGGCCAGCACGACCGCAACCAGCCCGGTAATCAGAAAGTACCAGAGTGTTTTTCCTCCCACCCGGCCGAGTTTGTGATAATCACCCAGACTGGTTACCCCGTTAATCACGGCGGCCAGAACCAGCGGCAGGACTAAAATCAAAAGGGCGTTGTAAAAAAGTTCGCCGATAATACTGACGGCGAGCATGAAATCCGATACAAAATAACCCAGAAGAGCGCCCAGGACTACGCCCAGTAAAATCCCGGGGAGAATCATTTTCGATGTTTTACTGTTACTCATACCTTACTACTTGTTCTGTCTGCAACTGTATGCCGACTCAACCTTCTTCTCTGCAGACAAGGGTTAACGATTTACGAACACCATAAAAATAAGCCGGTTTTATGGTT
>JBMOKZ010000397.1:0-5684 GCA_049324195.1 Candidatus Zixiibacteriota bacterium | reverse complement strand
ATTTACGAGACCCCGATTGATTTCCGGGTATTCAAGGTCGGTCAACTGATGACGACTGATGTCATCGTCGGACTGCTCGAGGATGAACTGGCATATATCGCCGGGCTGATGACCAATAACCGCATCCGGCACATCCCGGTGGTGGACAAGAATCACCTTATCGGTATCGTTTCCGTGGGAGACATCGTCAAGACCCAGATGGAACATATCGAAATCGAAAACCGTTACCTCCGGGAATACCTGTCTTCCGGTTACCCCGGCAAATAAAAAAAATCTTCTGTTTATCAATACTCGCGTTCAAAAAAAAACCGGTTTGACAACCGGTTTTTTTATTATTCGTGAAAAGAGCTTACACTTCCATTATCTCTTTTTCTTTTTTGACGATCGCCTCGTCGATTTTCTTGATATAATCATTGGTCATGTTCTGGATTTCTTCGAGTCCGTCTTTTTCCTCATCCTCGGAAATGCTTCTCGATTTCTGCGCCTTTTTAATCTGTTCGTTAGCGTCGCGGCGGATGTTGCGCACCGCTACCCGGCCGTCCTCGGAGATTTTCTTGCAGTGTTTGACCAGTTCCTTGCGCCGTTCTTCGTTCAGAGCCGGGACATTGATGCGAATCAACTGACCGTCGACCGAGGGGTTAAAACCCAAATCGGCTTTCTGGATACCCTTGACGATATCCCCAACCGTCGTCTTGTCGAACGCCTGCACCACCAGAAGGCGCGCTTCCGGGGCGCTGACCGTAGCCAGCTGGTTGAGCGGCATCACCGTACCATAGGCCTCAACCTTGACGGAGCTCAGCAGGTTCGGGGTGGCTTTACCAGTTCTGACCGTGCCAAGCTCGCGGCTGACCGATTCCACGGTCTTAATCATTCGCTCTTTGGTTTCACCATAAATTTTGTTCAACATATCATCCTCTCCTGAACTGTTCAGGTTCATTGCCCATCGTTTGATATAAGCGTACCAACATCCTCGCCTCTAACCACCCGTTCGAGATTGCCTTCCTTTTTGAGATTGACAACCCGAACCGGGATATCGGTTTCCATAAGCAGCGAAACCGCGGTGGAATCTATCACTTTAAGTTCCCTGGTCAAAATGTCCATATAGCTCAACCGGGGAAAAAAGGTGGCATCCTTGACCTTTTTGGGGTCGGCTGAAAAAACGCCGTCGACACTGGTAGCCTTAATCAGTAATTCGGCCCCGATTTCCCGCGCCCGCAGCGAAGCTGCGGTGTCGGTACTGAAATACGGGTTGCCGGTCCCGGCGGCGAAAATCACCAGCCGGCCCTTCTCCATGTGGCGAATCGCCCGCCGGCGGATATACGTCTCGGCGAAAGCCTCGATGCGCACCGCCGACATGACCCGGGTGTAAATGCCCATTTTCTCCAGGGTATCCATCAGGGCCAGAGAATTCATAACCGTGGCCAGCATCCCGATATTGTCGCCGATAACGCGGTCCATGCCGCGTTCCGAGGCGTGCACACCGCGGAAGATATTGCCGCCGCCGACCACCAGGCCGATTTCAACTCCGAGATTCTTGATATTTTTAATCTGGGAACAGATAGATTCGACTGTCCGGGTGTGAATTCCGTAATCACCGGGACCCATCAAGGCTTCCCCGGACAGTTTTAAGAGGATTCGTTTATAAGCAGGTTTATGGCCTGAATCACTTTCCATATTACTCACCGAGTCGGTAACGGACAAAACGCTTGATAACGATGTTTTCTCCGAGTGACCCAATCATTTCCTTGACATAATCGCCGATCGTCTTATCGTTGTCTTTCACGAACGGCTGTTCCAGCAGCACTATTTCCGTGTAGAATTTCTCAACCCGGCCGTCGACGATCTTGTCGATGACTTTGGCGGGTTTGCCGTCGTGCTCGGCTTGTTTGCGGTAAATTTCTCTTTCGCTGTCGATTAATGTCCGGTCAACTTCTTCCCGGCTGACGCAGACCGGCGAGATGGCCGCGATATGCATGGCAATGTCGCGGGCGAAAAGCCGGAATTGTTCGGTGCGCGCCACGAAATCGGTTTCGCAGGCTATTTCCACCATAACCCCGAGTTTATCCCCGGGATGAATATAAGACACAATCAGACCCTCGGAGGTCTCCCGGCCGCCCTTGGAAGCGGCTTTGGCGATCCCTTTTTCGCGCAGAACGGTGACGGCTTTCTCGAAATCGCCGTTGGTTTCCTTCAACGCACTCTTACAGTCCATCATGCCGGCCCCGGTTTTCTCCCGGAGTTCTTTAACCATCTTTGCAGTAATTTCCATTGTTGGTATACCTTCTAATTTCACTCTTTCATGTCGGAATCGTCTTCGGAAGTATAAGTCTTCAGGGAAACGGCGCGCTCGGCTTCGATAGCGGCCTCCACCTCGACCTGAGTCACGTGCGCCTTCGCTTCGACTGCGGCATCAACCAGCTGGCGGAGCAGAACGCGAATCGATTTGATGGCGTCATCGTTACCGGCGATCGGAAAATCGATCGGGTCCGGGTCGGCGTTGGTGTCGATAACCGCGATGATGGGGATACCCAGCTTGCGGGCTTCAGCCACGGCGATTTTCTCCTTCTTGGCGTCGATGACAATCACCAGTCCGGGCAGGAAATTCATTTCCTTGATGCCGCCGAGCACCTTACTCAATTTCAAGGCTTCGTGCTCGATTTTGGAGCTTTCCTTCTTGGTAAATTTTTCGAGCAGGCCTTCCTCTTTCATGCGCTCGATGTCCTTGAGCTTCTTGATCGACTTTTTGATGGTGTTGAAATTAGTCAGCATTCCGCCCAGCCAGCGTTCGGTTACGAAATAACCTTTGCACCGGGGCGCCTGCTCCAGGATGACTTCCTTGGCCTGCTTCTTGGTGCCGACGAAGAGAATCGAACGGCCGCCGCTGACCACCTCGCGAACTTTCTTCTTGGCCTGTTCGAGAGCGTTGACGGTTTTCTGCAGGTCGATGATGTAAATGCCGTTGCGGGCGGCGAAGATGAACGGCTTCATCTTGGGGTTCCACCGCCGGGTCTGATGACCGAAATGAACACCAGCTTCGAGGAGTTCTTTAATTTGGGGTGTGATCATAAGAATCCATTGTTAAACGGTTACACTTGATCCCGACGTCATCCCCGTCCATACCCTCGATTCGGGACCGTGGGACAGGTCGGTCGGGATTGCTTATTCCCCTTCCGGGGTTAAAATCATTAATTAACGTTTCGAGTACTGGAAACGCTTGCGTGCTTTGGGCTGGCCGAATTTTTTCCGTTCCACGGCACGCGGGTCACGAGTCAAGAATTTACTCCGCCGCAGCGATTTGCGAAAATCGGGGTCATAAACCAGAAGCGCCCGGCTGATTGCCAGACGGATAGCTCCGGCCTGACCGGTCAAGCCGCCTCCGGTGGTCCTGCATTCGAGATCCATCTTGCCGAAAGTATCGGTCAAAAGGAGGGGCTCCTTGATATGTTCGATCAACGTCTCACGCTTCAGATAATCGTTCACCGGTTTTCCGTTCACGGTAATTTTGCCTTTACCGCCGGTCATGATTACTCTGGCGACAGATTCTTTTCTTCTGCCCGTAGCTGAAAAAATGTTCATGTCTTCCATTATACCTAACAACTATTTCAGTTCTAATTTTTCAGGTTTCTGAGCCTGGTGAGGATGACCCGAACCGGCATAAACATGAAGTTTCTTGATCATTTTACGACCCAGCCGATTCTTGGGCAACATTCTCTTGACCGCCATCAGGAACACATCCTCCGGCTTACTTAACATCTTGTCAGACATGCTGACCACTTTCAACCCGCCCGGATATCCGGAATACCGGTAATAATTTATGCTGTTCATTTTGTCACCGGTAACTTTCAAGCCCGAAGCGTTTACGGCAACGACATGGTCACCAGTGTCAAGATGCGGCGTAAAGATGGGCTTGTTTTTGCCACGCAAAATATCAGCAACTTTAACAGCTACCCGACCGAGCGTTGCTCCTTCCAAATCGATCACAAACCATTTCTTGTTGTTCGAGTCGATTTTTGGTATAAATGTTTTCATCGCTTTTTCTTACCTATTCCTTAATTTCTGGTAACCGTTTGTTAAAAAGCAAAAGAATATAAATAGTTTTTTTTAAATGTCAAGGATGTCTTCAAAAATAAAGAAAATTTATAATGGTTCCCGACACTCTTTCCATAATATCGACCTTCGGCGCAAGATATTTAGCGATAGAGACTTAACAAATTTCCCGACTCTAAAATAAGCCACCATTTATTTTCCTTAAAAATTAAAAACAAAATTGTGATTTTATCTTTTAACCGCCAATTGTCCCGATTCGAACGCTCCGGATTCCCGCCACCCGGTTCAAAAAAACTGAACGGCAGGCTACAGTTAAAACAGCAAATTCCCGATAAATATATAGAGTGAAAACCTTCAAAGGATTGAGAACATGGCTGTAGAAAAATATCTGAAATTGTTTGAAGAAGTTATTAATGAGCAGTCAAAAGTAATCGGCCGGGACAAAGCGCTGTCGCAGGCTAAAAAAGCCGGGTTGAGCGTTTCCCCGAGCGGTCATATCGTCAGTTGTTTCGGCAATCCCCAGCTGGTGCTGCTTCGCCTTATAAAATACTATACCGAGGGCCACAATCTGGAGGCGCTGATAAAATGTACGCCGCTGATAATTGAGCTGGAAAGACTCCAGGAAGAATTCGAAAAAGTCTGAAATCAGGCCTAACTCTTTTTTCGTAAAAGCCTTAACTTAAATCTTTCATCGAATACCCCACCCCGGGAACAGATACCGCACGAGGCCATGCGCAGACGTTTCTGTCGGGGGTATTCCCGCCCGCAATTTGCACAGAGATATATATATTTCGGCGGCCGGGTCAGAGCCGGATGAGAATTGGCTCGAACCGAGGCTCCAATTCGTATGGCTTCGTCCTTGAATGCCCGGTCATGTTTCATATGCCGGATATGTATCATTTCATGCTTGAGGGTGTCGTTTATTTCTTCGGGAAAAATCTGGTGATACCTACGACCGATTTTTATCAGTTTCTTCTGGGGAGTATAAGAACCGGCCGAAGTCATCCGATTGGAATAAAGAATTTTGACTCTGGGCAGCCGTCCATCGAAATAAACCCTGTTATACATCTCATATCGGCGAGCCAGCTCTTTTTCATCCGGTAGTTCTCCGGGGTCGGAACGAAACTCTTCATCGGTCACCAGCGCCTGCCTGATTTCCTGTTCCCGGATTTTGGTATAAAGCGTCGCCGGGGCCGGAGCGGCCAGAATTTCCGGGCGAAAGAGGTCGTAATTGAACGACTTTAAAACTTCCTGCTGTTGTTTACTGGGTTTGCGCATACTATATTAATCGACCAAAATATATTCAAAATACAATACCAAAAATCATATAAAATCACTTTTATTTGGCTCTGCCCCCCGGTTTGACGCCTTCGTCGGTAATAAACCCGGAAATCAACTCGTTGGGCGTAATATCAAATGCCGGTGAGTAAACTTTGATTCCCGAAGGAGCGATGGGTGTCCCGTAAAGCGACGTAATTTCCTCAGCCGCCCTCATTTCTATTTGTATTTCGGCTCCCGAGGAGGTTTTGGGGTCAAAGGTGGTCATGGGCGCAGCGACATAAAAGGGAATCTGATGAGCCCGGGCCAGGACGGCCACCGGATATGTGCCTATTTTATTGGCGGTATCGCCGTTTCCG
>JBMOKZ010000396.1:0-5704 GCA_049324195.1 Candidatus Zixiibacteriota bacterium | reverse complement strand
GACCAACCGCTGGACAGACTGGCGCGGGAGCTTCTGGCCCGGCGGGATATTATCCGGGTCGAGGTCGATTATCAGCTACCCGGGGGATTGAATATTACCACCAACAACCTGAAGCCGGTCTGTTTCGTCCTGGACCGGGGTTCGGGGACGCTTTACGGTCTCGACCACTGCGCCCGTATCATCAAAACGGATGATTTCGTCGAAGACTGGGAGATGCCGGTGTTGACCAACGTCCAGGTGCAGCGTCCTTACGCCCCCTGCCCCGATTACCGGGTGGCGCTGTTGGTTCCGCAGTTGGAGAGTTTGCGCGAAGAAAATCTGGACCTGTTCCGGCTGATCGACGAAATCGACCTGGAAAACAGCCGGTACGCTATCGTATCTCTTTCGGGTCTGCCCTACCGGTTGAAACTTCAGGCTGAGAATTTTTTCCGGCAGTTCAACGCTTTCGTCAAGTTCGTGGAAAATTACGAGACGGATTTCACCGAGGTGAAAATGGTCGATTTGCGTTTTGAGGATATGATAATAACGGTCAAAGGGGATGCCTGATGGCTGAAGAAAACATCGTTGCCGCGCTCGATATCGGCACCACTAAAATAACCGCCGTGATTGCGGAGATGGACGAGCAGGGGGCGATATTCATCATCGGCCACGGCCAGTCGCCGGCGGACGGGTTGCGTCGCGGCGTGGTGGTCAATATGGATAAGACCGTGAAATCCATTCGCAAGGCGGTGGACGACGCCCAGCTGGTGTCCGGCGTGGAGGTTGACCGGGTGACGGTGGGAATCGCCGGCGAACACATCCGCTCCATCAACAGTCACGGCGTGGTGGCGGTGAGCCGTTCCGACAACGAAATTACGGCGTCCGATGTCGGCCGGGCGGTCGAGGCGGCCAAAACCGTCGCGATTCCGGTGGACCGGGAAATTATTCACGTCATTCCCCAGACCTTCTCGGTCGACGAACAAACCGGCATCAAGGATCCGGTCGGCATGACCGGGGTGCGACTCGAGGTCGAGGCGCATATCGTAACCGCCTCGGTAATCTCGGCCAAAAATATCTACCGTGCCCTGGAGCGCTGCCGTCTCGGCGTGGACCATATGGTGCTCGAGGCTCTGGCGGTGTCGCAGGTGCTTTTGAGCGAAAACGAAATGGAAATCGGCACGGTTGTAGTCGATATCGGCGGTGACCTGACTAACCTGGCCGTCTTTTACGACGGCGCTATCCGTCATACGGCAGTCGTGCCGCTGGGCGGCAAGAACGTCACCAACGATATCGCCATCGGTCTCCGAACGGCTATCGACCAGGCCGAGCAGTTGAAAATAAATTATGGCTCCGCGCTGGCGTCGATGGTTGACCCGGAAGAGATGATCGATGTCCCGGGGATGGCTGGCCGGCCCGGGCGGGAGATTTCCCGCAACGTGCTGGCCTCGATTATCGAGCCGCGCATGGAAGAGATTCTGTCGCTGGTGGTGCGGGAGCTGAAGCGGGATATGCAGACCGACACCCTGACGGCGGGTCTGGTGCTTACCGGCGGCGGGTCGCTGTTGCCCGGATGTCTGGAACTGGCCGAACAGATGGTGCGGATGCCGGTGCGTTTGGGGCAACTCAGCGGGCTGGAACATATCCCGGAAGAGTTGAACAACATCCGCTACGCGGTCGCGCACGGCCTGCTGGTTTACGGTTTCGGCAACGAACCGGTCAGCGGACACCGGGGCGGCGGGCTGAGCGATTTTTTTAAAAAAATAGAGAATTGGATAACAAGACAATTTTAAGATAACGTTCAAGGAGGAACAAAATGAACGGAAGCAAGCATCAATTTAATTTCTCGCCCGACTATATCGGGTACGCCAATATCAAAGTCGTCGGGGTAGGGGGCGGCGGGGGTAACGCCATCAATCGCATGATCGCCTCGGAACTCAAAGGGGTGGAATTCATCGCGATCAATACCGACGCCCAGGTGCTTGACCAGAATCTGGCGGAGAAGAAAATACAAATCGGTCAGAAGATTACCAACGGTCTGGGCGCCGGGGCCAATCCCGATGTCGGCCGCAAGGCGATCGAGGAAACCAGGCAGGAAGTGCTGTCGGCAATCGGCAATCCCAATCTGGTTTTCATCACCGCCGGGATGGGCGGCGGCACCGGCACCGGCGCGGCGCCGGTCATGGCCGAAATTGCCAAATCGACCGGAGCGCTGACGATCGCCATCGTCACCAAGCCGTTCCGGTTTGAAGGCGCCAAGCGGATGCAGAAAGCCGAGGACGGGCTGGCTGAACTGAAAGCGAAAGTCGACACCCTGATAACGATTCCCAACGAACGCCTGCTGGAAATCGTCGACAAGAAAACCACGTTGACCCAGGCGTTCGCTACCGCCGACGAGGTGCTGCACCAGGCTACCAAGGGCATCTCCGATTTGATTACCATTCCGGGATTGATTAACTGCGATTTCGCCGATGTCCGGACGGTCATGCAGGAGATGGGCGAGGCGTTGATGGGGACCGGTTATGCCGAGGGCGACGATAAGGCGATCGACGCCGCCCGCCAGGCGATATCGTCGCCGCTTCTGGAAAATGTCTCCATTGGCGGCGCCAAGGGCGTTCTGATAAATGTCACCGGTGGCGAAGACATGACGTTGTTTGACGTCAACACGGCAACCTCACTCATTTATGACGAAGCCGGTCCGGAGGCTAATATCATTTTCGGCGCCGTTATCGACCCGACCATGACCGACAAGATGCGCGTGACGGTTATCGCCACCGGTTTCGGCAGTGGCCGCAAGGAAGAATCCAGGGTCGAAGAAATGAAAATGGAAGATACCAAGCCGGGGAAAGTCATCTCGCTGTTCCCCGAAGAGCTGATTACGGTCGAACGGGACCGGACCGAGGTGATAGAGGCGGCTGAAACGGTAGCCTCGAGCAGTTACAAAAAGGCGCCCATGCCCACCTATCAGGAACAGGATGAAATCAAGCCACGTTCGACCCTGCGCAGCGAGCGTCATCGGGTCCCGATTTTCACCGAGGCGGACCGGACGATTCCGGCCTATATCCGCCGACTCGAAGAGAATTAAACCGCGAGGTTTAAATAAAGATAATCATCGCTGAAGATGATTTCGTAAAAAAACATTTTCGTTCCTCCACAGTGCCGCCGGTTTAACTACCCTGCCGGCGGCATTTTATATTGTTTCCCGTCAGCATATATCGATTTCAGCCCATATTCCTGACGCCTTAAGTTATCGGGGCAGGTGCGTAACCGTTTACGGTGTAGTATCTTAGCGATACTTTCCGATGCGGCACAGGGCTTGCGGTTATTTGGTTCGGGTGAACCTCTGAATTTACATTTAAAAGGAGGGATGATGGGGATAACCCTTAATTCGCTTTACGGTTCAGGGATGAGCATCATCAGCGTGAACGCCAATCTGTCCACGATGTACAGCTCGATGAGGAAGCTGACGTCCGGTCTGCGGATCAACAGCGCCGCTGACGACCCGGCCGGGCTGATGATTTCCGAGCAGTTACGGACCCAGATTGGCTCGCTGAATCAGGAGATCGAAAATCTGTCATCCTCTATCAGCAAGTACGAGACGGTCAGCTCAACCGTCAGCACGCTTCGTTCAAACCTTACGGAGATAAGGACGATGGCGGTCGCCGCCGCCAACGAGGGTCTGTTGAGCGAGGAAGCGCGCCAGGCGTATGTCACGGCGGCGGGAAGCCTGGTGGAAAATTTCAACGACATAGTCGAAAACGCCGAGTTCAACGGAGCGAAAACTCTCGATGGCTCGGCGGGAGCGCTGGCCGAGGTGGCGGAGTTGACGGGTGTGGACCTGTCCTCCGCGGAGACCGCGGCGGCGTCGGTAGACGTCATCGACAGCGCTGTCGAGGAACTGGACGCGGTGCAAATGGATTTGGCGGCCACGCAGAAAAATGACCTGGAGGGTCAGCGAGCCTCGCTGGAAATTACCCGCCAGAACCTGATTGCGGCCGAGTCGCAGGTCAGGGACACTGATTACGCCGTGGAATATTCGAATTTTATCGGTAGCATGATAAGGACGCAGGCCTCTCTGGCCATGCTGACTTATTCTGCTGTCAGCGGTTCCAGCATTTTGAAGTTATTCGACTAAGTTAGTTCTACCTCCCCTGATATGCCATAGGAATGCCCAACAGGCCGCCGGGTTTTTTAGCTCCCTCCCCGGCGGCTTTTTTATCTCCGGGAGTGACTTATTGGTCGTCATCCCTCGACGCTCGGGATGACGTATTCTCGTGCCGTCTCGTTTGACGGTAGTTAAATAGTCATTGCTCCAACCAGCGGGCCTTCGGCCCTTCGGCCTCAGCTCGCAATGACGTTGATCTGCAATTACTATATTTTTTGGTAAAGTTTATTTGGCACCGATAATCAAGAGAGATGAAGGTCAAGCCCCAAGAGGGCTTGACCAACTACTAAAAGCCGAAAACCCATGAAATACGTAACATCACATAGTATACATTTTCACTGGTAGTTCCGACATAAGGATGTTGCTTTAAGTCCCCTGTCCTGATGCCGGTAAATAAAAGTTCAACATATGTTAAATTTGATGAACTGACATAGTATTGCTGACCAAGGCCAATCCGTCCGAACACGCATAAACGATCGATTTCGGGTCGGTCGTCATAGTCGTTTCCATCTCCTAATAAGATTGTGCCCAGTTCACCGCGAAGAAAAAGAGAGGAACGAACCTCCGGCTGATGGACCAGTCGGCAACCGATAGAATACGAATACCCTCTTCCCCGTGAACTATACTCGAAAAAACTGGCATAGAGTACATCAAAGCCACCGTCTAAGCGCACGACAGGTGTCAGACAGTATTCCAATCGAATACTACCCCCACCCAGAAAGCGGCTGGAGGATTAACCGAGTTTGGCCGTGACAGCGTCACCTGTCAGGTAGGCGACTTCCAGACCGAGACCCAGGGAGACGGTCGGATGCCTGAGTTCGATTTTTTCCTTGTCTGACTTGTTACCTTTGCGCCGGGCATCGACGGAAGAAACACATGTAATAAGAGCTAAAACTATGAAAACGTACCAGGGTATTTTGCTTATGCTCAAAATGATTTACCTCCCGCTCAAAGATTGAGAAACCTGTTTAATTTGCTCTAATATAACAATAATAAGACCCAGACTCTTCAAAGTCAACGTATTTTCAGGAGTTGTAAGTCAAGCCCCAAGCAGGCTTGACCTACAGAACTACTAATCCGTACATTTCCGGACACAAAAAAGCCGCTTAAAAAAGCGGCTGAATTTTGCTCCGTAAAACCGATTCGGTTAGATGGCCAGATCCGATTTGGTCTTGCGGTTTTTGACGTTCTTGAAGACCTTGCCGGCTTTCAGGCATGAGGCACAGACCGTAACCCGTTTCGGGACGCCGTTAACCAATGCGCGAACACTCTGGAGATTGGGGTTCCAGCGTCGCTTGGTAATATTGTGGGCGTGGGATACGTTGTTGCCGTACATCGGCTTCTTACCGCATATTTCACAACTCTTGGACATTTTTCTACATCAACTCCTTTTCAAAAAAGTATAGAAATATATAGTTTTTCTCGGAAATCACAAGAAAAATCTTAGTTTTATTGATATTTTTGATTTTAGTCCAAAAGCCTCAGCCGATTCCCCTGAAACCCCAAAAAACTGCTATTTTATATATTTTTTAACATATTTGACTCCGTAATTTGTTTAAATTA
>JBMOKZ010000395.1:0-5706 GCA_049324195.1 Candidatus Zixiibacteriota bacterium | reverse complement strand
ACAACGAGCAGAACTTCGATTCCTCCGGCGCGGATACCATCCCCGGCGACGCTACGGTTTATCTGGGTGATGCTTCGACAGTGGTCCTGTCGGCCTCGATTGCCGGCAGCGACACCACCGTGACGGCCAGCTGGTCGATTTTCGGCGACGGTTTCGCCTCCGAGAACGGCTTCAAGCCGGTCGAGGGCGACGCTCCGTCAGGCGTTACTCTGACCACACCGACTCACTATTCCGATGCCGGTTATGATTGCGCCCACAGCGGTACTTTCGTGACCGTCGACTCGTCCCTGGCGGTAGAGAACACCTTTTACGCTCCCGCCGGCAGCGGCCAGGCCGTTATCAAGATGACCCGTATCTTCTCTTACGACGGTGCGGCCCACAATGACCTGGTTGTCGGTGAAGCGTTCGACTGGGATATTCCTTCCGATTCCGGCTCCTACAACAAGTCGTCGACCGATCCGGTTAACGACCTGATTTATCAGATCGGCGGCGAATGGATCGACCCTACCGGTGACTCGCTCGAATGCACCGACAATGACTCCCGTATGGGCGGCTCGGTGCGTTACGGCTATTACACCCAGGCGGAATGGCTCGCTGACAGCGCCAACGCGCTGAACAGCGATCCGATCTGGGGCGGTTATGCCGAACTGAACGAGGACTATGTGTACCCGGACAACGGTTTCGTGCCGCTTGAACTCTATCGTAATATGCTGAACAATCAGGGTCTGAACTCGCAGGCTTCCTCGGTGATCGAGGACCAGCATATTGTTTTGACCTATTTCAATAATTACGATTTGGGCGCCACCGATACGCTGATATACTGGACGATTATGGCGACTATTCCGCCGACACTCGGTTCCAAGAGCGTTCAGGACCTGATCGACCAGATCGATGCTGCCAAGGCCTGGCTGGATGCTAATCTTCTTACTTTGAAGAAGACCTTCACCGGCTGCTGCATTGGCACGACCGGCGATGCCAACTGCTCCGGCGGCGACCCGGATATCTCCGATATCACCCGTCTGATCGACTACCTGTATCTGTCCCACGCGCCGCTTTGCTGTCTTGAAGAAGCCGATGCCAACGGCTCGGGCGGCGAACCGGATATTTCCGACATTACCAAACTGATTGACAATCTCTATCTGTCCCACAGCGCCCTTCCGGCCTGTCCGTAATACGAAAACAGCGTAATTTTTGCGATAAAGGCCGTCTCCGAAAATTCGAAGACGGCCTTTTTTGTTATTGTCATTTAGTGATTTTTTATATATATTATATTGTAAAAGGGCAACTTAGCTTCTGTTTTTACTTGCAGCTAAATACACGCTTTTTGTAAAAAACTCAAGAGTTAAGAAAAATAGTGTAAACTTTGGGTTTTTTTTTATGTTATATAAAAAAGACTGCTAAATCTGCGGTTTTTTATGACGTTATTACAATAATATTATAACGTATTATCTTTCAACAGGTGTTTTTGGAGAGTGCTGATGCCGAAATCAATGAAATTACTTTCATCATGGTTACTCGTCTTTACCCTCGTGTTTATGTTGACATCGTTCGGGTACGGCCGCGAATATGATGATTCTTATCGTCCTAAGCCATATGTAATCAAGGGCTTGGTCAGCGTGCAGCTTGAGGATGACTTCGACGTGAGTAACATCAAATTTGGGTTTGGAGCCTTAAGTATGGGTAATACCAGCCTGGACCAAACCTTCAGGGAACTCCAAATCGAACAGGTGAAGAAAATTTTTCCCCTGGAAAAAGAAAGACCGCCAGTTAATTCCGGTCTGAAGGATCTTACCCGGTTTTATCAAATTTCTTTTCCGGATTCGCTCAGCGTCAACACCGTTATCCGTCGTCTGCTGCAGGACCCCAATATCAGAATGGCGGAGCCGGTAATGGCCATGCCTCTCGATGTAATTCCGGATGATCCATCCTGGATTAGTCAGTGGCATCGCAATAAACTGGATTTGGAACATGCCTGGGATCTGGAAGCAGGATCCGATTCCATCAAAATCGCGATTATAGATTCCGGTGTTAATTATAAACATCCCGATTTGCAAGGCAATATCTGGGTCAATCCCGGCGAAGACCTTGACGGCGACGAGGTGGTTTATGACCTCGACGATATGGACGGCGTCGATAACGACGGTAACGGTTATGTCGACGACCTGATTGGTTATGACTTTCTAACTGGTCTCGGCGGCGTCTGGCCTGGTGAGGATGGCGGTATTCCGGATACGGACCCGAACGATTTTGACGGTCATGGTACTCATTGCGCGGGTATTTCAGCCGCCGTCACCAACAATGCGGTCGATGTCGTAGGTATTGCCGGCGGTTGGGGTACTTCCCGATCCTTTAAGGGTAGCCGGATTATGTGTCTGAGAACCGGCGGTACCGGCAGCGACGGTTACGGCTATGTCAACCCGAACGATTGTGCTACCGCCATAAACTATGCTGCGGCGATGGGCGCTCATGTAATCAATTGCAGCTGGGGCAGTTCCTCGGTGCAGGCCAGTGCTTTGCAGAACGCTGTTATTAATCATGGTGTGACCGTAGTCCATGCGGCCGGTAACGACAACAGCTCTATCCCCGGTTATATGGATGACGCTTATGGGGTTATGTCGGTCGCGGCGACAACGTCTTCGGACTACAAAGCCTCCTACAGTAACTACGGTGCCTGGATCGATGTCAGTGCTCCGGGTTCCAGTATTCTTTCCACTTATTCGAATCAGTACGTTGCCACCACGGAATCTTTGAGCGGTACCTCGATGGCCGCTCCCATGGTGGTTGGTCTGGCGGCTTTGATTCGCTCCGCGATGCCCTCGCTGTCGATGGAGAACGTCAATTACATCATCCAGAGTACGGCCGACAATATCGACGGTATCAATCCGGCTTACGCCGGGATGCTGGGCGCCGGAAGGATAAATGCTTTTGGCGCTCTTTCGACTCTGGCGATTGCTCAATTTTCCGCCGATGTTCTCGAGGGCGAGGTACCTCTGGAGGTTAATTTCACCGATGCCTCCCCCAATTTCCCGACTTCCTGGAAATGGTATTTCGGTGACGGCGACAGCGCCGATATCGAGAATCCGTCGCATATCTATACCGAGCCGGGCATTTACGATGTTTCGCTTCTGATTAACGACCCGAATGGGCTCGGCGAAGAACATCTTCGCAATTACATCTGGGCGCGGGCGGATACCATACGTCTTGATTCGGTGATGGCCGACCGCGGGACCCAAACCGTTGTTCCGGTATACTTCACCAATACCGCCCTGGTCAAAAATTTGACTTTCTCATTTACGTTACCTAATGATGACGGAATAAAACTTGATTCGGTTTCCCTTCAGGGTACCCGCAGTGAATATTTCTATAATCGGCAATATACCGGCTTTGATTTCGCTAACAAGCGTTATGCCGTTTATCTGGAAACCAGCGACCAGAATTCTTCGCATTATCTGGAACCGGGCTCAGGTTTATTTTTAAAACTGTATATTACCGTTCCGAGCGGCGCTACCCCGGGAAATCTGGTCACAATCGATACTTTGAACTGGGGCACTTACAAGAAACCGGAAGTTAATACCGTGTTAGGAACTTACTGGCCGGTTTTTGAAACCGGTAAAATTTATATCCGGCCCTGCGTACGAGGTGACGCCAACTGTTCGGGTGGCGAGCTGGATATAGCCGATATTACGGCATTAATTGACTATCTTTATATCGAACCCATCGGTTCTCCCGAAATAGATTCTTATGCCGGAAACGTTAACGGTGTGGGTGACATCGATATTTCCGATATAACCTATTTGATTGCCTTTTTGTATCTGAACGGTCCGCCCCCGCCGGTATGATAATTTTAAAAAAAGCGGGTTTTTACAGCCCGCTTTTTTTTATTAAATTCAGTTTTTTTATTGACTCCCCGGTTGTATTATTTTATTCTTTACATGTAAAGTGGTAAAGTATTAGCGCAATTAATATATATATGCAATAATAGGAGGTGAAGCGACGTATCTTTGTTAATGGAATAACTTTTTTTTATTATTAGCTTTGAAAAATGTGTTTTTGAAAAATTCTGGAGGTATGTAATGAAATTAAAATTAGTTTTACTGGCGCTTTCTCTGTTGTTGCTTTCGCTTATGCCTGCCATTGCCGGCGCGGATGAATTGGATCCGGATTCCGTTATCCTGTTGACTTCCCGCCCGGATATCGATGAAGATACCCTGATCGTGGAACTTTATTTCTGGGTTGACGGCGATACCATCAACGGCGGTTCCATGGGTTTCACTTGGGACAACCCCAACTTCCAACTGGTTTCGTCCACGGTTCAACCGGCAGCATCGACAGCCTTCTTGACCAATATTTTATATCCCTCCGATAATATTGACTCGGCTAATTACTACCAGCGCTTCCAATTTGTTTGTATCCGCCTGTTCACCCCCGGTCTGCACCCGTCAACCTCGCGCCAGCACATGGCTACCTTTAAATTCACCATGTCCAGCTGGACCGGCGCCGATTCGCTCGCGATTGATACTCTTACTTGGAATTCGGGCGTGAATTTCAAATTATCTTCGGCCACAGGAGCCGATATTTTCCCGGTGCTGAATATGGGTAACTCCCTGAATAACCCACTGGTGATTAAGCCGATTTCCGGTGTTGATGAGGATAACACTGGTTTGCCGAAAACCTACGCGCTGAACCAGAACTATCCCAACCCGTTCAACCCGGTTACCACGATTGAATTCGACCTGCCGAAGAAGACCGATGTTTCGTTGACTATTTATAACGTACTCGGCCAGAAAGTGGACGAATTAAAGGGTACCGATATGATCGGACACCAGTTGTTCGAATGGGATGCCAGCCGTTTTGCGTCTGGCATCTACTTCTACAAGCTGGAAACCAACGAGTTTGTCGATACCAAGAAGATGGTTCTGTTGAAGTAAAGAATTATCATTGATTTTCAAAAAACCCCCGCCCGTCGGGGGTTTTTTTATGCCTCGAATAGCCGTAAATCCGTAATTAGACTTTAATGCGTTGAAAATATAATTATTTTTTTACGGACAGCCATTACAGGGACGAACCGTTCATGGGTTTATCTTCGCACTTGCGACGCACTTAACTCACACTCCGATAATTTCTTACATGACCAAAACTTGAGCCTGCGACGCGCCTGCGACGCATTTCGTGTAAGCTATCCGGTTACTATTTAACGAGTTAAAAAATTAGCGACGCACTGCGACGCAAAATGCGTCGGAATAGAGTTATTAATAATTAAATTCACAATTTTCCCCTTAATCTCGTCACAGCCGCATCCTTAGATGTTTCAATAAGATACGGAATAAAATACCAATACCGGTATAAACGGCACAGTTATTGTATATAGGAACGATACCGTGAGGATCTCCTTTCGAGCGCGTTTAAAGAGTGAGGATTTCCTTGAGCGTGTGAGCCAAAACCGGTCCGGGTCGGGCGACAATTGAGAGTAAACCTTGTGCCCGATCCGACCGGTTGAAATTATTTTTATATAAGGAGGAATATAGTATGGGCGGATAAAAATAAAGCAAGTCGGTTTTTTGGTCTGAAGCTGCGGACTCGGAATCCGACCTGCTTCTTGCTTGAAATGTGTGAACCTTTACCGGTCACAAATGGGAACGAAAGGTAAATATTTCACATATTTTCCGGTTTTAGAAACAGCTTGACAGAACTTGGCTCATAATAGAA
>JBMOKZ010000394.1:0-5724 GCA_049324195.1 Candidatus Zixiibacteriota bacterium | reverse complement strand
AAGGCATCCGACCATTGTCAGCTTTATATGGATATCAATCTCATCTGAGAAAGGGGGAATTTTAAATGAAACTGGCGATTATATCCGATACTCATTTCGGGGACCCGATGTGCGCCCTGGTAAAGTTAAATGAGGCGACGGGGGAGTACGAGCGGGGGTCGAGATATCCACGGTTTGTCGAAACGGTCGGGACCGGTAACGACTTTCTGGTGATGCTGGGGGACGTTTTCGACCTGTCAATCGAAAGCTACAACGTGGTATATGCGGCCGCCCGTGCTTTTTTCAATTTCATCCAGGCCGATGACGTAACCCGAAACATTATTTACGTGCCGGGCAATCATGATTTCGATATGTGGCAAACGGTCGAGCAGCAAATAAGAATTATTTATCAGGTTCAGCAGGGCCGACCGGCCAAGCCGTTTCGCTGGTCGGTGCCGGGAGTTATCGACGACCGTACCGGCAGGGGCGGCGAGCGTGGTTTTCAGCTGCCCGGGGTCACCGACGAAATCGTCAAAAACGGCGCCAAACCGAAAGTGAGCCTTTACCTTAACGGCATTACCAAAAATAAGGACGGCTCCGGCGAAGATACGATTTTTTATTTCGCTTATCCCAATTTGTACCTGATTACCGACACGGAGTCGGTGCTGCTGACGCATGGTCATTATCTCGAGGCTTACTGGACGATGTGCGGGGAATGGGTGCGCAAAATAGCGCGCGAGGATTTGAATATCGGCGATGCTCTGGACGTGGCCGAGCTGGTGACGATAAACGGGCCGATGTGTCAACTGGCCTGTAGCGGTATCGGCCAGGCCGGGCCGCTGACCGAACTGGTTCAGGTGCTGCAGCGGCAGATTAAAGACGGTAAACTGGACCGGGTCAAGGTTTATCTCAACCGGTTGGACGACGAAATAGACAAGCTCACGCCCTATCCGGCGCTGCATCCCAAAGAAATCGCGTCCGACCTGTTCAGCAATTATCTAAAGAAGAAAGCGGGCGGGGCGCTGGAGGCGTATCGGGATACCCGCTACCAGGAAGAATTCATCCGCAAAAAAGAGGTCCAGAACCGTTTCCGGGAATTTTACAATGCTTCCTGGGTGGAAATAAGCGAGTTGAACGACCGATACGGGCTTAATCTCAATCGGCCGAAAAAAGTTATTTTCGGTCATACCCATTGTCCCCTCGGCTGGAATGAGACCAAACCCTTCCGGGTGCAGTTGACCGGCGGCGATCCGGTCACGCTGTGCAATACCGGCGGCTGGTTGTTCAGTCGGGACGACCGGAATCAACTGGCTTTCTGCGGCGCCGAGGTGTTCTGTTACGCGTCGGACACCGGGATGAATTCATACCGTATAAATTAATGGGGAGGAACAACCTCATGCCGAGTTTGCATGATATCGACTGGGAACTGGTGTTCAAGGCGATCGGGGCGATTGTCGGCGCTTTCGTATCGCTGTACCAGTTGCGTAACATAAAACCCCGTCTGCGCTCGACGTTGAAAAGCGATATTGAAATTCTCAATCTGTTAAAACCGGATGAGCCGGGTTATCGGGCGGTCAAGGAACATGTGGACAGCAAAATCAGGCTACTGTACAAACCGCTGCGCGAAAAGAGAAGCGGCGGTTTGAAAATATACAGCTGGCCGGATTTCGCGCTGGGCATCATCTTCCTGCCGGGTTTTTTAATCTGGACTGTTTATCTTTTTCGGGGGGGTTTCAACGGGTGGGGGCTGGTAACCGCCTTTTTCGCGATTGCCGGATTGGGCGGGATTATCAACGGCCTGGAAAAACCGGCAGCCCCTCCCGTCAAGGCGGAAATAACGACAGCGTCCGCACCCGGGACGAAATAAAAAGTACTTGTTTGTTTCACGGTTTTGAATTAGATAAGGGGAAATTCGGAGGGACCGTGAAAGAACAACCGACCCTGGAAACCAAACGGCTGATATTAAGGCCGATTACGCTTGCCGACGCCCCGGATATTCAGCGCCTGGCGGGCGAGTATGAAATCGCTTACAACACGCTGCACATCCCGCACCCTTACGAGGATGGTATGGCGGAGGAATGGATCACCCGTCAGCAGGAACTATACGAAACCGGGAATCAGATCAATTTCGCTCTGGTGTTGAAAGCCGCAAAGCAGTATGCCGGCGGTATCGGGCTGGTCTTTTTCCGGGAACATTTTCGGGCGGAGTTGGGCTACTGGGTGGGTAAACCCTACTGGGGACACGGATACGGCACCGAAGCCGCCCGGGAGATGCTTCGTTACGGTTTCGAGAAACATCAGCTCAATCGTATCTATGCCGCCTGTTTTTCCCGCAACGTCGCCTCAGCGCGCATCATGGAGAAAGTCGGGATGCGTTACGAGGGGTGCTTCAAAGAGCACATCAACAAGTGGGGAGAATTGCTCGATTTGGAATACCGGGCGATTCTGAAGGATGAATATTTCCGTCTGTATCCGGAACCATAGGGATTCGACAGATATAAAAAAGGCCGGCATATTTACCGGCCTTTTTTTAATAACTGAGCAGAGGCTACTTCAACAAAACCATCTTTTTGGTGGCGACGATGTCACCGTAAGAAATCCTGTAGAAATAAATTCCGCTGGCCACGGCGTTACCGCTGTTGTCGTGGCTGTCCCATTCGACGAGGTAGGTGCCGGCGGTCATTTCCCGGTCCACCAAGGTGCGGACATTCTGGCCGAGAATATTGAACACTTCGAGCCTGACCCGTCCCGCCTCGGGCAGGTCAAAACAGATATTGGTCACCGGATTGAACGGGTTGGGATAGTTCTGCTCCAGAGCGAAATCGCGTGGAATCAATTCATCCATTTCATTGTTGATATAATTACGACTACCGACAATGAGCCTGGCTTCTTTGACAAAGTCGTTTATTTCGAGACTGTTTTCGTCGGTTACCTGACGACGGGTGTTGTTATCGAACACCAGCCAGACTTCCATCTCCGCCGGCAGCTGTTCGAGATTGTTGATTTTCAGACCCCGATTCTCGCCCTCGGAAAGTTTAATCCGCCACTCGGTGCCGTCGTTAAACTGCGGCCGGTAGTCGGAACTGTAGAGACCGGAGCGTTCCGGAACCGTCAGAGCCAGATAAGGCGCTCCGGGAGGCGAGGGAGGTTCGGCGAAGTCGTATTGGTCGCCGCCGATACGGGCGTCGGAACGAACCCCGATATAATTGCAGGCGTCTTTATAGTTCTTACTGGACAGTTCCAGAACCAGCTGCCAGTCACCGGGGTTAGCGGTCGGTGTTTTTTGGGGAGCGAAAGTAATGGTCCCGTACTCCCAATAAGGGAACAGGATGCGGATATCGTTTTTCTTGATGTAGACGAAGAAACCATCCCAGGCCGGAATGGAGTCCACCGAGACGAACTGGCTGCCTTCGTACCACCAGGCGGCGTCGTCAAGGACGTCCGACGGGTGTCCGGTTTGGAGTGTTCCGTCGTCTTCAAAGAGCACCCCCTCCCAGTTGATGGGGAAGGCGAAAGGGTTGGCCAGCTGGTTCCAGCCGGAATCGAGCGTCAGGGCGTAATAATCGCCGCTCATAGTGGCGAAATTGGGCGTGACGGTATAACCCTCGGCGGCATAGCGGCGGCCGTGACGGGCCGCCAGCCAGTAGCCGATACCCGGTTCGACATCACGCAGCGTCGAAGGCGGGTATTCCAGCACGTCGCCTTCGGAAGCCTCGTAGCGGCCCAGCCGCCATTGGGTTTCATCGGGGGTTCCGAGGTCGTCAGCGATTACATCGGCGACCCCGTTCAAACCGGACACGCTGATCGGCAGTCCGATAATGCGGTACTCGGCTTCGGGCATGACGGTCGGACGCCGCCCCTGAGTTTCGGTCATGTACCAGATAAAGCTGTAAGGCTCGTCGTCGAAATTAACCACCCGGGTGATGCCGATATCGTCATAGACCTTGAAAAAGTAATCGAGCCCGCGGGGATTCAGGTAAGTGGTGCCTAAATTGAACGTGAGGGTGTTGTTGGCTCCCGCCGTCAGAGCGGTGGAGTCATACCCCGCCGCGCCTCTGAAGTGATAGAAAAAGTAACCGCTTACCGCACCGGTGGCGTTACCTTAATTCAAAGTCAGGGTGCGGGAAGCCATGGCTACGGTGTCGACGGCCTGGGAAGCATCGTACAGGACGTAAAAGACTTGGTCCTGGGGGATAGCCCCGATCAGACCGCCGTCCAGGATATAGTTGGACGAGGTGCCGTAGCCCATTGGTCCAAAACCGAACGTCCCGATCAGTTCGTTGTTGGCCGAACTGCTGGCGCCTCCGCCGCCGGTATAATTGCCGTTGGTCAGGACATAAGCAGCCTGTATCGAAACGGCAGGTGCCATCAGGACGAAGCCCAGCGCCAGGACGAGCGGTATTAAAAGATATTTAAATCTTCTCATATTTAATTCTCCCGGACAGGGTCCGTTATTCCTGATTTTCGTTTACGGCTTCGACATCGACCTCTGGTATGGGCAAGTCAGCTTCATATGTGGGCGGGGTTATCTCGCCGGGGGCGGTCATGTCCCCGGTTGTTTGTGGAATATCACCGGCGGCACCGGGAGTGGCGGAACCATAAGAGACGGTGCCGTAGGCGGTCGGAATATATAGAGCGTACATTTTGTTATAATACAAGTACGCGGTGCCATCATCATAACCACGGTCAGCGTTCAAATAAACATTAATCGTACGAGCGGTATTGATATAAAAACACCTGGTAACCGTACAGGAGTACCAGCGGGTCTCAGAAAAGTCTATAACCTCGGCCGAGGAACCGACCACGACCAATTCGGTAGTAGGGAAGGAAGCCTGTTTAACGGTATCGATGGAAGCTCGGATATTACCGATGATAGTGCCGGTTATGCTAGCATAAGAATTCGATTGCACTAGTAAATATCCCGCAGAAGGAACATTGATGGATAAACTGTCCACGAAAACAATGGAGGAATCAGGGCTTATAAATTTAGAAGCGGTGTAAGTGCGGGCCAGGCCGGGTTCCTGAGCCAGGTCTGCGGCATAGAGGGAACTGTTTTCGATATTGGCACCGGTCAGAGTGCTGCTGGCAACATCGCTGCCGATGATAGTATAATTGGTTATTTTGTCAGTGGTTACCGAGTTGGCAGCCAGGTCGCTGCCGCCGACAGCGCCGGTGGCGATTTTCGTGGTGGTGATGGAATTATCCGGCACCGTCTCGGCGTAAGCCGAGGAGAACGCGTAGGGCACGGAAGTTATCAGCTGACGGTCTCCCATTTCGGGGTCGGCGCCGACTTTGATACCCAGCCAGGTTTCGGTGCCATCGAGAATGGCGGTAGTGAAGGGACCCAACTCGGTGGTGAAGACGCCGTTACCGGTGAAAGTTACGGTCCGAATGAACGTATCAACCGGGATAACATCGTTAGAATCTTCATATATGGAAAAGGTGACCGTGGTCGCGGTCGTAATCGGATCGCCGACATCGTCGGTCAAACGACCCTGGTAAACGATGGTATTGGGCGCCTGGGCGAAGGCGGTTATCCCCAGAGCCAGCATAACAGCCAGCGTTATCAAAATGACATTAACGATTTTCTTTTGCATTTTTAAACTCCTTTTATTTATCAACAATTTAACTGATTTTGGTCCTTTCGGTTATTTGCCTGGAGCCGGCGGCAGGCCGGGGAAACCTTCGAGCGGTTCGTCCGGGGGCGGTTCGTCGTCGTCACCGCCGCCGCCCGCAACGAGCACG
>JBMOKZ010000393.1:0-5783 GCA_049324195.1 Candidatus Zixiibacteriota bacterium | reverse complement strand
AGACCGGATCCTTAAGGGCGATAACCACAACCGGCATATTGGCATCGATCAGGGCAATCGGTCCGTGTTTCATTTCGGCAGCCGGGTAACCCTCGGCATGGATATAAGAAATTTCCTTTAGTTTCAAAGCGCCTTCGAGCGCCACCGGGTAATTGATACCACGGCCCAGATACAGGAAGTTGTTACTCTTATAATAGACGTTGGCGATCTTCTTGATTTCCTCGTCCTTTTTCAAAATAGCCTCCACCTGGTCGGGAATCCTGTAAATATACTCAATAATTTCCTGTCCTTCCTGAACAGACAGATGGCGCATCCGCCCGAGTAAAGTAGCAATCAGAGCGAGCACCATGATTTGCGAGGTAAAGGCTTTAGTGGAGGCTACCCCGATTTCCGGTCCGGCGTGAATATAAACACCGCCGTCGGATTCGCGGGCGATGGTGGAGCCGACCACGTTGACCAGTCCCAGCGCCGTCACGCCGCGTTTTTTCGCTTCGCGCAGAGCCGCCTGAGTATCGGTCGTTTCCCCCGATTGGCTGATCGCCAGGAAAATGGTGTGGTCCTCGAAAATCGGCGAGCGGTAACGAAACTCGGAGGCGTACTCGACCTCGACCGGCAGCCGGGCCAGTTCCTCGATCATGTATTCGCCAATCAGTCCGCTGTGCCAGGAGGTACCGCAGGCGGAGATGATGATACGCTTGAGCTTCCGAAGCTCCTCATATTGCAGGTTTAAGCCGTTGAGACGGGCGATGCCCTCGTCGAAATTCAAGCGTCCCCGGATAGTGTTGCGCAGGGTACTCGGCTGCTCGTGAATCTCCTTGAGCATGAAATGGTCGTAACCGCCCTTCTCGATCATGTCCAGGGTCCAGGAAACCTCGTTGATTTCCGGAGTAATCTTGACGTTTTGAATCGTGGTGACTTCGTACTCGCAGGGAGTGATCGTGGCCACTTCCCCGTCTTCGAGATAAACGACCTTGTTGGTGTGCTCCAGCATGGCGGAGACATCGGAGGCGACGAAATTTTCTCCCGTACCCAGCCCGATAACCAGCGGTGAGCCCATTCGGGCGGCCACAAGGATATCGGGATGCAGCGATGACACCACAACGATACCATAAGTGCCCTCGACTTGGGTTAAAGCGTCGCGGACCGCCGAGGTCAGACAACCCCGGTAATTAAGCCGAATCAGATGAACCAGAACCTCGGTATCGGTATCGGTTTTAAAATTCACACCCTGGCGTCCAAGATACTCTTTCAGGGTTCGGTAGTTTTCGATAATCCCGTTATGAATCAGGGCGATTTCACAGCTCTCATCGATATGCGGGTGAGCGTTTACTTCGGACGGCTCGCCGTGAGTTGCCCAGCGGGTATGCGCGATCCCGTGATGGCTTATATATTCCTTATCCGCCAGCACCTTCTCCAGCATATTGATTTTTCCCACCGACTTGGACACCATCAAGCCCTCATTGGTAATAAGAGCCATACCGGCCGAGTCATAGCCCCGATATTCGAGCCGTTTTATTCCTGCCAGAAGAATCGGTAACGCCTGCCGTTTGCCCACATAGCCTACTATTCCACACATATTATTATCCTAAAATTATTTAAAATATCGTTTCACTGCCCCGTGCAGTTCAACGGTTAATTGTCTGTCATCGGTCTCGACAATAAGCCGATAAATGGGTTCGGTGTTGGACGAACGCAGTTGAACCCAGCCCCGCTCAAAATCAAACCGCAGCCCGTCCTGCCGGTCAATTCTGGTTTTCCCCAGAAGTTTTTTCGCTTCACTTTCAAAGCTTTTTAATTTCCGGTTGAAGTTGTCGGGAAGCGGTGCCTTTGACTTTATAATATAATACTTAGGCAGCTTTTCCACAAGTCCCTTCAGGGAGATTTTCTCCTCGGCCAGGCAGGTAAGCGCCAGGGCGGCGGCGATGAGAGAATCGCGACCGGCATGAAAAGCCGGGAAAATCACCCCGCCATTGCCCTCGCCGCCGATTATTCCCCGCTTCTTTCGCATCAGCTCGATGACATTGGCCTCGCCAACCCGGGAATACCAGACTTTTGACCCGGCCGCCTCGGCGATGTCAGCCGTGGCTTTCGAGGTCGAAAGATTGATTACGGTCGGCCCCTTGGTTCTTTTCAAAATTTGTCTGACGGCGATACCGAGCGTATATTCCTCACCGATCGGCTCGCCAGTTTCATCGACCAGAGCCAGACGGTCGGCGTCGGGATCGCAGGCCAAACCCAAATCCGCCTTATGTTTTTTGACGGCTAGTCCCAGTTGCTTGAGATTTTCCGGAATCGGTTCCGGTTCGTGAACGAAATTGCCGTCCGCGTTGCAGTTTAAGCGTATTACCCGAACGCCCAGTTTTTCCAGAAGACGCGGCAGGGCAACCGAGCCGGCACCATTGACGGCATCGACCACGACCTTAAACCGTCGTTTTTTTATGGCCGGTTTATTTACCGCCTTGACCGCCAGAGTCTGCTTGATATGTTCGTCTATCCAGATATCCCGGCATTCGATTTTACCCAGTCGGGCCACCGGCTGCCAGGCGAAATTTCCGGAGTTGTAAATTTTGTCCAACTGCCGGTACTGCGCCGGGGAAATGAACTCCCCATGTTTATTAAAAAATTTGAGAGCGTTCCAGGGCGAAGGATTGTGCGAGGCCGTGATACAGATACCGCCGGCGGTTTTCAACCGCTTGACGGCGATCTCCACGGTCGGAGTTGGGACCACGCCGATATCGATGACATCGATACCGACCGCCACCAGCCCGGCGATAACAGCTTGCCGGACCATATCTTTTGAGGGTCGGCTGTCGGAGCCGACCACGATTTTACCTTTTTTTAAAAATGTTCCGAAAGCGGCGCCATAAGCCGCCACCATTACCGGGTCCAGGCCGTTGCCGACCACGCCCCGGATACCCGAGGTTGATTTTACCAATTGTTTCTTTTTCATACTATTATTTATCGAAATAAATGTTGTTTGGTTAAAGCCTAATTATGCTATTTATACGTCTAATTTCCAACCAGAGCCATTAAAACCTCAGGGGGCGAGGAGTTTTTTCATCGCCGTGTGCAGGCAGCCGTTGGTGGCGAGGATTTCCTTGTCAAAAATGGAATATTTTTCCCCACTGAAACGGGTAATTTTCCCTCCGGCTTCCTCGACAATAATCTTAGCCGCGGCGGTATCCCAGGGATGAAGTTTCAATTCCCAGAATCCGTCGAGCCGTCCGCAGGCCAGCCAGCACAAATCCAGCGCCGCCGACCCCAGCCGACGGACCCCCTCGGCCTGTTTGACCATCCGGGCGAACAGGTCCAGATTGTTACGGCGGGCGGTCTTGATATCATAGGCGAACCCGGTCGCCAGCAGCGCCCGGTCTAGTTTCCGCTGTTTCGAGACATGAATCCTGGTCCGGTTCAAAAAAGCGCCGTTTTTTTCGCGCGCCGAGAACATTTCGTCGAGTTGCGGGTCATAAACCACGCCCAATATAATATCGCCTTCGAACTCAAGCCCTATTGAGACACAATACACCGGAAAAGAATGGGCATAATTCACCGTGCCATCGAGCGGGTCAATCACCCAGCGAAAGGTCGATTTCTCGCCGAAAGCACTGCCTTCTTCAGTCAGAATTTCGTGGTGGGGATAATTTTTTTTGATGCGGTCAGTGATATATTTCTCCGAATTCAAGTCGGATTCGGTGACCGGGTCGATCCGACCTTTATAGGCAATTTCCAGCCGGCGATTGAACCTTTTTCTTAAAATCGCCCCGGCTCCGATAGCCAGGTCTATGGTAAATTTCATTAGTTTGTTTAACTCACGGTCCGTCATAGTCAATTTATATACCCTTCGTCGAAATAACATTTTTTTGCGCCAGCTCCCGTTTGAATTGAATCTCGTATAATTTATAGTAAATACCCTTGGCTTTCAACAATTCATCGTGCCAGCCCATCTCGCGCACCCGGCCGTGATGCAGCACGATAATTTTATCGGCTTTTTCTATTGTGGACAGGCGATGGGCGATGACAATCGAGGTACGCCCCTTTAACAGTTCTTCGAGTGCCGTCTGAATGAGTCTTTCCGTCTCGGTGTCAACCGAACTGGTTGCTTCGTCGAGAATGAGAATGTCGGGGTCGAAAGCCAGCGCCCGGGCGAATGACAGCAGTTGTTTCTGTCCGGTGGAAAGGGTGGCGCCCCGCTCCCGAATTTCGGTTCTGATGCCGTCAGGGAGTTTCTCCAGGAAACGATCGAAGCCGACCCGGCTGAGCGCCCGGATGACCTCGTCATCGGTGATTTCCCGGTTGCGCAGGCGGACATTGCCGGCGTAATCGCCGCTGAACAGAAAAACATCCTGCAACACCAGCCCGAGATGGCCGCGCAGTTCTTTAAGCGGCATGTTTTTTATTTCCCTTCCGTCGATTCTGACCACGCCTTTCTGATAATCGTAGAAGCGATAAAGAAGCGATATCAGCGAGCTCTTCCCCGCTCCGGTCGCCCCGACAATGGCCACTTTCTGACCGGGCTCGACGGTAAAGGAGATATCTTTAAGCACCCAATCTTCGGCATTGTAGGCAAACCAGAGTCGGTCGAACTCGATTTTGCCCATGAAGTCGCCGTTGGCTTTCGGCCGGGATGGGTCGCTTATCGCCGGTACGGTATCGAGCAGTTTGAAAATTCTTTCCGAGGACGCCATGGAAGACTGCAGGATATTGTACTGCTCGGAAAGATCCCGAATCGGCCGGTAGAAGCGCTCGACCAGTTGAATGAAAGCGATGAGTTCGCCGAACGTCAGGATATCGGCGTTGATACGCAGACCGCCGTAATATAAAAGCAGGGCTACCGAGAGGGTTCCGACAATTTCCACCGCCGGGAAAAACATGGCGTAATAATAAATCGAACGAAAATGGGCGCCGCGCAGGTCGCGGTTTATTTCGTCGAATTCGTCAAAGGTCTTCTGTTCCCGGTTGAACAATTGGACAATCTGGATGCCCAGGATATGCTCCTGAAGGTACGAGTTTAACCGGGCCAGGCGGGTGCGGACCTCGCGGTAGGCGTTGCGGGCGCGGGATCGGAACAGGAAGGTAATCAGCACCAAAAACGGCAGGACAAGAAAAGTTATCAGGGCCAGCTGCCAGTTGATGTACAGCATTGCCCCGACAATCAATACCAGCATGAAAATATCGCCGATCATGTTGACCACCCCGGAGGAAAACATTTCGTTGAGCACGTTGACATCGTTCGTGACGCGGGTAACGAGGCGGCCCACCGGGTTCTTGTCATAAAAGCCGAGATGCAGCTGCTGCAGGTGCCGGAATACCTGCATGCGGATATCGTGTTGAACTTTCTGGCCCAGCCACTGAGTCAGGTAAAACTGCCCATAGCGGAAGATGAAAGTCAAGACCACCACCACCAAGAAAAGCAAAACTATTTGCGTAAAGCCTTCTTTGACACCGGGAATGATGTGGTCGTCGATACCCTTCTTGACCAGAAAGACCTGGACGATTTGCGAAAGAGCGTTCAACAAAAGGAGGAACACGGCGGTCATGACCGTTGTCCGGTAGGGCCGGATATATTTGAACAGCCGCTTCATCAGCCGGGCGTCATAAGCCTTACCCAGCGCCTCTTCTTCGTGGTAGTTATCGGCCGGTCCCCGTCTCATCAGAGTTTGTCAACCTCCATTTCCAGAAGTTGCGAACGATACAGTTCGGCATAGCGCCCTTCGAGTTTCATCAGTTCCTCGTGGGCACCCTGCTCGGCGATGCGGCCGTCCTCGAGATAAATGATAATATCG
>JBMOKZ010000392.1:0-5823 GCA_049324195.1 Candidatus Zixiibacteriota bacterium | reverse complement strand
AGGTGAATAAACGAAACCCCGACCGTGACGGCCGTCAAAATCAGCAGGGTCGCGGCCGCCAGCAGATAGTTGCGCAGGGGAATGACATGGGATTGCTGAGATTTAGCTTCGTTGCTCATGGGCTTATCCTATCAGATACAAAAGGGGGAAAAGGAAAATCCAGATTAAATCGACCAGATGCCAGTACAGTCCGGTCAGCTCCATCGGGGTGTAATAATGCGAGGACAGTTTTCCCTTGATGGTTTTGTGCAACACCCAGCCGATAGTCGCCATCCCGGCGATGACATGGAGACCATGCAGACCGGTCATGGCGAAATAAATGCTGAAAAAGATATGAGGATTGGTGCCCTCGACCCCGGTAAAGGTATAATATTTGCCCGGTAACTGCCCCAGATGAAATTTATGGCTGTACTCGAAATATTTTATGACCAGGAAGAGCGCGGCCAGAATCAGGGTCGCCAGCAGCAGCCGCACGGAATTCTTGCGGTCGTCGAGCTGAATGCTGCGGATAGCCAGCGCCATCGTCAGCGAACTCGTTATCAGCACTACGGTATTGACGGTGCCGAGAGTGATATCGAGATATCGATGGGCGTCGATGAACATTTCAATATTCCAGGAGCGGTAAATGGCGTAGGCGACAAAAAGCCCGCCGAACAAGAGAATTTCCGTCAGCAGAAACAGCCACATGCCCATTTTGGCCGATTCGCGCTGCTGCACCACCTCGCTGAAATGATGAGCCAGGTGTTGCGGGTGGCTGTGAGAGGGAACAGCCATAAATTCAGACAGTCCTTTCGGGTGAAAGTTTGTCATAGTCGTAGGGGCCGTGGGTCAGAACCGGAGGCTTTTCGAAATTTTCCACCGGCGGCGGGGAAGTGGTTTCCCATTCGAGCGTCAGCGCGCCCCAGGGATTATGGCCGGCGGGGCGGCCCCTGTAAATCGAATAGAACAAGTAAACCCCCATGATTACGAAGCCAACCGCCATAATCCAGGACCCGACCGAGGAAAAAGCGTGCAGGGGCTGGAACTGGTCAAGATAGCTGTAATAGCGGCGAGGCATACCTTTCGCCCCGAGTATAAACTGGGTAAAGAAGGTAACGTTGAAGCCGACAAACACGAACGCGGCGGCTATTTGAGCCCAGAGCCGGCTGTACATCCGGCCCCATATTTTCGGCCACCAGTAATGAATGCCGCCCAGAAAAGCCATGACTGTCCCGCCTACCATGACGTAATGAAAATGGGCGACGACGAAATAAGTATCGTGCAGGTGGACGTCGATAGCCAGCGCCCCGAGAAAAATCCCGGTCAGACCGCCGATCGTGAACAAAAACAAAAACGACAGCGCGTAAATCATCGGCGTGTCGAAATAAATCCGGCCTTTGTACATCGTGGCCAGCCAGTTGAAGATTTTGATGCCGGAAGGAATCCCGACCATGAAAGTCAAGATCGAGAAAATGGTTGAGGCCAGTTCGGACTGGCCGCTGACGAACATGTGGTGTCCCCAGACCAAAAAGCTGATGAAGGCGATAGCCAGGCTGGAGAAGGCGATCGCCTTGTAACCGAAAATCTTCTTGCGCGAAAAAACCGAGATGAGCTCGCTGATAATGCCCATGCCGGGCAGAATCATGATATAGACGGCCGGGTGCGAATAGAACCAGAAGAAATGCTGGTAGAGCACCGGGTCGCCGCCCATGGCTGGGTCGAAAATGCCGATCGCGAGTACCCGTTCGAGAATCAACAGCACCATCGTGATGCCCAGCACCGGCGTGGCCAGAAGCTGGATAATGGCCGTGGCGTAAAGACCCCAGACGAACAGCGGCAGTTTGTACCAGGTCTGTCCGGGCAGGCGCAGTTTATGGATAGTGACGATAAAATTCAGGCCCGTGAAGATCGACGAAAAGCCGAGAATAAACACCCCCAGTGTCATCGAGATAACCGAGGTCGTCGACTCGGTGCTGTACGGCGTATAAAACGTCCAGCCGGTGTCCACTGAACTGGAGGCGATGGAATAAACCGCGAAAGCGGAGCCGAGAATGTAAATCCACCAGCTGGCCAGGTTGAGCCGGGGGAAAGCGACGTCTTTGGCGCCGAGCATCTGCGGCAGGATGAAATTGCCCAGCGCGGCGGGAATCGAGGGAATGATGAACAGGAAAATCATGATGGCGCCGTGGAGGGTGAACACCTGGTTGTAGGTTTCGGCTTCCATGAGGACCTTGTGCGGGCTGAGAAGTTCCAGGCGGATCAGGATGGCGAACACGCCGCCGAGCAGAAAAGCGGCCATGATGCTGAAGAGGTAGAGCACACCGATGCGTTTGTGGTCAAGCGTGAAGAGCCAGGATTTGATGCCGCGCGCGGCGTTGAGATAATTTTTTTCCGGGAGAATATTCATCTTTGTCACCGGTCATTTCAGGTTTTTGATATACATGATTAATGCGTCCACTTCGCGGTCTTTCAAAATGCCCTGGTAGGTAGGCATAACCGGCTGGTAGCCCTCGACGACCTCGGCCTGGGGTTCCAGAATCGAGCGGCGCAAATAGTTTTCGTCGACTACAAGCCGCCGGCCGCTGGTCAGCGGCACCGGCTTGTCGAATATGCCGTTGAGCGGCGGACCGATCAGTTTTTTGTTTTCCATGCTGTGGCAGGAAATGCAGGCTTTGGAAACGAACAGTTTTTTGCCGAATTCCTCGGGCGAAACATTTTCCCCGCCGCTCGAGCCGGATTCCAGCCAAACGTTGAATTCCCGTTCAGAGACAACTTTTACTTTTCCGATCATCTCGGAATGTCCTTTGCCGCAGAACTCGGTGCAGAACAGGTCGTGTTCACCGGTATGGGTGGCCTCGAACCAGGTAACAGTATAACGGTTGGGCAGAACATCCATCTTGATGCGGAACGAGGGTACGAAAAAGCTGTGGATGACGTCCCTGGAAGACATGAGCAGTTTTACCGGTTTGTTGACGGGGACCACCAGTTCGTTGAGAGTATTGACGCCTTCGGGATAGTCAAATGTCCAGAACCATTTCTGACCGGTGACCTTGATTTCCATGGCGTCCTTGGGAACGACGTTCATTTTGATGAAAATATTGAAGCCCCAGAAAAAGACGATGAAGACGAGTATGGTCGGAATTATCGACCAGAGCAGTTCCAGTTTGGTGCTGTGGGCGATACCCGGCGTTAGGCCGGCCTCGGTGTCCCGGCGGTGCCGGTAGCGCAGGCTGAAGAAGATGATGCCAAAAACGACGATAGCCAGAAAGACAATCGAGGCGTAGACGAGAAAATAGAAGAGCGCGTCAAAATCACTCGCGATGGTCGAGCTGCCGGGTGGCAGGAATAAACTTTTAGAGCTGTCCATAAATCAATTCTTTCGGGTCGGCAGCCTCGTGAAATCAGGCCCGGAAACGGGCCAGGGTTTTTCTTCGGCGATCTCGAAGCCAGAGCCAGGTTAAAAAGGCTGCCAGAATAATTAAAGTTAATAACCCGCCCAGGCGCATTATGTTCCCGGCAAAAACGACATATCCGCCGGCTCGGGGGTCATAATGATAGCAGTACAAAATCAGGCGGTCAAGAGTGCTGCCGACCCGGCCTTCGGAAGCCTCCACCAACGCCAGTTTTAAATCCCGTTCCCGGAACTCGATGCCGTAAAGGTAGCGCGATATCCGACCGTCCTCGGTCACTATCACCAGAACCGCGGCGTGGGCATATTGTTTCTGGTCTTCATCGTAATAGTATTTGAACCCGATGGCGTCAGCGAGCGCCCTGGACTGAGCGCTGTCGCCGGTCAAAAAGTCCCAGCCCGACTCGATATCCGGTTTACCGATTGCCTTCAAGTAGTTTTTCTTTTTGGCGGCGGCGACCAGCGGGGTTTCGGTGGGGTCGATCGAGAAACTGACAATCTGGAATTCCTTTCCCGGTAGCCAGGGTATTTCCTTGGCGGCGGCGGCGAGACCGTTCATGACCAGATTGCACAGCATGGGACAAGTGTAATAGCCGGGGTGAAGAATTACCGGTCGGCCCCGGTGGAAATAAGTTTCCAGCTTGATGGTCTGGCCGCGGTCGTCGGTGAATGCGATATCCAGCGGGATGGTGTCGCCGAGATGTTCGATGATGTCGATATCGCGAAGTTGGGACGGGTCCTGCTCGACCACCTGCGCGAAAACGATGCCGGCTAAAAGCATAATAGCGACCAAAACAGGCATAAAAAACCTGTTAAAATATCTATATAAAAGAGACATGGTTTTTTAAAAATATGTCAGTTTTTCCCGGACTTTTGTGAACGGGCGCGGTAAGCCTCGTCGGCCATCAGTTCCATCGCCCGTTCAATCGGAATCCGGTAAACCCCTTTTGATGCGTCCAGCAGTTTATAACTGGTCAATTCCCCGTTTTCCCGGGCACGGAGTTCCCGAAGCGGCACCGAGGTCGGTTGGAGGACCATTTCCCGGACGGTTTTTTCTTTCACGGCGGCGAAATAATCCCAGGTGAAAATCAGCACCGCGACCAGAAAAATGATGCCGAATACGCCGTATATAATCACCTTGGCAATATTGATGTCGCTTTTTTCGTAGCCGCCATTCGGGTTGGTCAAATGAGTGTTATCGGTCATCTTGTTACCGTTTCTAATGGTTTAGGAACCGCCGTGAGACCTCCAGGTCGGGGTCGCCCACCGGCAACAGGGGGCGCGCCGCCATCCGGCGCCACATATACCAGAGAAACAAGCCTCCCACGCCGATTATGGTCGTGAAATCCATCCACGAGATGTGGACGGCGTGCTGATGAAGCGACGGCAGGACCAGCCAGTAGAGGTCTACCGCGTGCATCAGCAAAATCCAAAAGGATACTATCATCAACGCCCGGGGGTTGCGTTTGGTTCCCTGCGGGAAAAGGAAGAAGAATGGCAGCACGAAATGACCGAACACGAGAACCAGGGAAACGGTTTTCCAGGAACCCTCCCAGCGGTGCAAAAACCACACCGTTTCCTCGGGGATGTTACCGTACCAGATGAGGAAATACTGAGAGAAAGCCATATAGCCCCAGAAAATGGTAAAGGCGAACATCAGCTTGCCGAGGTCGTGGTAATGTTCCTCGGTGATATCGGTGTCAAGAATATTTTTATTTTTGAAATTAACGACTATTAGCGTCAGCAGCGCCAGCATGCCCAGCAGACTGCCGGAAAACACGTAGACGCCGAAAATGGTCGAATACCAGTGAGCGTCGAGCGACATCAGCCAGTCGAACGAGGCAAACGTCAGCGTAATCGCGAATAGGATAATCCCCGGGGCGCTGAGGCGCCGGAAGGTCGGGGTCATGTTTTCGGTGTGGCCGCTGTCCTGGCGGTTCGACAGGCGGTTGAGCCGCAGGGTAAAAACAATCCAGACGGCGAAATATATCGCCTGGCGAATGATGAAAAAGGTCACGTTGAGATAAGGCGCTTTTCCTTGCAGGAGTACGTCGTGCGCGACCGTCTCGCTGTGGCTCCAGTGATACAGGTCGCCCAGCCCGAACAAGAGCGGCAGCGCCAGAATTGCCGTAAGGGGCAGGACGGACATGATATTTTCCGAAAGGCGGCGCAGCACTACGCTCCATTTGGCGGCGACGATATGGTGCAACATGGTGAAGAACAACCCGCCCAGCGCCAGCGTCAGCCAGAAGAAATAGCCCGTCAGGTAGGAAAAGAAAAACTGTTTGCTGTCGGTGAAGTAACCGATCGCGTTCAAGGCCAAGCAGATAATACCTGTCCCGAGGAAAGTTGACGAGAGCTTTCCGGCGCCGCTTAGCCGATATGTCCGTTGGTCGAATTGCATTTATTTCACCTGGTCTCTTAATTCTTCGGGG
>JBMOKZ010000391.1:1298-5847 GCA_049324195.1 Candidatus Zixiibacteriota bacterium | reverse complement strand
AGCGCCCGAGATTTGACAGGTACATTATCTTGAAAGCGACCGGGACCTCCACCGGGTAACCGAAACTGGCGATAATGCCCCGCCAGGACAGGGAGAACGAAAGAAACGCCGCCAGACCGCCGACAAGCGACAGAAACAGATAGACAAAATTGAACTGCCAATCGAAATCTTTGATATCCGTCCAGTGCGTTTGCACCTGTTTGCCCAGAAAGAACAGGATGATCAGGGTCAGGATAACTTTAAAAATAACAACTATCTGTTTTTTATGAGTCATAGTGGAATTGTCGAAAAATCCCGGTCAGGCTTATCGCCCGGCGGCTCGGACGGTATCATTTATTCGTATCACGTTCACTCAATCTTTTGAGCAGGGCGTTATTGGTTTTGCGTAAATCGCTGATTTCTTCCTTGACGGCGGTCAACGCTTCGGCTACGAAGCCCATGATAAACAGCCCCATACCCAACCCGACCAGCAGGATCACCAGGTACAAAAGCGCCCGGTTGCCCTGTTCGAGCACATACCGCATATAGATCGCGTAAAAACCGACCAGGATACCGAGGAAAAACACCATCAGGCCGCTGACGCCGAAAAACAGAAGCGGTTTGCGCAAAAAAGTGATTTGAAATTTGACGGCCAGCATATCCAGAACGCCAACGGGAATCCGCCAGATGGAAAACTTGGTGGCGCCCCACTGGCGCGGATAGAGCGGCACCTTCTCTTCCTCAACCCGGAAGCCCTCGTTGGCCGCCAGCACCACCAGATACCGGTGCCAGTCCCTGCGTAAAAAGATTTTCTCCACGACTTCCCGGCGAAAAGCCTTGACGGAATTGAGGTCGTGTACTTTCAAATTGAAGATTTTCCGGGAGAACCAGTTGTATATGCTGGAGACAAACCGTTTGTTGTATTTCCCCTGTTTCCAGCCGGTGCAGATATCGGCGCCGTCGGCAATATGCTCTATCATGGCCGGGATATTCTCGGGCAGATACTGTAAATCCGCAGGATAGAAAACGTAAACCTCGCCCCGGGAAACTCCAAATCCGGTATAAAGAGCCTCGGTCAAACCGCGCCGCCGCTGATGGGTCGCAAAACGGATAAAATCGTAGCGTGCGGCGTTCTCTTTGATTTTGCGTAAAGTGCCGTCCGTAGAGCCATCGTCGACAAACACCAGTTCGCTTTTAAACGGAGCTTTCGCGACCATCTCGGAGTAAAGCCGGCAGAACTTGTCGATATTGCCTTCCTCGTTCAGCGCCGGGACAATGGTCGAAACGACAAAATTATATCTCTGATTATCCGTCAATTGATTTAACCTCTATCCTCTTACAAAGTTAACCGGACCGGGTTCGTTCGTCCCCTATTAAAAACGCAACTCTTGGGTAAAAACTCAACTGCTTTTTTTATATAAACTTATAAATATTCAGTCGGCGAAAATCGACAAAGCCTTACTGCCCTCAGTTAAAAATCACAGGTTATGTACATGACTTTCAAAAAGATAGAGATTATTCACAGCCCCTCGGGTCACGGTTATAATCGGAACTGAAAGGTGAATTGAAAAAAATACTCTTTCGGGAACCAGGACTAATACAATCCCGTTTAATTAACAAAACGATCCTGATTGTGACGGACTCGAAAAATTCTGTACAGGCAATGCCCCTTGACTGACATCGTTATTTTAACGACATGATAATACTCGGGTGTTCGCACTGTTCGAAAATTGACGATTGTGCAACCAACAGATAATCAGCGAACCATACTGATTCATTAAATCCTATCTCTCCCCCGCCGTCGATCGATAACCGGTCGGCGGCTTTTTATTGTATTGCCAGACGGTCTTTTTCTTGTAGTGTCATACTTTCTGTGTTGTCAGGAATCTCTCCCTGACACCTCTTTTAGAAACCGTCAGGGTCGGAGCCCTGACGGCTTTTATCAAATTAATGAAAATTATTCAGAACTTATTAATTTTATCCCGTTATTGAAATTTCGGTGAACAAATCATCGTTTTATACGTCTAATAAAGTGTAACAAAAAGAGGTGAGTTACAAGCCCAACAACTTCTCTTTTAGGACTGCCGGTAATCGCCATTCCCGGCAGTTTTTTATGCCTGAAATTTAATCCCTCCACAATCTTCGTAGGGCGGACCCCCGGTGCCCCACAGCTTGCTGTGGGTCCTTGTCATAACGAATGAACTCCCCCTACGCCCGCGCTGTCGCCAGTTCCTTCCAGCTGGTGGTGTAGTTGGGCGTACGTTTCTCGCATTTCATCCGCCAGGGCTGGGTGCGACCCTGGGCGGCAATCTGCAGCGCGCCCTTTTTGATATGTGAGTTGACCAAATCCAGCGCCTGCATGACCTTGTTATCGCGCTCTCGGTCGGCGCGGTCGAACATATCCGTCTGCACCTGGTCGGTGGGCACCAGTCCGGTCAGCATGATCCCCGCCTTCTTGTAGCGGTAGCCGTCCCTGAACAGGCGGTCCACCACCTGCTCGGCGTAGTGCATCAGCTCCTCGGTGTTGTCGGAGGCCACCGGCAGCTCGATTGTGGCGGCGTTGTGGTATTGCGGCTGGTCGTCGCGGAAACGGTTGGTCATCAGGAACACGGTCAGGAAGCGTGCGGAGGAATGCTGGCCTCGAAGTTTCGCGGCGCCGGTGGAAACATAGGCCGCGACCGCCTCCTTGATTTCCCGCTTGACGGTGATGGCCCGGCCGAACGAGCGCGACGAGGTTATCCCCTTTTTCGGCGGCGGGCAGAGGTCGAGTTTCAGGCAGGACTTCCCCCGCAGTTCGTACACCAGCCGCACCCCCACCACCCCCATCTGCTTGCGGATGACGTTCTCGTCGATATCGCTTAACTGCTGGGCGGTGACAATGCCCTTGTCGATAAGCCGCTGGCCGTGTTTCCGACCGATGCCCCAGACATCCCAGACCTTGGTCCGCCTGAGCGCCTTCTCGCGGTAGCCGGGTAAAGTCAGGTCCAGCACGCCGCCGGCCTTGGCCGAACGCTTGGCGAGGCGGTTGGCGATTTTCGCCAGCGCTTTGGTTTCGGCGATCCCCACCGAGACCGGGATGCCGGTCCATTGCCTGACCGTCTTGCGTATCAGCCGCCCGTACTCGGTCAGCGAGCAGTGCCGGTCGAACCCGGTGAGGTCCAAAAACGCCTCGTCGATGGAATAGATCTCGATTTCCGGGGTGAACTGCGAGAGCGTCGCGAACACTCGCGCCGACATGTCGCCGTAGAGGGTGTAGTTAGAGGAAAAGACGCGGACGTTGTGTTTCTCGACGATTTCCTTCGACTTAAAAAACGGCTCTCCCATCGGCACCCCGAGCGCCTTGACCTCGTTGGAGCGCGCGACTATGCAGCCGTCGTTGTTCGACAGCACTATCACCGGGACGTTTTCCAGTTTGGGGTCAAACACCCGCTCGCAGGAGACATAGAAATTGTTGCAGTCGACCAGAGCGACCAGCGCTTCCGGCTGTGCCATAGTGTCACCTCGTTTATTCACGGGCTGTCAGGGACGGAGCCCCGACAGCACATTCCAACGTCGAAACCGCAAGGATTTCGACCTACGGTCATACATCAACGTCATTGCGAGCGGAGGCCGAAGGCCGGAGCGCGGCAATCTCTCCTTCCCTATTCAGCCGATATTTCCAGAGAGATAGCCACGTCGTTCGCCGAGGCGAACTCCTCGCTATGACGTTAACCGGTGTCCCACCTCTTTAGGTGACGGGGTAACATTATTAAACCTGCGTCTAAAGACCCAGGCCACCCGTCATCCCCACGGCTGAAGCCGTGGGCCACCCGACGGTCATACATCAACGTCATTGCGAGCGGAGGCCGCAGGCCGGAGCGCGGCAATCTCTCCTTCCCTATTCAACCGATATTTCCAGAGAGATAGCCACGTCGTTCGCCGAGGCGAACTCCTCGCTATGACGTTAACCGGTGTCCCACCTCACACGGCGTGGATGACGGCCGTGACCACGCCCCAGATTTCAAACCCGTTTTCCTCGTCGGTGTCCAGCGGCCGGTAGCTGTCGTTGTCCGGCGCGAGCCGGAGTTTCCCCTTGATTTTTTTCAGCCGCTTGACCGTCAGTTCGCCGTCCACCACCGCAATCACGACCTTGTTCTCGGCCGCCTGCAGGGCGCGGTCGACCACGAGGATATCGCCCGAATGAATCCCCGCCCCGAGCATCGAGTCCCCCTCGGCCCGCACGAAAAAGGTAGCGGCGGGATGTTTGACCAGAAACTCGTTGAGGTCGAGCTTGCCCTCGATATAGTCGCTGGCCGGTGAGGGGAACCCGGCGCAGACGGCCTCGGCGAACAGCGGCGAGGCGCGCCGCACCGCCCCGTCGGCGGCCGCCAGATAATCGGCCCCCGGCGGCACCGGGGCCACCCGCCCGACATCGGAGGCGATGACATTATCGTTTTTAGCGTTCGGTTTTTCATTGTCGGCGTTCATATATTCACTCTCTTTCCGCTCTTGTTGTACCATCAACCGTCAGGTCACTTCCCTTCGTCGAGTAAGACCTGATGGAACACATAATGTCGAAACCGCTACAGCT
>JBMOKZ010000391.1:0-1288 GCA_049324195.1 Candidatus Zixiibacteriota bacterium | reverse complement strand
TCATTGCGAGCGGAGGCCGCAGGCCGGAGCGCGGCAATCTCTCCTTCCCTATTCAGCCGATATTTCCAGAGAGATAGCTACGTCGTTCGCCGAGGCGAACTCCTCGCTATGACGTTAACCCAGCGTCGAAACCGCAAGGGTTCGACTACTGTTATATACCATTCGGGAGAGAAAAGCTAAATCACATAACCGGGGAGATAAAAAAATGTGATACCGATAAAAAAGGCAGGTCTTTAAAAACCTGCCTTTATTTTAAAACAGTATTCTATTAATTACCGTTCAAACACGGTGCGGCCGCCGAGAATCGTGCGGGCCACCTGCCCCGAGAGCATACGGTCGATAAACGGCGAGTTCTTTGATTTCGACCGGAAGTTTTCAGCTTTCACTTTCCATTTTTTGTTCGGGTCGATGATGGTGATATCGGCCACCGAACCGGTCGCGAGCGACCCGCCCTGGAGCTTGAAAATCCGGGCCGGGTTGGCGGTCATTTTCCGGACGGCGTCGGCCCAGTTCAGATACCCCTTGTCGATCAGGTGCGTCTTCACCAGTCCCAGACAGGTTTCCAGCCCGATCATACCCGACGGCGCCAAATCGAACTCGCAATCCTTATCCTCGACCGAATGCGGCGCGTGGTCGGTGGCGATACAATCGATTGTCCCGTCCACCAGCCCTTCGATAACCGCCTCGCGGTCCTCGGCGGTGCGCAGCGGCGGATTGACCCTGAGGTTCGTGTTGAATTCTTTGCCGATTTCATCGTCGGTCAAAACGAAATGATGCGGCGTGGCTTCGGCGGTGATTTTGATACCCTCCTGCTTGGCCAGCCGAATCGCGTTGACCGCCCGCTTGGTGGTGATATGCTGCAAATGCAGGCGCGCACCGGTGACGCGGGCGAGAGCGATATCGCGCAGGACAGCGATTTCCTCGGCCACCGCCGGACGGGAGCTGATGCCCAGCCGAGAGGACTGGAACGATTCGTTCATCACTCCGCCGGCACAAAGGAACTCGTCCTCGGCGTGCTGCGCCACCGGGATCCCGAACATCTTGGAATATTCCAGCGCCCGGCGCATGATAGCCGGATTTTGCACGTAGTTGCCATCATCGGTAATCGCCACCACCCCGATCGAGACCAGGTCACCTATTTCCGCCAGCTCCTTGCCCTCGATATTCTTGGTTATCGCGCCGAAGACGTACACCCGGGCGTCGGCGTTTTTGGCCCGGTCCTGCACGAACTTGACCGTTTCCTGGTTATCGATACGGGGCGTTGTATTGGGCATACAGCACACGCTTG
>JBMOKZ010000390.1:0-5868 GCA_049324195.1 Candidatus Zixiibacteriota bacterium | reverse complement strand
GAGGGTTTCGGGCTGATTGTCCGAACCGAGGCCGAGGGAAAAACGGAAAAGGATTTCCAGAACGATTTGAAGCGCCTGCTCAAGCTCTGGACCAAGCTCAAAAAGAAAGCCGAAACGCTTCAGGCGCCTTCGCTGATTCATCAGGAGGCCGAGATGGTGGTCTCGATGATTCGGGACGTGTTCACCGACGATGTCCAGCGGGTGCTGGTTGATGATCGGTCTGATTACAAAAAAGTCATCAGCTTTGCCCGCCAAGTGGCTCCGAAATTGAAGGACCGGGTGGAACTTTATAAAGGCGAACTGCCCCTGTTCGACCTTTATAATCTGGAACCGGAGATTGACAAAATGCTGCAGCGGAAGGTCTGGATCAAGAAGGGGGCGTATTTGATTATCGACCAGACCGAGGCCATGGTCACAATCGATGTCAACACCGGTCGATTTGTCGGCCGCAAGGACCAGGAACAGACTATCCTGGAGACTAATCTGCAGGCCGCCAAAGAGATTGCCCGCCAGATCAGGCTGAGGGATATCGGCGGCTTGATTGTTTGTGATTTTATCGACATGTACAACCGGGACAATCGCCGGAAACTCTATGAGGAATACAAAAACTGTTTCAAGAACGACCGGGCCAAACGCGGCATCAATCCGGTAACCGAGTTCGGTCTGATCGAGATGACGCGCGAGCGGGTACGGCCGTCGCATATGCATTCCCTGTCCGAACCCTGTCCGCATTGCGCCGGACTGGGCCGGATTGTCTCCAAGGAGAACATGGCGACGAAAATCGAACGATGGTTCATGCGCGCCGCCGCCAACCGGCAGTACAAGAATTATCACCTGGTCATTTGTCCGCCGCTGGCGACCATCATAGCCGAGAACGGCACTAACCGGGTCGAACGGATGATGAAAATTCATAAGTTCAAAATCAATGTCGTTCGTGACACCACCTTGTCGCAGCAGGAGTTCAAGGTTTTTAACGCCGACGACAACAGTGATATTACCGAACTCTATATGGTCTAAAACGATTGCGGATTTCCCCCTCCGGGGAAATCCGCCCCTTGAAAAAAATATTGTTTTTTCTGTTTAATATCTTTTAATTACTTTCATGAGCGAATCAGAAAACAATCTCGAGATAGAAATTAAACTCGAACTGGAATCTTTCCCCGATTACCTGAAACTGATGGGGTTTCTGGGTAATATCGAAAGCGAAGACCACCAGATTAACGGTTTCTTCGACAGCGAGAACCGGCACCTTACGGAGCGTGGCTGGATTTTCCGGGTTCGGGTAGAAAATGACCGGGGGCTGATAACCGTCAAGGACAGCGGTCAACAGACCGGCTCGGCCATGGTGCGCCAGGAAATCGAGGCTGAAATAACCCGAAGTGCGGCTCTGGAGATTTTGAAATTGAGGCTGGATGCTTTGAGTCTCGAGGTTTCACCGGTGGAATTCATCAAAAGGGAATTCCCGGATTTGAAATTGGCGAAACTGATTCAGTTCGAGAACGTCCGCCAGCGGAAAACCTGCCGGTTGGCTGATGGGGACTATGTTTTTGAAGTGGACAAAACCGAGTTCAGCGACGGGTCCAGCGATTACGAGGTTGAGATCGAGTTGAAAGACATCCGTCAGATTGAAACAGTCGAAAACGATTTGAAGAAGCTTTTCAAGACTCTTAATATACCGTTTAAAAAACAGCTTTCCAGCAAGCTGGCCCGCGCCCTGGAAAGAGCCAATATCTTCTAAGTTTATAATTATTAAAAGCTTAATCCGGCGTTCTGTTTTTGTTGCCCGCCGCAGATAAATAAGATAATATTAAAAAAACGGGAGATAAAAATGTCCGAACGGGTAAAAAGATTTAAAGAAGAACGCGAAAAACTGAACGATATCATTCTGAAACGGGATGATCTCAATATCAAGAGGTTTTTCGGTCTGGACAATGCCGTTTACCGCGACGGCGCCCTGGATGCCAGAACCAAAGAAATGATGGGTCTGGTAGCCTCGATGGTGTTAAGATGTGATGATTGCATCACCTATCATGTCATTCAACTTAAAGAATTGGGGCTCAAAGACGAGGAATTCGACGAGTTGATTTCCGTAGCTCTGGTGGTCGGCGGTTCGATTACGATTCCTCATGTCAGAAGAGCTTATCAACTCTGGAAGGATTTGGAGAAATGATTCGATTTTCTGTAACGTTAATTTTTTTGCTTTTGTTGTTAAGCGTGGCCGCGTCTTCCCAGATTGTCAAGGGGGATAAAGGTTACGATGATTATATCAACGACTATCCTTTCCTGGAAGACCGCCATAAACTTTACACTTACGAGACGGAGTTCGTCATACCTGATGGTTATCGGATCAAGACCGATAATTTGTCGTCCTATCAGAAATGGATCAGCCGGTTACCCCTCTGGAGAAAAGGGATACCGGTCAGCGCTCTCGGCAAAGGCATTTTTATCAAGGTCGGCGAATTTTCGCGCCGGGTGCAACTGCCCTGGCGCACCGCTCATTTCATCGATTATCTGATACCCGTCCAGCTCGCCGCGGAATATCTCCGGCTTAACCGGAACATCCATAAGCTCGAACTCATGCCCCGCCAGGGCGAATCTTTGACTTATATGAAATGGCTTAAAAACGTCGTCGTCAAGGACCGGCTCGGTAACCTGGCCTATGTCCCGTCGAAAAAGAGAGAAGATACCGAAATAGAATTCAACAAATTTATCGATATCGTAGCTTTCAATATGAATTACCAGGCTCTGGCGGAAAACTGCGATACGCTGGAAGAGAAAGAAGTAAGCCCGGGCGATATCTGGATAACTCGGGACGAAAAGGGTCGCCAGGGCAAAGTGTACGTGATTTTAAACGTTCTCGAAAATAATGAGGGAGACAAGCTTTACGCGGTCGGTACCGGCTGTCCCGAAGCTTGTGATTTTTATATCCCGCTGTTTAACGGCGATGAAGACAATCCCTGGATTACTCTCGAAGAGATCAAGGGACTGGGTACCGAATATCCGCTGAAAGGTTTCTATCGGCTTAAAATGTAAAGTCGGGATCAATTTTTAAACTTGCCCGTCGTACGGGTTTGTTTTAACCTGCCTGCATGAAGGGCAGGTTTTTTTTATTCATTACCGTTCTGATGTTTTCCGGTTCGGTGTCGGCAACCAGTCTGACTGTCGAGCGCGGCTCGGACCTTCAGGGTATTATCGATTACGCCGCCGATGGCGATACGCTGATTCTCGGAGCCAAGATTTTCGAAGCCACTCCGACCGGGTTTGTTGACCCGCTGTGCGGCAACTGCGAAAAACCGCAGACGGCGGTCAACGCCTCTTATGGTTTCATCGTTAAAGACAAGGCTCTCGTTATCATCGGGCAGGACCGCGATCTGACCCGCCTGGTGACCAATGCCGGTTACGGCTTGTATTTCGAAAATTCCCACGGCTCCCAGGTTAAAAATTTGACGGTCACCGGCGGGAAACGCGATCCCGACGGCAACGCTACCGATGCCGGTATCGTTGTCCGCAATTCGCAGGTCCGGATAGAAGAGGTGTCGATTCGCGACAACGATAACCGGATCGATTCCGTGGTGGTCGGTATCGGTGGCATTTTCGGCCGCGAGGGCGCCGAGATTATCGCGGACCGATGCGAGATCGTCAATAACGGCTGGGACGGCGTGGCTCTTTACCGCGGCGCCTATGCCATGATTGTCGAATGCCTGATTAAAGACGGCCGGGGAGTGGGTATCGGCGTAACCTGGGACGCCGTCTGTGTCGCCTATCGCAACGAGGTCACCGGTTACTGGAAAGGCATTGGCTCATTCGGAACCTCGGTCGTCATCGCCCGCAATAATCTCGTCCATGAAAATCTCGGGTGGGGCATAATCGGTACCGGCCAGTCCACGCTCGAAGCCATCAATAATGTCATCACCCGTAACGGCAACTGCGGGGTCGCGCCCTGGTCCACCGAAAGCCGCGGGAGGATTATCAACAATATCATCACCGAGAACGGCTGGCGGGACCAGTGGGTCTGCCCCTGTGTCGGAGTATGGAACTACGGCGACTGGGCCAAATGGAAGTTTGAATACAATATCGTCTGGAACAATAAGGATGGCGAATACCGGGATATCTGGGATCAAAACGGTATTAACGGCAACCTGAATATGGACCCCCTGTTTGTCGGGGATAGCGATTTTCATGTGAAAGAAAGTTCGCCGGCCCTTCACGCCGGGGATAGTCTGATATACAATATCGACGGTACGACCTCGCATATCGGTCTCTACGGCGGACCCCAGGCGCGCCGCTGACGGATATTTGGTCTTGTCTTTTTTTCTAAATTACCTTGAAAATGTCGCCGATATAAGGCAAAATGAAAATTATTGGAGGATTTTATAAGATGAAACGTTTCTTTTGGTTTTTAACTCTGCTTTGCTGCGGGCTGGCCCTTTCGTTTGTTATGGGCTGTAGCGACGACGACGATGAAAATCCGCTCAAAGAAGGCGATCCGAATTCGGCTGAATTTCAGTTTTTTGAAGATGTAGTCGCCGATCAGTCGATGGAATTGAGCCAGTATGCTCTTTTCAGTACGCTGGCGCTGTTGGACAGTTTCCTTATTCCCGAAGAAATTAAGAAGAGCGGTTATAATTTCGCCACCGCCGAGGGTGAACCCCTGATTGTTTTCGATTCGGTGACATTCGATACCTCGGGCGGCTGGTATATTTTCTATTTCGAGTTTGCCGCTTATCAATCGGGAATTCTCGAGGTCGATACGCTTGAGGTCGTCGGTACCGATTCGATCAAGGTTTATCAGGGCGGTCTGCCGGTGTATGTCCTGGTCGGGGAGCCGGATTCGCTCGAGGCCCGTGAGCATATCCGGGCTGAATGGTGGAACAACTTGGGCGAAGAAGCCGATGCCGCCGGCCATTATCGTTTGAGAATAGCCGGAGCGCCTCCGGCCAACACGATGATAAACGCCTTCTCATCGGACAGCCTCAGTTCCCGGTTTGTGCCGGTTGACGACGGCTTGAGTTTGTGCTCGCTGATGGTGACCGCGAGTTCGACCATTGACAACCTGGTGATCAATCTCGATTCGATCGATACGGCCGAAGTTTGCCCGACCGCGGGTGCGATACACTTTGCTTTGAATATCGACCTTGATTGTGTCGGCGATACCACGCTGGTGGATATTTCCGGGGGGTGGACAATGGATATGGTATTTGACGGCGCGATGGAAACCATCACCGTTACCAACGGCGAATACCAGTGGACCAAAACCGATTTGTGCGGCAGCGAAGAATAGGAATCGGATTCGGTCAAAACCGACTGTCAAGAACAATGAAATTAAGGTCGGAAGCTGTTTATTGAATAGCTGGCTGCTGACGTTAAATATAAAGACGCTCTTCGGGGCGTCTTTTTCTTATGCAGTCGCGGACAGAACACCACGTCTTTAGCCGGGGCAATCTCAGTCTTTTAATCAACTTGACTTGCGGTCAATATTTGATTACTTAGAGGGCGATAAAGACCGAGTCGGAGGAGTGGCTGAGTGGTCGAAAGCGGCGGTCTTGAAAACCGTTGTACCGCAAGGTACCGTGGGTTCGAATCCTACCTCCTCCGCCATTGACCGTAATTGCAAGTGCGACAAATACTTATAGCCTTAATAAAATCTTATATTTTATAACACACTGTAATTTTAAAACTTACATTACATTTATATATAATCGATTAGTATTTTTCGAAAAGATTCATTTAAAGACCTAATTTGAGATAGTCAAGACTTAATCTGACATGTCGATATAAACAATGAGATATATTCATTGGAGGAATGTCAGATGACTCAAGAACAGAAGATTATTGGGAACAAGGTGGGGCTGTTGGAGCTGGCGCGAC
>JBMOKZ010000389.1:0-5881 GCA_049324195.1 Candidatus Zixiibacteriota bacterium | reverse complement strand
TGATTTCAAAGATTTGATGAACACGGCCAGGTTCCTCGTGGATAATCCTCAGGCGACGGCAACCCGGCCGCCGGCCAAATCCTCGGGGTGTCCCTCGTCAACAACCGCACTTATAAGTTCCGGGGTTTTCGCGGCTTCAGTTGGGCTCTATCTTTACAGTTCAAGCCGGGCCAGCGACAAATGGGACGATTACATCGCCAGTGGAACTTACCCCCAGAACCTTTATGATAATTATAAAAGCGCCAATAATCTTAAAAAAGTAAGCGGAGTCGTGACGGTTGCCGCCGGTGCGGTAACCGGGTATTTATGGTTCAAATACCTCAAGGGCCGGAAAAAATGTAATTCTGACACTTACGGACTGATCGTTAATCCAACAAGCAATGGATTACTGTTGAGTTTCAGTTTTTAAATTGGGGGAACAAACATGAATTTCAGAATTTCAGCTTTGACTTTCCTTATATTCGCATCCTTTTTTATTTCCTGCTCCACCAAAGAGCCGTTGGAGCCGGAGGAAGAAATTCCCTGTCTGATGCCTTTGGCAATCGGCAATTCCTGGAGCGAAATTATCCGCCTCTATTACCCATCCGGGGAAATCTCCATGACTATCACCGGTAGTTCCACGGTCACCAGCCGAGTGATTATCGACAATGAATACTGGTACCGTATCGACAAAGAATTCAATTACATGGGAGATATTACCCACAGTTATCATTTTTTGTGTCACAAAGTTAACGGATTATGGTACCGTTCTGACGTCGCCGCTACTCCTGAATTAAAAATTAAATATCCGCTCGTTCAAGGCGAAATAACCCAACTCGAAAATGGTTATAAAGAGTTGGTCAGTCTCGACACGATCATTACGGTTCCGGCTGGTACCTTTAACTGCTATTACTGGCGGAGTTATTGCACCAGTAATACCTGTCGCACCCATCAGTTTTTCGCTCCCGGTTACGGTTATATTAAATATATCAACGAGTTAACCGATGATTACGGTTATTTTTTCACCGAGCAACTGACTGAAACAAATTCTTTGAATTTACAATAATAACCCCCAATTCACAAATATCTAAAGAACAACCTGTTCGACCGCAAAATAATTTCTGAAAATTTAGTGAAAATATTCGCAAAGTGGTTGTGTTTTCCTTGCAAATTCCATATAATACAAGTTGATAAAAGCTGTTCCATATTGTGAAAAGTTTCACTTTATTGTTTGTGGAGGCAAATTTCAACTAAGACTTTACCTGTTTTTTTACTGAAAAATAACAATCTATTTTATCATATGAGGTTTTAATGCCATTAGAGATTTTCAACCAGACAAGCAATGAAGAGTTCAAACGAAAGGTGATGGAGATCAGTGGCGAGAATTTCCAGAAATGTTACCAGTGCGGTACCTGCTCCGGTTCTTGCCCGATGGCCGAACATATTACCATCCTTCCCCGTCGCCTGATGGCTTTTCTGCAGCTCGGCCTTCAGGAAAAAATCGACCAGTCCAATACCCCCTGGACCTGCGCCTCGTGCCATACCTGCATGGTACGCTGTCCGCGCGGTATCGACATCCCCAAAGTCATGGAGGCTCTCCGCCTGATTCGACTTCGTCAGAACATTAACCAGATTGAACCGTCTCGCCTGCAAAAGAAGGAGATTACCAGTCTCCCTCAAATCGCGATGGTAGCCGGCTTCAGAAAATTGACTTCGTGAGGTGAGCCATGAAAATCAGTTATTATCCCGGATGTACCTTAAAGACCAAGGCTAAAAATCTCGAGAATTCTGCCCTGGCCTGTTTTGAAGCTCTGGGCATCGAATGTGAAGAGCTCCCTCGCTGGAATTGCTGCGGAGCGGTTTATTCGCTGGCCGACGACGACCTGATACACATTATCGCCCCGGTTCGCGATTTAATCAGGGTTAAGGAACAGGGCCATGACACCGTCATGACGCTCTGCTCGATGTGTTATAACACCCTTGCCCGCGCCAACGAACTGATGAAAAACGACAAAGAAAAACGCAAGACCATCAACCTGTTCATGGACGAGGAACCGGATTACGCCGGTGAGGTCAAGGTCGTTCATTTCCTTAATTACCTGCGCGATGAAATCGGCTGGGATAAAGTCAAAGAGAAAATCAAGGTTCCACTGACGGACTTGAAAATAGCCCCTTATTATGGTTGTACGCTGCTTCGCCCGCGCGAGGTCGCGGTGGACCATCCCGACAATCCCGCCGTGATGAAAGATTTTCTCGAGGCTCTGGGCGCGACCGTGGTTGATTTCTCCTCGTCAAGCGTCTGCTGCGGCTCCTACCAGGTACTGGGCAACCCCGACGCCGCGTTGTCGGTTTCGCACGGTATCCTGAAAGACGCCGTGGACCACGGCGCCGAGGCTCTGGCTCTGGCCTGCCCCCTGTGCGATTACAACCTGGGCAGCCGTCAGGACGACGTCCTGACCGCCTATACCGACGCCAGAGAAATCCCCATTTACTATTTCACCCAGTTGATGGCGGTCGCTCTGGGTCTTGACCCGGCGCTGAATAACTTCGAGTTAAACCGCAACAGCTCCCTGGAACTTCTGAGAAACAAGAAGTTCATCACCGGGGCGGCGTCATAAGAAACGAAAAAACAATATGCTTTTAGATATGAGGTTAAGATGAGTTCTACAGAGGTTGCAACCAAGACAGAGGTCAAGGTCAAACTGATTCCCATCTATATCATGGGCAAAAAGTATGAGGTCCCCGATTCCTTGACTATCATGAAAGCCATCGAATACGCCGGGTACAAATATATCCGGGGCTGCGGCTGCCGGGGCGGCGTTTGCGGCGCCTGCAGCACGGTTTACCGCAAACCGGGCGATTATAAAATCCATGTCGGCCTGGCCTGCCAGACCGTTGTCGAGCCGGAAATGTACCTGACCCAGATTCCGTTCTATCCCGCGATGCGCGCCACTTACGATTTCGACGGTATCACCGGCACGCCCGAGGAAGTTTTCGAACTCTATCCCGAGCTTTTCCGCTGTGTGGCCTGTAACGCCTGCACGAAGGTCTGCCCGATGGATGTCCAGGTGATGGATTATATCGCCGCCATGAAGCGGGGCGATATCGCCAAGGCGGCCGAGCTTTCGTTCGACTGCATCCAGTGTGGCCTGTGCGCCAGCCGCTGCATGGGCGAACTGCCCCAGTACCATATCGCACAACTGGCCCGCCGCATCAAAGGAGCCTACCTGACCCCGCGAGCGGAACACCTGAAAACCATGACCGCCAATATCGAGGCCAAACGGTTCAGCGAACCGCTGGCTAACTTGAAAGCCATGGACGAGGATACGCTCAAGAAAACGTACCAGGCACGGGAGATGGAACCCGCCACCGCCGGCGAAGACTGGGCTCCCAAAAACAACCAGTACCTTTAATCGTGAAAAAATGATTTGAAATAGAGGTTTAACATGCCATATCCAGAAGAACTGAAACAACTGATTAAGGTCGTCGAAAGCACGCGGGCGGAACGGGTCGAAAAGAAGAAGAACAATGTCGAGGTCCCGTTCATGAGCCTCGAGGAGCGTCACGACATCCTCAAACACCACCCGGATTTCATCGAGGAAGGCCGCCGGGAGTTGAAAGTCGGTCCCAGCAAGGGCTACCGCATCGCCCACGAGATGGCCGACCTGCTCGAGGCTAAGAGTCGCGTGGATCCGGCTAAAATAGATCTGAACAAAGTCGATTACGAGACTGACGTGCTGATTATCGGCGGCGGCGGCGCCGGTACTGCAGCCGCCCTGCTTGCCCAGGAACACGGTGCGAAAGTCATTATCGCCACCAAACTCCGCCACGGCGACGCCAACACCATGATGGCCGAGGGCGGTATTCAGGCCGCCACCAAGGGCCACAAGGATTCGCCCTACTTCCATTATCTCGACGTCATGGGCGGCGGCCACTTTAAAAACGTCCCTGAACTGGTCGAGACGCTGGTCACCAAGGCGCCCGACGTCATTAAATGGCTCGAGAGCCTGGGCTGCAATTTTTCCAAGTTCCCCGACGGCACCCTGAAAACCATTCACGGCGGCGGCACCTGCCGCAAGCGCATGCACTTCGCGGCCGATATCACCGGCGCGGAGATGATGCGCACCGTCCGCGACGAGGCCCGCAACCGCAACAAAGACATCACCGTAATCGAATTCTCCCCCGCCGTCGAGCTGGTTCTCAATGAACACGGCCAGTGCGCCGGGGCGGTCCTGTACAATATGGAAACCGAGGAATACCTCGTGGTCAAAGCCAAAGCGGTCGTCATGGCCACCGGCGGCTGCGGCCGGCTGCACATCCAGGGTTTCATGACCACCAATCATTACGGCGCCACCGCCGACGGTATCGTCATGGGCTACCGCGCCGGCGTGAAGGTCTGTTTCCTGCACACCGTCCAGTATCACCCGACCGGTATCGTCTTTCCGGAACAGGCCGAGGGTATTCTCATCACCGAGAAATTCCGCGGCTCCGGGGCCAATCTGGTCAATATCCACGGCCAGCAGTTCGTCAATGAACGCGAACCGCGCGATGTCGAAGCCTCGGCCATCATCCGCGAATGCATCGAACGCAACCAGGGCATTCCCACTCCTACCGGTAAACGCGGTATCTGGCTCGACTCGCCGATGATTGACATGCTCTCCGGCGAGGGTACGGTCAAACGCGAATTCCCCGGGAAGTATATTCTCTACAAACGCTTCGGTATCGATATCTCGAAAGAGCCGATGCTCATTTACCCGACCCTGCACTACCAGAACGGCGGGTTGGAATTCACCCGCGACGGCGCGACCGCCCTGCCGGGCTTGTTCCTCGGCGGTGAAGTCGGCGGCGGCACCCACGGCGAAAACCGCCTGATGGGTAACTCGCTTCTGGATATCATGGTGTACGGCCGAATCGCCGGCGAAAGCGCCGCGGCCTATGTCAAGTCCAAGGCAAAAGACGGCAAGCTGACGCTCGACCACGTCGCGAAATACAACAAGGAAATCGACGCGTCCGGAGTCGCTGACGGGCGTATCGCCCCGATGCTGCTGCCGGATTACACCACACCGGCCATCAAGACCAAGCAGTTGACCGCTACTTACGAAGGCACCATCCGCTAAAACGCTATCGTCTAAGGATTGTCCATAGATTAAAAAAGGCCGCTTTTTTAAGCGGCCTTTTTTATGTGTCAGAGAAGAGTCAAGCCCCAAGTTGGCTTGACCTACGATTACTACATTATTCCCGTTACATATATTCCTTGTATTTCTTCTTGACAGCATAATTAGTATCATGTACATTAATATCAAGAATGAGTACCATCATAAAATAAGTATGATATTTTTCTAACAATAGTGATAGGAGATAAATTACGTGAATAGTGAAGAAGAAAACTGGAATGTTGCAGAAACGGAAGAATCCGAAGAACAAGAAAAGGATACTATTACATATGAAATATCATACTATCCGGCGGATATAACTCTTCAAGGATATTTCGATAAAGAAAAATCAGGCCAACTTGTAGTACCTGAATTCCAACGTCAATACATATGGGATCAGGTACGTGCGAGCAAACTCATTGAATCTTTTTTATTAGGGTTACCCGTACCTGGTGTGTTTTTATATAAAGAACGTGAGACTAATAAATTAATAATTATTGATGGTCAACAAAGGATTATGACAGCCATTAGGTTTTTTAAAGGTTTGTTCGGTGAAGGTTCTTTTAGATTAAAAAATGTTAAAGATAAATGGGCAGGACGTAAATTTGAAGAGTTATTAGAAGCAGATAGATTCCAACTTCAAGATAGTGTTCTAAGAGCAACAATTGTACAACAATTAAGTCCAGAAGACGATTCTAGCATTTATCATGTATTTGAAAGGCTAAATACAGGTGGTTTAAATCTCAACC